>JBAXQF010000058.1:0-15690 GCA_037131875.1 Verrucomicrobiota bacterium
GCCCCGCCGCGCATAAAATCGTCGGCGAAATTTAACGATGAAATATGCGGGCTAGTGCAGCAGCTGGGTCTTCTTTTTGTTCAGTTCCTGGGGCACTTCGCCGACCACGCGCGGATGCAGCCCCAGCCGCTTGAAGGCATGCAGGATCTCTTGCACGTTGAATTTCGGCTTCTCCACCTCGAAATAAACGATGTCGTGGTTGCGGTCGATTTTATACCGCAGTCCGGGAATGCCCTCGAGCACATGGTCAAGCTCCAGGATGATTTTCACGTCGCGAACACCGGCAGCGTAGATTTCGAGTTCGATCATGGGCGCAGAGTGGGGGGAGGGGTTACCTAGGAGAGGGTTAGGTTGTGAGCAAGAGATAACCCCACAACCGCCTCCGGGTCAAGAGAGCAGAACGGAAGATTGCGCATGCATTTTGCCGCAGCGCAAGGCGGCGCTTCCAAAATCTATCAGGAACTCAGGAAAAGAATGAGCAAGGGAAAGCAAAGCACCCCTTTTGAAAAGGGGTATCCTATCCCAGCTAAAATACGCGCTCATGAAGATGTTCCCCCTGTCTTTTTCCTGATTTCCTGAGTTCCTGATAGATTTGGCCTTTAAATTTAGATGCGGTTGCCCTGCCTCCCCTGCGGCTTTCGCTTGCGCACCGTTCAAGAAACGCATATTTCTATCCGACTGCGCACGGACTGGTCGCCCCGAATCCAGGGCGGTGAGTTCCCGCGCTTTTTACTTATACAGACCCTTTATGGAGAGCCAAGCCAACCAACACCCCTGTCCCACTCTGCAAACCCTGCCCGGAGACGGCATCCGCCAAATCCTCTGGGGGTTCGCTGAACGCTACGACCTCGCGATGCTCGTGCAGTCCACACGCAGCGTAGCTCGCGGGCCGGTCGCCCGTGCGGTGGCGGAAGGGGCGCGCAATTCCCACGAGTGGACTGAGGTGAAAAACGCGCTGCTGGCGGTTTATGACGAGAGCGGCATCACCGCCGCTTCGCTGGATCCCGAACAGGGTGGTTTCATTGAAGGGCCCAAGAACCTCGCGCTGGCGCTGGTTTCCTTTGAGCTCGCCTGGGTGGACGCCGGGGCGGCGACGAGCAGCCTGGCGAGCAACCTTGGCCTTGCGCCCATTCATGAGCGCGGCACGCCGGAACAACGCAATTACTACATGAGCATGGCTGCGCCGAAGCAGCCGGGTGAAGATCGCCGCCAGATTCGCGCGGCGTTTGCGTTGACGGAACCGATCCCGTTTGTGGGGGTGGAAACCGGGATGCTTTGCGGCAAGGCGCGCGTGGCCGAATGGGCCGAGGGCCAGGAGCCGATGCTGCACATTGACAAACGCGCCCGCTTCATCACCGGCATGGCCTTCGCCGATGTCGTCACCGCCGCCGTGGAATCCGCCGACGACCGCATCAAGGGCTCTTTCATGGTGATTCTGGAAGAGAACGATCCCGGCACGTTTGACCGGGGGGTGCCGACCAAGAAACTCGTTCACCAGCTTTCCTCCACGCGCGATCCGGTATTCAACCTGACTGTGCCCGCGAGCCGCATCATCGGCGGTTACACCCTCAAGGACGGCGTGATCATCCCGCGTTATTCCCACAGCGAAGTGATCGAGGCCGTCTTCAAGCGCACCCGCGTGCCGGTCGGCCTCATGACCACCGCCAAGCTGCTTTCGGCCATCGAGCCGGTCATCCGCTACCAACGCAACCGTTTCCGCGGCGGCGAGGGCGTCAACCCCGGTTCGCCCCGGTTTGAGTCCGGCCTCCAGCAGAAGGAAGACGCGCTGCACCGCTTGGTGGACGTCTGGGCGGCAGGCGAGGCGGGCGCTTCCCTCGGCTTTGCCACGGCCCGGCTCTACGACGAGGTGGACGTGCTCGAAAAAACCAAGGATCGCATTTTGGAAGAAAAAGGTCTCAGCGGACGCGCGGCGTTCAAAGTGTTGACCCAGAGCCAGCAGGAAGCCATTGAACTGCTCAAGCTTTCCGCGCAGCCGGATGCGAACCGCGAGCGCATCGCCGCGCTGCGGGCCAATCCGCTGGTGGAGTTTGCGTTGATCGACTCTGTCGCCAACGTCCTCTGCCCCGCCTGCAAACTCTGGAACACCGGCCACGGCGCGAACATGATGCGCGAAGCGGTGGCCCTCATGGGCGGCTACGGGATTACCGAGGATTGCCCGGCATTCCTCTGCCAGAAGTGGTCGGACGCGCAGCTTGAAGCGACCTACGAAGGGCCGGAAGCCGTGCAGCGGCTCCAGCTCTCGATCACGATGACCAACCCGCTCTTCCTCACGCAGTATGAGATGTGGATTGCGGAGCTAAAGCACATCGCCTCCGAGCGGCCCGGCACCGGCGCGGGCTTGTTGGCGAGCGCGATGGAACTCTGGCTCTGGACGCTCAAGCACCTGGAAACCGCCAAGGACGCCAACGGCGCGAAGCTCTACCACAAGAGCCGCCAGGGCGTGACGTTCGCCATGGCCGACGCGCTCTGCTGGTTGATTGCCACCCGCCAGCAGATCCTCGACGTGCTCACGCTGGAATCCAAGGGCGCCGCAGATCCCACCCTCGCCGAAGGGCTCGCGGGCACGCTCAACTTCCTTTTCGACCTGTGCCACACCCACAGCGCCAGCGCAGCGGGTGAAGCGGGCCGCATCTGCGCGGAACTGGTCTATGGTTACAACGCCGCCCCGCAGCAAATTGCGGAATTTGCCGCCAAGCGCGCGCAAGTGGACGCCAGCCTCGCCGGAGCGCGCCTCGCCAAAGACCGCGCCGCCAACGCGCTCGTCACCGTGATGATTCCGGAGGCATTGGATTACCCGATGTAATCAAACAAGTTTGCAAAAATATTTTTCCTCGATGATCCAACGGAATGCGATTTACTGTGGCGATTCGCTGATCCTCCTCGATGCAGTGGAGGATGAGTCGATCGACCTGATCGTATGCGATGGACCTTACGGTGTGACCCAAAATAGCTGGGACAAAATCCCGTCGATTCAAGAATTCAACCTTGGGCTGATCAAACGCTTTGCTGCGAAGTTGAAAGAAGGGGGCGCTCTTTTTCTGTTTGGGAAACCGGATTGCATCGATTTCATCGACTACCGGCCTTATCTCAACCTGAAATCGAAGATTATTTGGTATCAGCCCAGCCGATTGGCTCAAGGTCGGATCAACTTCACGAACAACTACGATATCCTTTGCTATTTTATCAAAGGAGATCGACCCAAGGCCTATAATTTGGATGCGATTCGCGTTCCCCAGTTGGTCGAACTTGAGCATCGTTTGCGCTGTGAGAAAGTCCCATCTGTGACAAGCGGCCTCTACGGAAAGACAAAATTTAACGACGCTGGCAAAAATCCTGGCGATGTGTGGGGCGATATTAAGCAATTGACCTACAAATCCAAAGAACTTGTGAGCCGCGATGCTCTGAATACGATTCAGAAGCCGGAGCGACTCATTGAGCGAATTGTCTTGGGGTGTTCCAATCCGGGAGACTTGGTGCTTGATCCATTCGCGGGAGTTGGAACCTGTCCGGTGGTATGCGCCAGGCATCATCGCGATTATATTGCTTTCGAACTGAACGCCGACTTTGTTGCAGCGTCAAAAGCGCGTCTCCTTGCCGCTCAAAAACGACAACCTCTCTTGGACTTTACTTATGCCACGTGAAGTCTATCGCAAAATTATCGAACTTGTTATACGGGCAGCAGAACTGGCGCGATCCGTTGGCATCCATAACATTCTCCAGCCCGGCTTGGTCAAGGAAATGATCATCGCTGATATTCTGGGGCACAAACTAATCACTACCAAGCGGGATGCGGATGCTTGTGATCCGACCGATGCATCCATTCTTTACGAGTATCTCTCCTGCAAAGAGGGGGGAACAGGGCAGCTTGATCGGATGTTCAAGGAGCCTGCTGCGAAGAGACAAGAATCTCTCCAGCGCATCTTGCGGAACAAAAAAGTGTTTTTTGCGGTTTTCTATGCAGAGAACCAGACCAAGGCGAAGATCATATATGAGATCGAGCCAGAGACGGTCGTTATCGAAACAGAACGTCAACTTGATGCCAGCAGGAATGCCATTTCACACGTCGGGTTTACAGAAGCGTGGGTAAGGCGTAACGGCAAGGTGGCTTACGAAGCCAAAGCCTAGAGTGAACCGAATGTTCTTCTTGCTCTTTTGGAGTATTAGAAATCGGCATCCATCCAGATCAGATACATGACAACCTCATCCCAACCCACCATCGAACGCGCCCGCATGGACGTGGACATCGCCTGCGTCGGCTTCGGCCCGGCCATGGGCGGCTTTCTCTCCACCCTCTCGAAGCAACTCGTCAATGAAGACGGCTCGCCTGCCGTGGAAAGCGCGGCCATGCCCGGCATGCCGCCACAGGTGCTTTGCTATGAGCGCGCCGACGACATCGGCTTTGGCGTCTCCGGCGTGGTGACGAAGGCGCGTGCGCTGCGCGAGTCGTTCCCGGACATCGACCAGGCGGGCATTCCCATGTCCGCGCCGGTGGGCGAGGAAAAAGTGCTCTACTTGCTCGACCCCGTGGGCGCAAGCCGCCGCCCGGCGTTGATGAAGCTGGCGGATCAGGCGATCAAGGCTTTCCAATGGATGCTGCCGG
Organism: Verrucomicrobiota bacterium; assembly: GCA_037131875.1. Taxonomy (GTDB): domain Bacteria; phylum Verrucomicrobiota; class Verrucomicrobiia; order Chthoniobacterales; family Chthoniobacteraceae; genus UBA695. Next base: position 4,622 of record JBAXQF010000058.1, read on the forward strand.
TGAAGGATCACGCGCTGGATCTCCCGTGGACGCCCGATTTCCTGCACAAAAAGAACGGGTTGGTGCTCTCCATGGGCCAGTTCACGCAGTGGGTCGGCGCGCAGGTGCAGAGCACCGGGGTGGTGCAAATCTGGCCCGGCACGCCGGTTTCCGAGGCGTTGTTTGAGGACAAAAAAGTTGTCGGTGTGCGCCTGCTTGACCAAGGCGTGGACAAGGCGGGCAACCCGGAGGCGGCCTTCATGCCCGGCATGGACATCCACGCCGCATTGACCGTCATCGGCGACGGCCCCGTGGGGCCCATTGGCCAGCAGCTCGACGCGGAACTGGGCATGCCCGAGGGCCACACCACGCGCGACTGGGCCATCGGCATGAAATTTGTGGTCGATCTGCCCGAGGGCACCCCGCTCAAGCCGGGCACTGTTTTGCACACCTTCGGCTATCCAGAGCCGGAGATTTTCGGCTTTTTCTACGTCCATCCCGACAACGTCGCCTCCATCGGCATCTTCGTTCCCTCGTGGTTCGACAGCCCCACGCGCACCGCTTACCGCTACCTGCAACACTGGATGCTCCACCCGTATCTCTGGCGCTATCTGGAGGGCGGCAAGCTCCGCTCCTGGGGCGCGAAAACACTGGGCGAAAGCGGCCTCCACGGCGAACCGCACCTCACCGGGGACGGTTTTGCGCGCATCGGCGAAGGCTCCGGCACCACCAACGTCCTCACCGGTTCCGGCGTGGATGAAGCGTGGGCGACCGGCACGCAGCTTGCCGAGGCCGTCCTGGAACTGCTCAAGGCCGGCAAGCCTTTCACGAAAGAGAACCTCGACGCCACCTACGTCGCGCGCCGTCGCGCAAGCTGGGTGGAGGCTGAGGGCCGCGTCGCGGAGAAATCGCGCAACGGCTTCCAAAAAGGGTTCATCCCCGGGATGATCGGCATGGCGCTCACCGGCCTGACCCGCGGGGTGTTCACCCCCGGCGGACTGCCCGTCCAGCCCTACAAGCGCATCCCGAGCCTTGAGGAATACTACAAGGGCATCATCCCGGCGGAGGAGATCGCCGCCATTCGCAAGGATTGCGCCGCCAAGAGCCTCCCGCTGCACGGCCCCCTTATGGAACGCGCCGGCTGGCCCGCAATCCCCTACGAAGGGCAGTTGCTCATCTCCCATCAGGACGCGCTCTTGATCGGCGGCAAAGTCCAGGCTCCCCACGGTTACGCCGACCACGTTGTCTTCACCCACCCGGAAGTCTGCGCCACCTGCCAGGAGCGCATCTGCATCGACGGCTGCTCCGGCCAGGCCATCGCCCCCGGCGAAGCGGGCTGCGCCCCGGCGTTTGACCGCGAGAAATGCGTCCACTGCGGCGTCTGTATGTGGAACTGCTCCAAAGCGCGCCCTGGCGACCCGGAACGGATGATTGTCTCCTTCCGCGCCGGCACAGGCGGGCTGCACTCGGCGGAGAATTAGGGCAACCTCAGGGTTTTACCCCGTGTCTTATCAGGGTATTGGGGAGTTTCGGGTTGACGGAGAGCTTGGTTCACGCTTTTGTTGACCCTTCCCTTTCATGCTTCCCCGACGCGCCATTTTATGGATGTCTCTTCTGCTGCCCTTGGCGGCGTTGACGAGCATTGGCGTGTCCAAAAAAAACGCCCTCCCTGCGCATCCGGATTCGGTGCAGACGACCGCCCCGGTCAGCGCCCCTGAGGTTTCGCCCGCATCTGTTGCGCCTGTGGATGCAGAGACCACCGTTGTTTCCTCCAATGCGGTTGATCCCTTGGCCGCCGAAGATGACACGGAGACGGCCGCACCTGCCCCGGTTGCCGAAGCCTTGCCGGTCATCGCGAGTCCTGTGCTTGTGGAGGTTTCTCCGGTCGCCGCTCCCGAGCCGGTGGTGATCCTCAAGGTTGCCGCTCCCAAGCAAACCGCCAAGCCTGTAGCGACTGCCGCCTCAAAGAAAACCAAGCCCGTTGTTTCCAGTGCTCCTGTTGCTTCCACCGCGTCCAAGCTCTCCAAGCCCGCTGTGGAGGCGATTCCCAGCACTCCCGCCCCCTCTTTGTATGACCGGCGCACGGCGCAGGTTCCCCAAACGGGCATTCTCGGCTGGTTCGGGCCCAAGGCGGACGGCGTCCGTTACGATACCCGCATGATCCGCGCGGCGCAGATCGCCGAAGAACGCGCGCGGCGCCATTCCGTCCGGAGTTGCTGGCGCTACGTGAAGGAGGCGCTGCTGGAGGCGAATGTCGTCGACACCTATCCCCAAACTCCTCTCGCCAAACAGGCCGGGGATGAGTTGATCCAAAAACACGGTTTCCGCCGCCTCTCCATCGAAGACCCTTTCAAAGCCCCCGTTGGCGCAGTGCTGGTTTATGGCGGACGCGGCGCGGGCCACGTGGAGATTCGCACTCCTGGCGGCTTTGTGAGCGATTTCGAATCTCCCACCCCCTCCAAGCGTCCGCTGCTGGGGGTTTTTGTGAAGCCCTCGTAGGCGGAATTTCACCACAGAGAGCACGAAGGACACGAAGGCCGCAAGAGGCATGCTGTTTTTTCGAGGGTCTCGCTATCAAGTTGCACTTCGCCTAGAATTTCGCTGCAATGCGGGCTTTTTGAAGGTATCAAGGCAGCCTGACGTATGTCTGCGAACCCTCCTCATCTCTTGAACGGACTGACCGATTACCACACCCACACGCCGCTCTGCCATCACGCGCAGGGGTGGCCGCTCGACTACGCACGCGTGGCCGTCGAGCGCGGACTGGCGGAACTCGGCTTTGCCGACCACAGCCCGATGCCCGCCGCGTTGGAGCCCTTCGACGACTGGCGCATGGCGCTGGCCGATCTGCCCCGCTACCTCGATGCCGTGGAGGAGGCCCGCGCCGCCTTCCCGCAACTCCCCATCCGGCTCGGGCTGGAGGTGGACTACCTCCGGGGACATGAGGAGTGGATCGAGGAGCTTGCCGGAATGGCCGACTGGGATTTTCTCATCGGCAGCGTTCACTACCTAGGCCCGCGCTGGGACGTGGACAACCCCGCGCATCTTTCCCGGTTTGAGTCGCAGCCGGTCGAGGAAATCTGGCAGATCTACTTCAAGGCCTACGAGCGGGCCATCCGCAGCGGGCTCTTCGACTTTATGGGCCACCCGGATTTGCCCAAGAAATTCGGCCACCGGCCCGAGGGGGATTTGCGCCGGTTTTACGATCCGGTCATCGCGGCCCTCGCCGAAACCGGCACCGCTTTTGAGATCAACACCGCCGGATTGCGCAAACCGGCGGGCGAATGTTACCCGGCCCCGGAGTTTTTGAAGCTGGCGCAGGAGGCCGGAGTGAGCGTGCTCATCAACTCCGACGCCCACGCGCCGGAGGAAGTTGGCGCGGGGTTTGAGACGGGGGTGGCGCTGGCAAAGACGGCAGGGTTTACGGAGGTGGTGCGGTTTGAGGGGAGGAAGCGGCGGGTGGTGGGGATATGATCAAGATGCGCAATCGCATCTCGTTCCCAAACTCCATTTGGGAACGAGGAGATGCCACGCTTCGTATTCAAACCGCGCCCGTTGGACGGCACGGAGTGCCGTCCCTACCTTTTCCTTTGCGCGAGTCCTTCTGAAATGAACCTCCTCGCCCGCCGCCGCACGATCTCTTTCCCGCGTCGCCCGCTGGTGATGGGCATTTTGAATCTCTGCTCGGAGTCGTTTTCCGGCGATGCCGTGGCGAATGTCGATCTCGCCCTGCGCCGCGCCCGCCAGATGGTGGCGGAAGGGGCGGACATCATTGACGTGGGGGGCGAGAGCGCCGGGACGGGCCATGCCGCCATGAGCGAGGCAGAGGAAATTGGCCATCTGCTTCCCTTCGTGCGTAGGTTTATGGCGGAGGTGGCTGCTTTCGAGCCACCCGCTGATGCCGCGCAGCTTTTCCCGCCATTGCTCTCGGTGAACACGTGGCGCACGGAGGTCGTTCGCGCGGTGCTCCCGGCGGGAGGCGATCTGCTCAATGACCTGAGCGCGCTGCCCACCGACGCCAACGCCCGGCTTTGCGCGGAGCACGGTGCGGCCCTGCTTCTCATGCACAACGAGGGGGAGCCGAAGGTGTGGCATCCCTACCACGCTTACCCGGATGTCCTGGCGACACTTGACGCCTTTTTTGAGGAGAAGCTCGCGCTGGCGCAGACCGCCGGAATGCCGCGCGAGGGGTTGGTGCTCGATCCGGGCATCGGCTTCACCAAACTCCACGACGACAACCTGCGCATCTACCGCGACTTGGAACGGCTGCACCGGTTCGAGCGGCCCCTCCTGCTGCCCGTTTCGCGCAAGCCGGTCATCGGTGAGGTGCTCGGGTTGCCGCCTGCCGAGCGGGATGCGGGCACGGTGGCTTGCATTGTGAGCGGATTGCGCCGGGGGGCGCACCTTTTCCGCGTCCACAACGTGCGCGCCGCCGTGCAGACGATCCGGACTGCGGGCGCGGTATTGGGATAAGACTTGTCTCCTTTGCTATGGGGATTACGATGCTGCATTCTCCCAGTTGCCCCCCTTTATTGAACCTCACCATGAACAAACTGCGCTTCCTTTCTCTTGCTCTTGGGATTTTTCTGTTCCAAGCGGCTGCTCCTGCGGCGGATTGGCCCGGTTATCGCGGCCCCAATCAGGACGGGATTTCCCCCGAAAAATTGAACCTGAAATGGGACACCACCCCGCCCAAGACGCTCTGGAAAGTGCCGCTCAATACCGGCTTCAGCTCGTTTGCGGTGGGGGAAGGCAAGGTATTCACCCAGGTGGTGCGGGATTTGAACAACGAGCCGCGCGAAATGTGCGTGGCGTTGAATGCGGCGACCGGTGCTGAGCTTTGGGCGGCGGATGTCGCCGTCGGCAAAGGGTACGGCGGCGGCGGGGATGGGGACGGCCCGCGTTCCACACCCGCCATCAGCGAGGGGGTGGTGCTTGTCTTGACGCCGGATCTCGTGCTCCACGGGCTGGATGCCAAAGACGGCAAGGCGCTCTGGACGCACGATCTTATCAAGGAATACGGCGCGAAAAACATCGGTTGGAACAGTGCGGCCTCGCCCGTGGTGGATGGCGACCTGGTGTTTGTGATGGGCGGCAGTGCGGGGCAAGGCTTGCTCGCGTTCCACAAAAAGACCGGGCAGCTCGCCTGGAAGGGCGAAACGGAAGCCATCACGCACGCCACGCCGGTGGTGGTCACGCTCCTGGGTGAGCGGCAGGTGATCTTTTATTGCCAGAGCGGACTGGTTGCGCTCTCCGTGAGGGACGGCAAATTGCTCTGGAAATTCCCCTATAAATACAAGGTTTCCAGCGCGGCTTCCCCTGTGGTGAGCGGCGACGTGGTTTTCTGCTCCGCAGGTTACGATGTGGGCGGCGGCGCATGCAAAATCACGAAAACGGGTTTCACTTTCACCGCGACGCCGCTCTGGCAAACCCCTGGCAACACGGAAGTGGCCAACCACTGGAGCACGCCGGTGTGCAAGGACGGCTATCTCTACGGCATGTTCAGCTTCAAAAATCCCAAGGGGCCGCTCAAGTGCGTGGAGATCGCCACGGGCGCGGTCAAATGGGTGCAGCCGGGGTTCGGCCAGGGGAACGTCATTCTGGCCGACGGCAAGGTGCTCGCGCTGGCGGAAAACGGCGATTTGGCGGTGGTGGAGGCCACTCCCGAGGCCTATAAAGAAGTGGGCCGCATCAAGGCAGTGGGCGGCAAATGCTGGTCCACACCCGCCGCAAGCAACGCTTGCATCTATGTCCGCAGCACCAAGGAAGGCCTTTGCCTGGAGGCGAAGGCGCCCTAGGCGCGCTCCCGCCGCCGGTCACGATATCTGTAGTCCTATGCAGACCCAAAAATCACCCCCCCGCTTTTTCATCGTCGGCGCCGGTTTTTCCGGCGCGGTCTTGGCTCGGGTATTGGTTGAGAAACTTGAGTGCCGGGTGACGATTCTTGAGGAGCGCGCGCACATTGCGGGCAACTGCCATACGGAGCGGGACGCTTCCACGGGGGTGATGATCCACCAATACGGGCCGCACATTTTCAACACCAGCCAGCAGCACGTCTGGGAATACGTCAACCGGTTTGGGGTTTTCCGCCCCTACGTGAACCGTGTCAAGGCGGTGACGCCGCGCGGGGTGTTCTCGCTGCCCATTAACCTGCACACGATCAACCAGTTTTTTGGCAAGACCTTCAACCCTGCCGAGGCCAGGGTGTTCATCGAGTCGCTGGGAGACAAAAGCATCGGCGAGCCGCAGAACTTTGAAGAACAGGCGCTCAAGTTCATCGGGCGCGATCTCTACGAAACCTTTTTTTACGGCTACACGCGCAAGCAATGGGGGTGCGAACCGAGGGAGCTTTCCGCCTCCATTCTCAAGCGGTTGCCCGTGCGCTTCAACTACGACGACAACTACTACAGCAGCGCCTGGCAGGGAATTCCCGAGGAGGGCTACACTGTAGCGGTGGGAAGAATACTCGATCATCCCTCCATTGAAGTGAAGCTCAACACCCGCTTCGATCCCAAGGCGCAGCGGGAAGGGGATCACCTTTTCTTCACCGGGCCGCTGGACGCCTATTTTGGCTATTGCCTGGGGCGGCTTGGCTACCGGACGGTTACGTTTGAGCGGGGGGAGGCGGAAGGGGATTTCCAAGGCAACGCGGTTCTCAACTACGGAGATCCGGGTGTCCCCTTCACAAGGGTGCACGAGCACAAACATTTCACGCCTTGGGAAGAGCACGCGCGCACCACGTATTTTAGGGAATACAGCAAAGAGACGCAGCCCGGGGATGTTCCCTACTACCCCAAGCGGCTGGAGGCGGACAAACAGCTTCTGTTGGAATACCGCAGCATGGCGGACAAAGAGCGCGGCGTCTCCTTTTTGGGTCGGCTGGCCACCTATCGCTACATGGACATGGAAAAGGTGATTGGGGAAGCCCTTGCCTTTGGCGCGGCCTGGGCCGAAAAGTTCCAAAACGGCGCGCAAAGCCTGCCCGTTTTCCCCAATGCGGAATAGCGGACGAGTGCACGCGAGACCTTATGAAGCTATCCGTCGTCATCCCCTGTTTTAATGAGGAAAAGACCATTCGAAACATCGTCGACGCCGTTCGCAACGGGCCGATCAAAGACATAGAAATCATTATTGTCGACGACGCCTCCACCGACAACACGCGCGAGATACTCAATGGCGAAATCCGCCCTTTGGTGGACAAAATCATTCTTCACGAGCGCAACCAGGGCAAGGGAGCGGCTTTGCGAACGGGGTTCCGCGCGGCGACCGGAGATTGTGTCATCGTGCAAGACGCGGATCTGGAATACGACCCAAGGGAATACCCCCGCCTCATGGCGCCGATCCTGGAACGCAAGGCGGACGTGGTTTTTGGTTCCCGCTTTTCGGGCGGCGACGCACACCGGGTGGTCTATTTCTGGCACATGCTGGGGAATAAGTTCCTCACACTCTGGTCGAACATGTTCACCAACTTGAACCTGACGGACATGGAGACCTGTTATAAAATGTTCCGCCGGGAGGTGATTCACGCAATGGAAATTGAGGAAGATCGGTTTGGCTTTGAGCCGGAGATCACCGCAAAGATCGCGCGGGGTGGTTATGTGATCTATGAGGTGGGCATTTCGTATTACGGAAGAACCTACCAAGAAGGGAAGAAGATCGGATGGCGGGATGGATTCCGGGCGCTCTATTGCATCCTCAAGTACAACTTGAGATGATCGGGAGTGCGCCCGTTTTCATCACGCCCTGAGCGAAGGGGTGGTTCTCCGAAAGCAATGGCGTTGGGCGGACTTTTCTGCAACAATCACAGGATTCTCCTATGCAAGTCGCGCCTCCAAAAACGCCCATTGCTTTCATTACCGGCATTACCGGGCAGGACGGCTCATACCTTGCCGAACTGCTCCTGGCCAAGGGGTATGCAGTCCACGGTCTTGTGCGCCGCACCAGCAAGCTCACCCGCTCCCGGATTGACCACCTGACTCGCGATCCCTCGATTTACGGCAGGAAGTTCTTTTTGCACTACGGGGACTTGATTGACGGAACGACGCTGCGCCGCATCTTTGCAAAAGTGAATCCCACGGAGGTTTATCATCTTGCCGGGCAAAGCCACGTGGGGCTGAGCTTTGAAATCCCGGAATCGACCTGTGAAGAAGTGGCCATGGCTTCGCTGCGGCTTTTGGAAATCTGCCGCGATCAGCCTTATCCGGTAAGGATTTATCTGGCGTCCACCGCCGAGGTCTTCGGCGACGCCGCCGAGGTTCCGCAAACCGAAGAGACGAAGTTTCGCCCCACCAGCCCTTATGGATGCGCCAAGGCGTTCATGACGCAAATTGCGCGGGTCTACCGCGAATCCTACGGCATTTTTGTTTGCAACGGCATCCTTTACAACCACGAGTCCCCGCGGCGCGGCGAGTCGTTTGTGACCCGGAAAATTTCGCGCACAGCGGCTGCAATCAAGCTCGGCATCGAGGATAAACTCGTTTTGGGAAATATTCAGTCCCGGCGCGACTGGGGGCATGCAAAGGATTATGTGCAAGCCATGTGGATGATGCTCCAGCACACCCGCGCCGATGACTATATTGTCGCGACCGGAGGAACCCACAGCGTGCAGGATTTTGTGGAAGCCGCCTTCGCCGTGGCGGACTTGCCTTGGGAAAAATACCTTGTGACGGATCGCGCTTTGGAGCGCCGCCTGGAGCCGACTCAGCTCGTCGGCAACCCAAAAAAAATCCAGCAGAACCTTGGCTGGCGACCGGAGCATTCGTTCGAGAATCTCGTCCATGAAATGGTGGAGGCGGATCTGCAAGATCTCGCCAGCCAGAAGGCTCGGGCGTGAGATAGGCTTGCCTGATGTGAAGCTGCGCCCCGTCGCGCCCTCTCTTTTTTCACAAGCTCGTGGTTGTTCTTCGGAGAAAAACGGGGCATGCTGCCTGCATGTCTGCCGGAAAAATTGTTACTGCTGAAGAGCTTGCCCGCGTGCGCGATGCCCTTGCGGATGGGGGCAGGAAGCTCGTTTTCACCAATGGCTGCTTCGATTTGCTGCACGTGGGCCATGTCCGCTATCTTCAGGCCGCCCGGGCTTTGGGTGACGCGCTGGTGGTGGCGGTGAATGGCGATGACTCGGTGCGCGCGCTCAAAGGCCCCACCCGTCCCATCAATCCCGAAGCCGACCGCGCCGAGGTGCTGGCCGCGCTGGAGTGTGTGGATTACGTGGTCATTTTTCCCGAAGTGCGCATCACCCGCCTTTTCCTGACCGTCCGCCCGCAAATCTATGCCAAGGGCGGCGATTACACCCCGGACACCTTGGACAAGGGGGAACGCGCCGTCATCGACGAGGCCGGCTCGGAAATCCGCATCCTCCCGCTCGTTCCGGGGCGTTCCACCACCAACATCCTTGCCGCCGCCGCATGCAAACCCTAGCCCCCCTCAAGCTCGGCGTCCTCGGTTCCGGCAAAGGCTCCAATTTCAAAGCCATCGCGGAAGCGATTGATGCAGGGCGGCTCAATGCCGAAGTGCGCATCGTCCTCTCCGACGTGGAAGATGCCGGGATTCTCGATTACGCTCGCGCCCACGGCATCCGCGCGGAGTTCATTGCACCGGGGCGGTTTCGCACCAAGCTCGAACCGGAGGCGGAAGCGCGTTTGGTGCGCCTTCTGCAAGCGGCCGGGGTGGAACTCGTGGTGCTCGCCGGGTACATGCGGATGATCAAAGCGCCGATGCTGGAGGCCTTCCCGAACCGGATCGTCAACATCCATCCCTCGCTGCTTCCCAAGTTCCCCGGCCTCGCCTCGTGGAAGCAGGCGCTCGAAGGCGGCGCGACCGTCACGGGTTGCACCGTCCACTATGTGGACGGAGGCATGGATACCGGGCCGATCCTGGCGCAGAGCGAAGTGCCCGTGCTTCCCGGCGATACGGCGGAAAGCCTGCATGCGCGCATCCAGGTTGCCGAACACGCGCTCTTCCCGGCGGTGCTGGCCCGGTTGGCTGCGGATCGGTAGGTAGGGACGGAGTGCCGCCCCTACCCAAGCTTCGCTCCCACTGCGACGGGGTGGCCGGGCAGAAAATCGCTGACGGCCATCCGGCGTTTGCCTTCCAGTTGGATTTCCCGGAGCAGCACGGCCCCTTCGCCTGCGGCGACGAGGATGCCGCGTTTGTCGGCACGCAGCACGGTGCCGGGCTCTCCGCTTACACGGCGGAAGGGAATGACGGAGAAGACCTTGAGCTTGCGCGGCGCTCCTCCGGCGGGATCGGGCAGCAGCGTGGAGGAGGCGGGCCACGGGTTCATGGCGCGCACCTGGCGGTCAATGGCCCGGGCGCTGGCGTGCCAGTCGATGACTCCGCTCTCGCGCGAAAGCTTGGCGGCGTAGGTTGCGCGCGCGGCGTCCTGCGGAATGCGCGGAGCCGTGCCGCGCGCCAGCAAGTCCATCGCCTCGGCGAGCGCATCGGGGGCAAGCTCGGCCAGGCGGTCGTGGAGGGTGCCGCCGGTTTCACGCCGCCGGATGCGCAGCGGGCGCAGGAGCAAAATGTCGCCGGTGTCGAGCCCTTCGTCCATCCACATGACGGCGATCCCGCTTTCGCGATCCCCGGTCAGAATGGACGCCTGGATGGGCGCGGCTCCCCGGTGCGCCGGAAGGAGCGAGGCGTGGAGGTTGAGGCAGGCCAATTGGGGGAGATCGAGAAGCGCCTTGGGGAGAATCTGCCCGTAGGCCATCACGACGATCACATCCGCCTGAAGTGCAGCCAGTTCCGCTACCGCAGTCGCATCGCGGATGCGCTTGGGTTGCAACACCGGCACACCGTGTTCGAGCGCAAGGCGTTTGGTGGGGGGCGGGGTGAGTTCCTGTTTGCGGCCCACCGGTTTATCCGGCTGCGCCACCACCGCCACGACCTCGTGCGCGCCCAAAAGCCAGCGCAGCGAGGGAAGACCGACATCGCCGGTTCCAATGAAAAGGACGCGCATAAAGAGGGAAGAAGTTGAGAGTTTTTTGTTGAGAGTTGAGAGAAGAACAGCCTGAAGCGCTAAATCTAGAGCATTTTACAAAAAATGTGGCCAGTGGCTTGGGAGCGCCGAAGGCTGGTGCAAGGCGGCTTGG
>JBAXQF010000059.1:0-15405 GCA_037131875.1 Verrucomicrobiota bacterium
CGGCGCTCCCAAGCCACTGGCCACATTTTTTTGTAAAATGCTCTAAAGCCCGGCAAGCGAAGGCTTTTGACCACCTTTATGCCCTTACCCGTAGCGCAGCGCCTCAATCGGGTCGAGCGTGGAGGCTTTCCATGCGGGGTAAAGCCCCGAGAGGATGCCGATGCCCACGGCGAAGCTAAAGGAAATCATCACGGCGGAGGCGGTGATGATCGGCGCGTTTTCCGTGGGCGAAAGCAGGATGAGCAACTGGATCATGCCAGCGGCGGCTGCCAACCCCAGCAGCCCGCCAATGAAGCCGATGACGCCGCTTTCCACCACAATCTGGATGAAAATATCCCGCTGCCGCGCGCCGATGGCCCGCCGCACGCCGATCTCCCGGATGCGCTCGGTGATACTCGCGAGCATGATGTTGGTGATGCCAATGCCCCCCACCAGCAGGCTGATCCCCGCGATAAAGCTGCCGCTCAAGCGGGTCGCACGCACGCTCGACTCAATGCTGTCAAACCACTCCTCGCGCGTGTCGAACCCGAAGTCGTCGATTCCGCGATGCGTCCGGGTCAGCACGGCGCGCACTTGATTGAGCGCCTCCTCAAAGAGCGAGAGGTCGGCGACGCGAATGGCAATCCGGTCGAGCCTCCGGTTCGCGCTGGCATCCGTATTGGCAGCGGTGCGGAAGTCAAAGAACAGCGTCGAAATGGGAACCACGATGGCGTGATTCTTCCACCAGTAGGTGTCGAATTTATTCGCATGCGCTTTCTTTTTTCCCAACCGCTTCACCCGCAGTTCGTCTGCTGCGGCGCTGACTCCCGCCTCGCGCTTGCGCCTGGACTTATCGCTTTCACATAACGCAAACGTGCCGATAATGCGGTAGGGCGTTCCGTTGAGGCGGATGGTCTCGCCCAGTGGGTTGCAATCGGGATTCTCCGGCCAAAGTTCCGCTGCGACGCTGGCGCCGATCACCACCACGCGGCTCACTTTATCGATATCCGTCTGCCCGATCATTCGCCCGGCTGCCATCTCATACTTGCCCACTTCCAAAAACTCCGGGCATGCCCCCGAAACATTGAGACGGATGGTTTTGTTGGAGCGGCTGATGGCCGTGTTGCCCATGATGATCTCCGGCGAAACGAGGTCGATCAAGGGAGCGCCTTTGCGCAAGGCGTCCACATCATCCATCGTACGGCCCGGCGAGAGAAAGGCCAGGTCTTGAAGTTCCTCCGAGGGATCCTTTGTGGTGATCTCCACCCGCTCCACGCCGCCGCTCGCGGCCAGCGTTGCCCTCATTCCCTGGGCGATGCCTTCGGTGAGGGCGAACATTGCCAGCAAGCTGGCCACCCCCAGAATGATGCCCAGCATCGTGAGAAAGCTGCGGAATTTGTGGGCGCCAATTTCCTTGAGGCCAATGAGAAGACCAAACCAGAAGTTCATGATGCAATGCCCTCCGTTGAAGATGGCAGCAAGGGCGCCGTGTTGGACACCTGCGCCTCCGCGCCGAGGCGGATCCGCCCATCGCGCATCTCGATGCGGCGGGGCAACCGGGCCGCAATGGTGTTGTCGTGGGTGACGATCACCACGGTGCGACCGCTGGCAGCCAGTTCGCTAAAGAGCGTCAGGATGGCTTCGCCCGTGTGCGAATCGAGATTGCCGGTGGGTTCGTCGGCAAAGATAATTTTCGGGTTGTTGACAATGGCGCGCGCAATTGCCACGCGCTGGCACTGGCCGCCGCTCAACTGGAGCGGGGTGTTGTGCACGCGGTTCATCAAGCCGACCCGCTCAATGGCTTCCATGGCCCGTTCCCGTCGCACTTTGGCGCTCACTCCGGCGTAAACCATCGGCAGTTCGACATTGCGCAGCACATCGAATTTCGGCAGCAGATTGAAGGACTGAAAGACAAAGCCGATCTTGGCGTTGCGCATGACGGAAAGCGCGTCATTGCTGGCGCGCGAAATATCAACGCCATCAATCAGGAGCCGCCCGCTGGTGGGCGTGTCCAGGCAACCGAGCAGATGCATCAAAGTCGATTTCCCCGAGCCGCTGGGGCCGATGATGGCGAGAAATTCGCCCGCTTCAATGGAAAGCGTCACCCCGTCGAGCGCCGCAATCTCCTGCTCGCCTACGCGGTAGGTTTTTCGGATATCGTAGAGTTCAACAAGAGCCATTGGGGGAGGAAAGAGACTAGGGAGGAGAGATTATAGAGGGGTGAGAGGAAAATCCGGTGCTATGATTTCTTTTCCAGCACGCGCGGCTCCACAGTGAGGATTTTTTCCCCTTCCTTCAGCCCTTTTTTGATTTCGGTGTAATCCAGCCCGGCGACGCCCACGACCACCTCGCGTTCCACCGGTTTGCCGCCCTCCAACACATACACCACCCGGCGCTCTTTGGTTCCCCGGAAAATAGTGGAGGCGGGAACGCTCACTGCCTGATCCGCGTGCGCCACGGGAACCGTCAGATTCACCATCATCCCCGGACGCAGCCGCGGGCTCGGCTTTACAATGGCCGCCTGCACTTGGAAGCCTTTCACGCCGTTCTTGATCGTGGCCACCGGAGCAATAAAGCAAACCCGGCCCTCCATCGTCTCCTGCTTGGCCGCCTCCATCGTCAGCTTCACCGTTTGCTGGAGTTGCAGCATGGCCACATCGACTTGGTTGACGTTGGTGGTGACGAGCAGTTTGGAGAGGTCGGCCACGGTCATCAGGGTCGTGCCCGAATTGACGCTCGCCGCAGGCACCACCACCTGACCCTGCGTCACCTGCACCTGCAATACCGTTCCGTCCGAGGGCGCGACAATCCGCGCTTTGCTGATCTGATCCGTCACGGTCTGGAGTTTACGCTGGGATTTGGCCAGTTCGTTCTTTTGGATCGCCAGATCACTCTCCAAGTTATCAAAAGCCTCCTTGGTGATAAGCTTGGCCTTGAAGAGTTCCTTGCCCCGGTTGAAATGGTCTTGCGCCCGCTTCACCAGCAACTGCCCGCCGTCGATCTCCACCATGACGCTGGCCTTTTGGTTCTGCAAATCCGTGTCGTCGATCTCGCAAAGCAACTCCCCCGCCTTCACCTTCTGGCCGGGCTCCACATGGAGCGCCTTGATCTTGCCGCCCACTTCGCTCTTCACTTCGAGTTGAAATTCCGGCGCCACATCCCCGGCCACGTCAATTGAGTAATCGATATCGCGACGTTCCACCGGCACCACATATTTTTCTGGAATCTCCTGGGTTTGCGCCGCCGTCATCCGGCTCCAGTACGCGCCAAGGGGCTTGTGGCCCGTGGTGAACCAGAGGGCGGGAAGAACAAGAACAATCAGGAGAAACGCGACAACCTTCTTCATTGCACCACATAAACCACACGCTCCGGGAAAAAAGTGCAACAAAATTGCGCAAACAAAAAGGAATTAGGAAACCAGGAAGCCAAGAACAAAATTTGTGTGCTTTGGATGAAAAAATGACAAATGACAGTATTTATGAATGCTTGCTCTGCCGTATTTTCCTGGCTTTCTGGCTTCCTAATTATTCCATTCGTGAACAGGCTCTGATATTAACGCCGCGCGTGATCGGTGCGGTCTTCCATGACGTGCGCCGCCCAATCGAGCGCGGAACTGGCCGCGTCCCACGTGTCCACAAACGGCTCGCGCCCCGCAAGCAACGCCTCCATGCGGTGTTCCTGGTAGGCGAGTTCCGTGGCAAGCGGGAGATACACTTCCCGGTGGCCCGTTTCGTTGGCGTAGTCGAAGAGCCCGTTGTAACAATGCCGGGCATCCTCCCATCCGGGATGGTTCATAATGGGATAAAGGCACAGCCCCTCCAGCGGCACCCCCAAGGCGAGCGCCGCCGCCGCTTCATTGGTAATATACCGCAGCCACGCCGGGCGCGTTTCATCTTCAATCCCCGTTTCCGCAATGAAAAGCGGACGCTGGTAGCGTTCGTGAAGCTCCGCCAACATCCAGCGCACATGCCGGTAGCGGGGATCGGAAGGGGCAATCATGGAGCCGTGTCCGCCGGGATAACACCACTGGTTGTGGATGTAGTAGTTGACGCCGATCACGTCGAGAAATTCGGGCCGCCCACCCAGTTCCGGTTCCAGCCGCCCGCCAATCATGTCCCAGGCATCGAACTGGCTCTGCCGGAACGCCTCCGCGGGGAGGGCATCCTCGGGGCGATCCCGCCGTGGGAGGACGTTGATCATCGGGTCCACTTGAATCAAGCGCGTCGCCGGGTTCACCTTGCGCAACTCCCCCATTGCCGCAACGCTGGCGCGCACCAACTGCCGTTTCAACTCCCCGCCGCGCCCTCGGGCAAAGGGATTCAAAACGCCGCTCTCCCCCGCTGCCCATGAGAAAAACGAGATTTCGTTGATAGGCACCACAAACGGCACGCCGACACCCTCCTCCTCCAGCAGAAGGGCGAAAGCGCGCGCAAACGAGGCAAACCGCTCCACGAACTCCGGCACAAAGAGATCCAGCCCCTCCGGCCAGCCGTAGTGAAAGAGATCCCAGAGCACCTGCGTCCCCGTCTCCCGGGCCGCGCGCAACATGGGGAGGAAGCTCGACCAGTTGTACACGCCCGGCTTGCGCTCGATCAAATGCCAGCGCACCCCGTCGCGCACCGTCGCGATGCCGTATTCACTCAGCGTGCGGTAATCCTGCGCGGCAAAGCGGTCATGCTGGGTGGCAGCCAGCATGTCCAAGCGGCGTCCATTGGCAAGCCGGTGTGTGGAACACTCAAAGCCGCCCAGGAAAAAACTCTGGAACAAAGGGTGCGACGGTCTCATCTGAGACGAATCGCATCTCGCCGCCTCTGCGCGTCTCAGTGACTTACCTACACCGCCCCCGCCAAAAACGGGTTCGTGGCCCGTTCCCTGCCGATGGTCGTGGCCGGGCCGTGGCCGGGCAGCACGCGCACGTCATCGCCCAGCGCCAGCACTTTGTTGACGATGCCGGTGATCAAGAGCTGCTTGTCCCCACCAGGCAGATCCCAGCGCCCCACCCCTCCGGCAAACAAGACGTCGCCGCCGAACAGGAGTCGCTCGCTCTTGGCGAAAAAGCAAAGCGAACCGGGGCAGTGACCCGGAACGTGCAGCACTTGGAAATCGATCCCCTCCACCGGCAGCGACCCGCTTTCTTCAATCAGAAAATCCGCCGCCACGCACTCGATGTCCCATGGAATCCCAATGCGCTTGAAGAAGCCGGGCTCGGTCATCATGGCGATGCCGTCGCGGTGGTAGCCAACCTGGCATCCCTGCGCGGCTTTGATTTTTGCGGCGTCCATCGTGTGGTCAAAGTGGCCGTGGGTCAAAAGCAGGGTGCTGACGCGCAGGCCGCTACGCTGGAGCCAATCGAGCGCTCCCTCGGGGGCGTCGATAAGAATCCCGCCCTGCGCGGTTTTGATAAAGAAGCAATTCGTTTCGAACGCTCCGCCGGTAAAGGTGTCTATGTGCATGACTGGAAGGAAGGGGACGGCAATTTGCCGGGCGACGCAAGCTTGATTTCACACGAGATTGGCAGGCGAAGGCCAAAAAGGATTGCGCGTTGCCTTATTCCGGCTTTGATTACCCTGACCACGCATGAAATCTCTACGCTCCCTTTTCGCCCTCCTTGCGACGTTTGCCGTCCTTGCCGCCTCGTCGCCGCAGGCCAGCGCGGACGTTGAGCCCGGCCAGATCACCAGTTCCATTGGCCGGGTGCTGGAGCAGTTCCACTACAGCCGCCACAAGCTGGATAACGAGTTTTCCAAACGCACCCTCCTGCGCTATCTGGAAACACTGGACTACAGGCACCTCATTTTCACCCAGCAGGATATTGACGCTTTTACCGATAAATACGGCGGCGCCCTGGACGATGACATCCTGCTCGGCAACCCAACCCCGGCCTACGAAATTTTCGACCTCTACAAAAAGCGGGCGGAAAGCCGCGTAGCAAAGGTCAAGGAATGGCTGGCCACGGAGAAATTCACCTTCAAGAGCAACCGCACCTGCATGATCAACCGCCAGAAAGAACCCTGGCCCAAGGATGAAGCCGAGGCAGAACAGCTCTGGCACGACACGCTCGAAAGCGAATACCTCGCGCTGAAGCTGGCTGAAAAAGCCACTGAACCGCCCGTAAAAGTCTTGAACCGCAAATACGACACCTTCCTGCGCACTCTGCATGAGCAGACGAACCGGGACGCCGTGGATCAGTTCCTCTTTGCGCTTGCCCAGACCTACGACCCGCACTCCGAGTACATGAGCAAAGAGGAATACCAGAACTTCCTCGTCACCATGAAGCTCTCCCTGGTCGGCATCGGCGCGGTGCTCAAAAAGGGCGACGACGGCTACACAAAAATCATGGAGTTGGTGGTCGGCGGCCCGGCGGAAAAGGAAGGCCACTTGAAAGTGGGCGACCGGATTGTGGCTGTCGCCCAGGGCGACAAGGAATTCGTTGAGGTCATGGACATCAAACTCGACAAGGTCGTTTCGATGATCCGCGGCAAGAAGGGAACCCGGGTGCGCCTTCAGGTGATCCCCTCCCACGCCGCAGACCCGAGCGCCCGCAAGGTGGTGGAAATCTGGCGCGACGAGGTCAAAATGAAAGACCAGGAGGCCAAGGCCTACCTGATCGAAAAAACGGACGCCAGCGGCAAGCCCTGCCGCATCGGCTGGATCACGCTCCCCAGCTTCTACGGCGACATGGATGGCTCCAAAAGCACCACCGAAGACGTCCGCGCCCTCGTCAACCGGCTCAAGCAGGAGGGCATCGCGGCGCTCGTCATCGACATCCGGCGCAACGGCGGCGGCTATTTGACCGAGGCCACGAAATTGACCGGCTTGTTCATCAAAAAAGGCCCGGTGGTGCAGATCAAGGACGCCAACGGAAAGATCGATGTCTTAAAATCGGAGGATGAGGCCCCCGTCTACAATGGGCCGCTGTTGATTTTGACCAGCACCCTGAGCGCCTCCGCCAGCGAAATTTTCGCCGGGGCGTTGCAGGATTATGGGCGCGCCGTCATCGTGGGGGATCGCCACAGCTTTGGCAAAGGAACCGTCCAGAACTTGATTCCTGTGGACAAGGTCATGCAATTCTTAAGCGGCTCGGGAGGGGAAGCCGGAGCGCTCAAGCTGACCATCCAGAAATTTTACCGCGTTGCCGGGGGCTCGACCCAATTCCGCGGCGTCGCCTCCGACGTCACCCTCCCTTCCCTGTGGGATCGCGAAGACATCGGCGAGGCCGCCTTGAAAAACCCGCTTCCCTATGACGAAGTGCCGCCAGCGGATTACCAGAAATCGCCGCATCAGCCGCTGTTTCTCGACGAGCTGCGCAACCGTTCCGCCGCCCGTGTTGCCGCGAGCCCCGAGTTCAAATACATCAACGAAAACATCGCCCGCCTGAAGGAAACCCTCGACGGCAATCAATTCTCACTCAATGAACAGACGCGCCGGGAGGAGATCGCCAAGGAAAAAGCCCTCAAGGAAAAGCGCGCCGCCGAACGGGCCAAACGCAAGACCCCGGACTTGAAGGTCTTCGCCGTAACACTCGACAATTTGAACAAGCCTCTGGAGCTGGCCAAGAACGACGGAAAAAAGAGCGGCTACGTGGATCAATGGGTCGCCGCACCGGAGAAAGATGCCAAAGCCGGCAAAAAAGGAGCAAAAACCGAGCCGGCTGACGACCCGGATGAAGACGATCCCGATGCCCAGGACAGTGCAAACGCCCCGGTCATCGACCCGATCCGCGCAGAGACGCTCAATATTGCCACCGATCTGATCACCCTGCGGACGGCTCCCAATAGCAATCCCAGCATGGCGAAAGCCAAGGAGTAGAGAGGCAGGGGCGGCACTCCGTGCCGCCATGGCACGCTTGCCATGGCCAGCACGGCAAGCCTTTTTTTCCAACCCGCGCGTATAGGACGGCACGGAGTGCCGTCCCTACCTAAAACCGGGCGGGCTGACCGGTGATCTCGATCACAGCCTGCCAGAGTTCGCCCGCCGGATCCACCTTGCGGCGTCCGTGGGTCACGAGGTCGATGGGCATGTGAACGTAGCTGCCGTGCCAGCGCCCAATGACCATGGCGGTCTTCCCCGCCATCGCCGCGTGCACCGCATGCTGGGCCAGGCGCGAACAATAAACGTTGTCCTGCGTGGAAGCAGGCACGCTGCGGATGGTGTAGCTCGGGTCAATGTATTTGAGGGTCGTCTCGATATTCTGCTCCTTGAAGTAGGCGGTGATGCGATCCCGCAAATAGACGCCGATATCCTCGTGCCTCGTATTGCCGGAGGCGTCGGCACCCGCTTCGGCAACCATGTTTTTCCCGGCTCCCTCGGCCACGACGATCACGGCGTGTTTGCGCTGGTTCAAGCGCGCGCGCAGGCTTTCAAAGAGTCCGCCCGGCCCTTCGAGCGTGAAGGGCACCTCGGGGATGAACACGTAATTGACCTCCGCGCAGGCAAGCGTGGCAAGGCAGGCGATAAAGCCGGAGTCACGCCCCATGAGCTTGACGAGCCCGATGCCGTTGAGCGCCCCCATCGCCTCTGCGTGCGCGCAGGAAATCACTTTGCCCGCTTCAGCCACAGCGGTCTCGAAGCCGAAGCATTTGTCCACGTACATGATGTCGTTGTCGATGGTCTTGGGAATGCAAACCACCGACTTCTTGAGCCCGCGCCGCTCGATCTCCTCAGAGATTTCGCCCGCGCCGCGGATACTCCCGTCACCGCCGATCACAAACAGCAGGTCGATCCCCATCTCTTCGAGCGTATTGACCATCACCCCCACGTCTTGAGGGCCGCGCGAGGAGCCGAGAATTGTCCCGCCCATCTTATGGATGGTGAGAACGCTTTCCGGGGTCAGCCGGACAGGCACCCGCCCGAAGCTCGGCACCAACCCCTCATATCCGTAACGGAACCCGTAAATGTTTTCGATGCCGTAGTTGTGATGCAGCACCATCACCAGCCCGCGGATGACGTCATTGAGGCCGGGGCAGAGCCCGCCGCAGGTGACGATGCCCGCACGAGTCCGCCGGGGATCGAAAAAAATCTTCGCGCGCGGCCCGGCGACTTCAAAGCTCGGCGGCGTCTCTTTTTTGGCAACCGCCTCTTTGAACGCCGAAAGCGTGTCGCTGCAAAGCACGCGCTCTTCGTCGCTGCGAAAATAGGCATCCACGTGGCCGCTGCGCGTCAGCGGCGAAGGAAAGGAGCAAGGTCCCAGTGAAGTGATGGCGGTCTGCATGGCGGAGGTGTGTATAATGGGGCCGGGCGTTTGAGGCAATCGGAAATCTCCCGCAAGGAAGCTCTTGATTTCCTCGCGCCCCCCTGTTATTTCGCTTTGTAGTTCTTTGCAGGCTTAATGGCCCGACCTTTTCGGGCCAGCGGGGGAACCAATTTTCCCGACGCTTTTGCGAAAGCAGCAGCGTCAGGATCGGGGCTTACGGTGTTCTTGGCACCGGGGATATTTAATGGTCCCAGCCCGACAGCTAACCTCGTCGGCGTTACATTATTCAACGCAAGGGATGTCTCTTCGGATGCCAGATCATTCGAGCGGTCTCCCCCACTCCTCTTGCCGGGACCGTCCGCCTTCCGCATAGGCGGCACATTTATCGAAATTCATGATCGCAACGGATACGAAGCGTCCACGCAATGTGGACTGGAAGCGCGCGGCCGCCATTCTTTATGGGGATTGGGGGACAAGCAAAGCCTATGTGGTGGGCCTGGCGTTCGCCGTGGGAGGCTACAGTTCCTTCTGGCTCATCGCCGCCATGTGCATCCTCACGGCGCTGGTGGGCATCAACTACCTGGCCATCTGCAAGCATTACCCCTGTGGAGGCGGCGTCTATGCCAGCGTCCGGCATCGTTCGCAGGTCATCTCCATCGTTGGCGCGTTTTTGTTGATCGCCGACTACATCGTCACCGCCGCTCTGAGCGCCCTCTCGGCTTTCCAATACCTCGGCACCCCCTACCCGGAATACTTCGCTGGCGGCGCCATCCTCATCATCGGCGCGCTGAATTTCTTCGGTCCCAAACACACGGGCAGCCTCGCTTTTCTTGTCTCCGCGCCCGCGTGGATCGTCGTCGGGTTGCTGGCCGTGTTCGCGATTCCCCACCTGGGCGCCGCCGTCCACGAACTCCAGCCGCTGCATGGCGGGTTCTTCACCAACTGGAACGGCTTTGTCGCCATCGTGCTGGCGCTCTCAGGCGTGGAAGCCATCGCCAACTCCACCGGCGTCATGAAGCTCAACCCCGGCAGCACGGAGGAGAAGCCCATGGTCACCAAAACCTCCAACAAGGCGCTCATCGTCGTCATGTTGGAAGTCTGCATCTTCACCGCTCTCTTCGGCCTGGCCATGAACGCCCTCCATGGGCTGCACATCAGCAACGGCCAGGTCTTTTCCCCCGAAGGCGCGGAAGTGCGCGACTCCATGCTCCGCTACATGGCGGAGAACTTCGTGGGGGGCTCGCTGGGCCACCACTTCGGGCACATCGCGGGGGTTGCCGTGAGTCTCGTCTTTGGCTTCCTGCTGCTCTCGGCGGTCAACACCGCCATTGTCGATCTCGTCGCCATCTCCTTCCTCATGTCGCGGGACGAGGAGCTTCCCTCGTCCTTCCAGAAGCTCAATAAATTTGGCGTCCCAAATCTCGGCGTCGTTGTCGCCACGGTCATTCCCGCCATCCTCGTCATTGGCATGAAGGATGTCGCCGCGCTGGCGGATCTTTACGCGGTGGGCGTTGTGGGAGCCATTGCCACAAACCTGGGCGCAAGCTCCACCGACCGCAAGCTGGGCCTTGCCCGGTGGGAGCGCATCCTCATGTTCTGCACCTTCCTGATCATGGTGGCCATTGAGGTCTCCCTCTTTGTAGACAAACCCAACGCCCGCATCTTCGCCGTCACCATCCTCGCCTTTGGCCTGATCATGCGCGGCCTCGCCCGCGAACATGCAGACCGCCGCAAAGCCGCCCTGCCCGTCCCGGCGCTGACCGCTGCGGAGGCCTCCACCACATCCCACCCCGAACCGGCCTTTTTCCACATCAACACCGGAGCCGCCAGCGGCACGCCGATGATGTGCGCCGTTCGCGGCATCGGCAGAACACTCGATTTCGCCATCGAAGAAGCGCGCGAAACCGACCGGCCCCTCTACCTGCTTTTCGTCCGCGAACAGCCGATCATCACCGCGCAGGATCGCAAGCGCAAATGGATGGATGACGACGAAGCGCGCGAAATCTTTGCCTATGCCAGCGAAAAAGCCGACGGCCACACCGTCCTGCCCTGTTACGCCGTGAGCGACTCGCCTGCCGACACGATTGTCGATATCGCCGCCACCGTGGGGGCGTCCCGCCTGCTCCTCGGCGCTCCGCAGCGCAACAGCCTCCTGAACATCCTGCGTGGCAACATGGTGCGCCAGGTCGCCACGCTCCTGCCGGAAGACATCCACCTCTTGGTTTGCGCCTAGGCTCTTGTAACAGGGCAAACGCATCTCACTTGAAAGGCAAAAGAGGATCAGGAACTCAGGAAATCAGGAAAAGAACGAGCAAAGCACCCCTTTTGGAAAACTGTATCCTCTCCCAGCTAAAATACGTGCTCTGAGGAGGTTGTTTCTGTCTTTTTCCTGAGTTCCTGATTTCCTGATAGATTTTGGATGCGTTTGCTCTGGGATGAGGGATTGACCCCGCCGCGCTGTTGCCCTAAAACCTCGTTTCCCGGCGTGATGAACCCGCGCGGGCAACAACCAAAGCAACAACCCGGTGGAACTCAGCCTTGAAGGGCATCGCCCAAGAAACGTCGATTGGAAACGCGCCGCAGCCCTGCTCTATGGGGACTGGGGCACCAGCAAAGCCTATGTCACCGGGCTCGCCTTTTTGGCTGCCGGTTTCTCCTCGCTCTGGCTGATCCTGGCCGTCTGCGTGCTGACCGGTCTGGTGGCGGCCAACTACGCCGTCATCTGCCGCTACTTTCCTGATGGCGGTGGCGTCTATTCCGCCGCGCGCTCCCACGGGCGCTCGCTGGCGGTCATCGGCGCGCTGCTGCTCATTGCGGATCTCACCGTCACCGCCGCGCTCAGCGGTTGGGCGGGCCTGAGCTATCTCACCGCCGGGGCGGAACATTACCCCGCCATCGCTTTCCTCAAGGAGCACATCGTTTTCGCCACCATCGGCGTCCTCGTCTTCATGGGCTGGCTCAACTGGTATGGCCCCAAACACAGCGGCAGCCTTGCCGTGCTCCTCTCGGCCCCGGTCATCGTCGTCGTGCTGGTGCTCATCGGCATCAGCATTCCCCACCTGACCCTCCAATACGTTGAACCGCCGCACCAGAGCGCCAGCAAGGTCTGGGTGCAATTCGTGGGCGTCATCCTCGCGCTCAGCGGCGTGGAAGCCATTGCCAACATGACCGGCGTCATGAAGCTCGACCCCGGTTCCACCAATGAGCATCCGAAGGTGCACCGGGAATCGGCCCGCGCCATCTGGCCCATCGCCTTTGAAGTCGTCTTTGCCACGGCCCTCCTCGGGTGGGCCATGCTTTCGCTCCCCTCCGTGCTGGGAACCAACCTCGGCCTGCACGACAAGGAAAGCTGGCTGGCCATCATGGACAAGCGCAACGAAGACATCCTGCGCTTCATGGCCGAGCAATTTGGGGCCGCTACAATCGCCCCTTGGTTCGGAACGGTTTTTGGATGGGTGGTCGGCATTCTGATGGCCCTCCTGCTCCTGAGCGCAGCCAACACCGCCATCGTCGCCATGGTCGGCCTCATGTTCATGATGGCTCGCGACGGAGAAATGCCCATGGCCTTCACCAAGCTCAACCGGCACGGCGTCCCGCTGGCTCCCGTGCTGATCTCGGTGGGCCTGCCGATTGCCGTTCTGTTGACCACCTCGGATTTTGCCTCGCTGGCCGGGCTCTACGCCATCGGCGTGGTCGGCGCCATCACCGTGAACCTCGGCTCCTGCGCCTCCAACCGCGTCATCGGTTTTACCTGGTATGACCGGGTGCTTTTCGCCTTCACTTTCCTGATCCTCTTCGCGGTGGAGATCACCCTCGCGCGCACCAAGCCCGACGCCCTTTTCTTCGTCCTCTGCGTGCTCATCCTCGGCTTCGCCCTGCGCACCTACGCGCAGAAACGCGCCGGGCTTACCAGCGTCACCGTCTCCAAAGAACTTGCCGACATCGTCACCCCGGAGTCCATCGCCAAGTTGCGCCCCCGCCTTGCCGAAGGCCAGAAAATCATGGTCGCAGCCCGGGGCGTCACCCCGGTACTCCGGTTTGCGCTCGACGAGGCGCAACTGCGCAAGGCCACCCTCTGCGTCCTTTACGTCAAGGAACTCGCCGTCTTCATCCCGCAAGGCCCGGCGACCACCGGACGCGGCCGCCCCAAATGGCAGGACGACCCGCAGGCCGCCGCGATCATGTCACTGGTGATGAAGGCCGGAACGGAGCGCTGTGTGGACGTGATGCCCATCTACGCCGTAAGCGAGAACCCGGCAGGCACCATTCTCGACCTCGCCGCGACCCTCGGCATCGATTACCTCATGCTCGGCTCCTCCCATCGTATGAGCATGACCAAGATTCTCAAAGGCAACGTCATCGCCCAAGTGGCAGCGGGCCTGCCCGAGGACATCCAGTTGATCATCCACGGATAAGAGACAATGAATTAGGAAGCCAGGAATCCAGGAAAAACCGCAGATTCCACCGCACTCTCCTGGATTCCTGGCTTCCTAATTCCATCTTCTCCGGTTCTTAATTGAATCTCCCGCGCGCTCTGGCATGATCGGCCCATGTGGAAAGGCCGCTTTAAAACCGATACCGCGCAACTTCTCAAAGATTTCAGTGAGTCGATCTCCTTCGACTGGCGTCTCTACCGCCATGACATCGCCGGTTCCATCGCCCATGCCACGGCGTTGGAAGCCACGGGGCTGATCACCAAGGAGGAACTCGAAGCCATCCGCACGGGGCTGACCACGATCCGTGACGAGATCGACGCGGGGACATTCCAGTGGAAGCCCGAGTTGGAGGATGTCCACATGAACATCGAAGCCGAGCTGACCCGGCGCATTGGCGATCCCGGCGCGAAGCTCCACACCGCCCGCAGCCGCAACGACCAGGTGGCTCTCGACATCCGGCTCTACCTGCGCGACGAAGCCGACGCCATCTGCCAGCTACTGGCCGAAGTGCAAAAAAGCCTCGTCGCATTGGGCGAAGCCAACTTCGACGTCGTGATCCCCGGCTACACCCATCTCCAGCGGGCGCAACCCGTCCTCTTCGCCCACCACCTGCTCGCCTACGTGGAAATGTTCGCGCGCGACGCAGGCCGCGTGGCCGACGCCCGCAAACGGCTCAACGTCCTCCCCCTCGGCTCCGGTGCGATTGCCGGTTCCACCATCAACCTCGACCGCGCGTTGATCGCCCGGCTGCTCGATTTTCCCGCCGTCACCCAAAACAGCATGGACGCCGTGAGCGACCGCGACTTCGCCGTGGAGCTGCTCTCCGCGCTCGCGCTCGTGGGCGTCCACCTCTCGCGCCTGAGCGAAGACCTGATCCTCTGGGCCAGCGCCGAGTTCAAGTTCGTCACCATCTCCGACGCCTACACCACCGGCTCCAGCCTCATGCCGCAGAAGAAAAACCCGGACGTGTGCGAACTCACGCGCGGCAAGAGCGGGCGGCTCGTCGGCAACCTCGTCTCGCTGCTCACCACGCTCAAAGGCCTCCCCATGACCTACAACCGGGACATGCAGGAGGACAAGGAGCCGGTGTTCGACTCCGTGGACACCGTCAAAGCCGCGCTGCAAATCTACGCCGCCATGCTGCGGGAAATCCAAGTGAACGCCGAGGCATGCGCCGCAGCCGTTGCGGACTGGAACCTGCTCGCCACCGACGTGGCGGATTACCTGGTACTCCACGGCGTCCCCTTCCGCAAAGCGCACGAGATCGTCGGCAAAACCGTCGCGCTGTGCGTGGAACGGGGCATCGGCCTCGCCGACCTCACGCTAGCCGATTACAAAGCCCTCTCGCCCGCATTCGAAGCCGATGTCTTCGACATCCTCAACGTCCGCCGCTCCATCGACGCCCGCACCAACCCCGGCGCACCCTCTGCGGCGAATGTGAAGGGGCAGTTGGAGCGTTGGAAGGCGGAGTTTTTCATAGACCGCCTAAGCAAGTAGTAGGTATCCCCTTTTTTTCCCTCGTTCCCAAGCTCCAGCTTGGGAACGGGATTGTCTTCGAAGCTCCAGCTTGGGAACGGGATTGTCTTCGAAGCTCCAGCTTCGTCTGCGGGGTGTGCGTTCTGCCACCCCTTTGGGGTGAACGCAATGGGGGGCGGGTTCCGGGGGTGTCGCTTCGCTCAACCCCCGGCTATTCTCTGTGAACCCTCCGGGTTCCGGGAACACCTCGCATCGCCCCCCCTTTTTTCTTCGTGCCTTCGTGCCTTCGTGCCTTCGTGCCTTCGTGCCTTCGTGCCTTCG
>JBAXQF010000060.1:0-14993 GCA_037131875.1 Verrucomicrobiota bacterium
TCTAGAGCGTTTCTCAAAAAGAATTTCCTATTCGCCGGGGCGGCGTGGGCCGTCGCGCTGCGTTGCAAGCTCGGGCAGTATGGAAAATACAGCCGCTTCGCTTGCGCCTTGCGCGCCAACCCACGGCGCTCCCATCGAATAACGGAAATTCTTTTTGAGAGATGCTCTAAAGCTGGTGGCAAAGGAAGAACGCCGGCTGAAGCCCGGCGTTTGGGACTATTTTCACAGGCTCTCACTGATTCCCAAACAAAGCACCCAGCTTCTTCCCTAAAATCCGGCTCGCCCCATAGAGCGCGATGCCTAGGAAGACCATTGCCCAGACTCCCAATGCCGAGGCGAGGAAACGGCCTTCGCCGAGCAGGTTGAAGAGTTCGTAGATGGCTTTGGTAATGGGGAAGTCACTCTGCCGCTGCGCCAGGATGAGCGAGTCGGAGACTTCCAGCATGGCGAAGGCGAACGCGAGCAGGCCGCCTGCAAGCAGGTTCGCGGAGAGGAGCGGCAGGGTGATGAGTCGCAGGGCGTGCAGCGGCGTCGCGCCGAGGTTTTGCGCCGCTTCCTCCAAGGCCACGCTGGTCTGTTGCAGCCCGGCGGCGACGGAGCGCACGACATAGGGAAGCCGTCGCACGGAGTAGGCGATGATGAGCAGCGCCGTCGGGTCTTTGGTGGGATTGAGAAATGCGAACACGCGGCCTTCCTGCGTCATCGCGAGGTAGCCGAACGCCAGCACCAACCCGGGAACCGCCAGCGGAAGCATGGCGAAGGTGTCCAGCAATCCCCGGCCCGGCAGCGCGGTGCGCACGACGACATAGGCGATCCCGATGCCCAGAAAAACATCCGCCACCGTGGCGAGCCCGGCATATTTCACGCTGTTCAAAATGGAGGGCACCGTGAGGTCGTGCCCCAGCGCGGCTTGGTAATGGGCCAGCGTCCATTGCGTGGGCAGGACGCTTTGGTACCACTCGCGCGCAAACGAAACGAGCACCACGCCTGCGTGCGGCAGCAGCGCCAGGGCGATCACTCCCGCCAACGCCAGCGTGCAGAGCGCGCCCGGCCAGAGTCCGAGTTGCCGGGTCTCCGCCGCGCGGGTCGCTTTGGGGAGCATGGCCAACGCCTTTCCGCCCACCGCCCATTTCCCGGCGGCGTAGAACGCAATGGCCGCGATGAGCGTCACCACCACCAGCGCGTAGGGGAGGGGATTGCCTGAAAGCTCCTTCAACCCTTGGAAAATCTGCACCGGTGTGACGCGGTTGTAGTCGAACATCAGCGGCACGCCGAGTTCCGTGAAGGCCCAGATGAACACAATCGCCCCGCCCGCGAACAGCCCCGGCATCATCAGCGGCAGGGTGATGCGCCGGAACTTGCGCCAGCCCGTGCAACCGAGGTTTTCCGCGGCCTCGCCCATTGCGGGGTCAATGTTCGCCAGCGCCGCCGCGACATTCAGGAAGAGGATCGGGTAAAGGTGCAGCGTGTTCATCAACACCACGCCCCAGAACCGCCCGTTGCGCGAGCCGCCCAGCCAGTCGATGGTTGCGCCGTTATGGAGAAACCCCAAGTGCGTGAGCGCCGCATTGAGCGCGCCGTATTGCCCGAGGATTTGCTTGAGCCCGATGGCGCCCACGAACGGCGGC
Source organism: Verrucomicrobiota bacterium (assembly GCA_037131875.1). Lineage (GTDB taxonomy): Bacteria > Verrucomicrobiota > Verrucomicrobiia > Chthoniobacterales > Chthoniobacteraceae > UBA695. The sequence goes on from JBAXQF010000060.1 coordinate 1,629, forward strand.
AGCACCATCGGCACCAGCAGCAGGGCGAGCAGGGTGCGCTTGGCCGGGAACTCGAACCGATCCGCCAGCCACGCCAGCGGCACGGCGAGGGCGACCGTCAAAGCCGTGCTCGCCAACGCAAGCAGCGCGGCGTTTTGCAGCCCCTCAAGGTAGACGCGGTTGCGCCCGATCTCCCACACGTAATCAAGCGTCCAGTTCCCTCCCGCATCCATGAACGCCCCCCGGACGGTCTGGACGATGGGCCAGGCGAAAAAGCAGCCGAAGAAGAGGGCGGCGATCAGCCCAACCGCTATGGCAAAGGCGCGCGACATGGTTTTTTTACCAAGGAGCGATCAATGGAATGGTTTGCCTGCCGTTCTTGCGGTAGGCGAGAAAATCGCTGTCGGTGGTGAAAACAACGGCGTCTTTGTGAATCTCTGCCATGCGCACCAGACAGGCGTCTGCAAAACTCATGGGCGTATCCCGGTAGCGATGGAGTAGTTGCAGGATTTCTGTCAGATGGTGAGCCAGTGAAAAATCCACTTTGATAATCCCGCGTTCCAAGAGAGCACAGAGCGTTTCCTTGCCTTTTGAGGCGCGCTCGAGAAGAAAGAAGCTTTCCGATACAACAGCTTCACACGTCAGGCACGGGGTTGTAAACGCCTCGAAATTCGATCTCGACCAAGCGTGATGCTGGTCGCGTTTTCCCAAGGCCGCGACAAGCGCCCCGCTATCGATGAGAACGATTCTTGCCATACCCTTGGAGGTGTTTTTTGTTGGAGGAAAGATCGGTGGGAAGAGCATCGTCTTCGAGCACCAGATCCGCCATGCGGCTCCAGAGGGAGGACTGCTGTTTTGACGCCTGCTGGAGGCGTTCACGCACAATGGCTGACTTGGCTACCTTGCGCAACTTGGCAGCGTTGGTGATCTCCACAAAAAGCAAATCGGGCAATTTGACGGTGAGCGTTTTCACAGAGAGAAGTGTAATGCGGTTCTGGCAAAAAAGCAACACTTAGGACGGTGCCGAATCCGCGGCGTCCACCTCACTGCCCCATCTTCGTTCCACAAACCGCCACGCCCAGCAGGAAAACAAGAGCCCGAGCATAGTTGCTGTGACGACGTCTGAAAAATGGTGTGCCCCGCTGTAGATGCGTGCGCAGCCGATCAGCGGGCCGAAAAGGGCGATCAGCCAGCCGTAGCGGATTCCGGCGAACAGGGCGACGCCTGCGAAGGCGGCGGCGGTCGCGGTGTGGGCTGAGGGAAAGGATTTGTATTGGTTCTTCCAAACGATCTGCTTGCCGTCTTTTTTGAACCCGTAGAAGCCGTCGTGAACCAGAACGTTGGGCCGGGGGCGTCCCGTGGTGAAGCGCACGGCGTTGACCGCAACGCCCGCCATCGAGGAGGCGAGCAGCATGGTGAGGAAGAGGCGCATCAGGCTTTTGCGCTTGGCCCACCATGCGGCAGCGGCGGCGGTCAGCCCGAGTGTTGTGTGGAACGGCCAGTCCCCAATGCAATTCAAGAACGCAGCCCAGTGGTTCAAGGAATACGAGTGCTGCCGCGCGAAAAAAGCGGCCACGGCGTCATCTGCCAGGAAGGAGGCCAGGCAGAGGCCGATGAGCAGCAACGCCACGAGGTATTTGGCGGCTGTGCAACAAGGACGATGGGCGCAAGCGCCGGTGGATTGGCAAAGGGAAGGCATAAAAGCGCCCGGAATCTGCCGGGAACGTAAGGGAAACCCCGCCTTGGAGCAAGTGGGAAGCGTCAATATGAAGACTTGCAGATTCAAGCACCCTCTCTACACTTCGGCGCATGAATCCTCTCATTGTTGTCATTCTGGTGGGTTTGTTGGGAATTGGAGCCTTGGTGCTGGCGGCGGTTCTCTTCAATTTCTTTGGCATCTGGATTCGCGCTTGGTCCAACGGCGCAGACGTCGGCATTCTTGATATGGTGGGAATGCGACTCCAAGGCATCCCCGTTTCGCTCATTGTGGACGCCCGCATCATGGCGCTCAAGGCCGGCATGGAGATCGACCTCAAGGCGCTCCAGCTTCATTACCAATCCGGCGGCAACGTGCCGCAGGTGATTCTCGCGCTCATCATGGCTGACCGCGCCGGGATCGAACTCGATTACAACCGCACATGCGCCATTGACCTCGCCACCAAGGGCACCGGCAAAACCGTGCTGGAAGCCGTGCAGACCAGCGTGAACCCCAAAGTGATCGACTGCCCCAACGCCGCCATGGGCCGCACCAGCATTGACGGCGTGGCCAAGGACGGCATTGGCGTGAAAGCCAAAGCGCGCGTGACCGTCCGCTCCCACCTCGACCGCTTCGTGGGCGGCGCGACCGAAGAAACCATCATCGCCCGTGTGGGCGAGGGGATTGTGAGCGCCATCGGCTCCGCGGATTCCTACAAGGAAGTGCTTGAAAACCCGGATCGCATTTCCAAGGCCGTTCTGGCCAAGGGTCTCGACAGCAACACCGCCTTCGAGATTCTTTCCATCGACATCGCCGACGTGGACGTGGGCGACAACATCGGCGCAAAACTCCAGGCCGAGCAGGCCGAGGCCGACAAGCGCGTGGCCCAGGCGCGGGCGGAAGTCCGCCGCGCCGCCGCCGTCGCCTCCGAACAGGAGATGCGCGCGCGCACCCAGGAAATGCGGGCCAAGGTTGTGGAAGCCGAAGCGCAGGTGCCGCAGGCCATGGCCGAGGCGTTCCGCGCCGGGAATTTCGGCGTCATGGATTACATCCGCATGAAGAACGTCGAAAGCGATACCAAGATGCGCGCCTCCATCGCCGGGGGAGACCGCTCGGGCGACGAAGGCCGTCCCGTCCAACAGTAACCGCTTGCCCCGGTTCGGAGATTTCCCATGGATCAACTCATCCTCATCGTGGTGGTCGGGGTGATTGCGTTCGTGAAGTGGTTCGTGGAGAACGCAGGTCAAAGCGCACCTGACGAAACCCGGCCTCCCTCGCCGCGCCCGTTGCGGCCTGATCCCGCCGATGCCAACCGCGCGGAGAGCGAAGCCGAGCGCATGCGGCGTTTCATGGAAGCGCTCGGGCTGCCCCCGGACGCGGTTCCTCCGGCCCCCCCGCGCAAGCCGCCAATACAACCGCGAACCCCCGCGCCGCCTGTTTCCAAGCCGCTGCGTGCGCCGGGCACCTTTCCCCGGAAGGGGCGTCCCGTGGATCCGTTCCCTCGCCCTGCCGCACCGGCGCACCGCCCGGATATTGCCCCGCCGCTGGAAACCGGCGGGCCGTTGCCCACCCTTCCCAAAACCGCCTCGGTGAGGGAGACGGCTCCCTCCATGGAAGTCACCTCCATCCCGCAGATGACCTTTGCGGAGCCCGAGCAAGCGGTGCAATCTGCGGCTGCCGCAGTCGCCGCATCCACGAAAGCACTGTCAGGTTCTGCATCTCAGGCACTGGCAACCCCCAGCACGCCATCGGCCCTGCGGGAACAACTCCGGGAGCCGGACTCGCTGCGCAAAGCCATCCTGCTGCGCGAAATTTTAGGCGCGCCAAAGGGCTTGCAATCCGCGCAAAGTCCCTCTATTTTTTCCCCTCTCTAAAAGCCGGCGTGGCGGAATTGGCAGACGCGACGGACTCAAAATCCGTTGTCCTTTAAAGACGTGTAGGTTCGACCCCTATCGCCGGTATTAGATTCTATCAGGGTTTGCGGGCGATTTGCTCCGAAAAGTTCCAAGAAGTTCCAAAACAAAAAGCATCCTTGGCCCGAAGCATTTTTGAAAAAACGCCATGCGCTGGGATCATTTCGCGCATCTTTTTTCGAGTCCGCAAGGTTTGCCGCTGGCATGGGCGTTAAATTACGCGAACGCCTTCAAGAGCGCAGATGTCTCCTCTTTCGTGAAGGGACTCTTCCGGCGCAGCTTGCTGGCGAGGGTATGTTGATTTATCCCGGCCCGGCGCGCGAGCTTGGCGACGCTCAGGACAGGGGCAAACCGTTCGATTTCCTCCCTGGCAAGATCGGGCTCGGGAATGGTGTCGCCGTGACGGGTTGCGCTTTCCGTCCAAAGGGCGAACGCTTTTTCAAGTTCCCGCGCGGCCTTTTGCATGGTTGCGCCGTGGGCAACGCATCCGGGAAGCGCCGGGACTTCGGCGATATACGCCTCGTCGTCGTCGCTCCAGTGAATGCGGGTGAGATAGCGGTTGATTGTTTTCATTTGAGCAGCTTTCTAATTTCGCGGATGTAAACGGGCTTTACGGTCTTTCCGTGGCACGGGAGAACCATCTTGCGGCTATCGGCGTGCCGATAAACCCGGTAACTCCCTTTGCCACCATCCAGAACGAAGCCCGCCTGCAAGAGCAACTGTTCGGCATCGGCGAAGGTGAAAGACTTGTCTTGGTTGCCCTCCATCAGCCTTGCCAGAAGTTTCGCTCTCGCTGTCATGGGTTGAATATGCACGATATTTCGTGCGTCGTCAACCGAAAATGCACGAAATTTTGTGCACTGAAAATTTTCCTGTTCCCCTTCTGCTCCGTGGAGAACCCCTATCACCGATGTTTTCTTAAAATCCAGCGATTCTTTGGTTCCAGAAAGAATGCTGTTCCTTGTGTTGCCGTGCAGATTGGAATATACCGGAATAAGTGGTTTCTAATGAAAGAAGCCCGCATCATGAGCAACGAGGTTTCCCCACCATCCAGCCCGCCAAACCGCTTGCTGCGCCTGCTGCCGGGGCTCTCCCTCTTCCGCCATTACCAGCGGCAGTGGCTGCTTGCGGACATCGTGGCGGGCATCAGCGTTTGTGTCGTGATGATTCCCTCGGTCATCGCCTATGCCGGGTTGATCGGCATCCCCCCGCAATACGGCCTTTACGCCGCGCTGGTGCCGCTGGTGGTGTATCCGCTGTTCGGCAGTTCGCGCCAGGTGATCGTTGGGCCGGATATTGCGATTTCGCTGCTGATTGCCAGCGCCGTCGGGCCGTTGGCGGGGGGAGATCCAGGCCGCGCGGCGGCGCTCGCCGCGATCATTGCGCTCCTGAGCGGGTTACTCTTGATTCTTGGCGCGCGCGCCAAATTCGGAGCCGTTGCGGATTTCCTCTCCAAGCCGGTGCTGGTTGGCTACATGACCGGTGCCGCGCTGATCCTCATGGCCTCCCAGTGCAGCAAGCTGTTTGGGGTGCCGCTCCAGCATACGGAGTTTTTCCCGTTGCTTGCGGAACTGGCGGGAAAGCTGCATCAAACGCATCTCCCCACGCTCTTGCTGGGAGTGGGGCTTTTGGGGTTGCTTCTGGTGTTGCGCCGTGTGGCTCCAAAGCTGCCCGGCGCGCTGATCGTTTGTGTTGCAGCCGTCGGGGTCTCCTGGGCTTGCGGTTTGGAAAAGTGCGGGGTGGCCGTGGTGGGATCTTTTCAGGGCGGCTTGCCGGGTTTCGCTTTGCCGGGGGTGACGTTGAGGGAGATTCATGCGCTGTTGCCCGCATCCATTGGCATTGCGCTGCTTACCTACACCGAATGCATTTTGCTGGCGCGCGCTTTTGCAGAGAAAAACCAGTATGAGGTGAATGAAAATCAGGAATTGAGGGCCCTCGGCTATGCCGATGTCATTACCAGCCTGTTCCAGGGGTTCTCCGTCACCGGCAGCCAGGCGCGCACGACGCTCAATGACGCCACCGGCGGCAAGACCCAGCTGGTCAGCTTTGTGGCGGCGGGCACGCTGGCGCTCTTCCTGCTTTTTCTTACGCCGTTGATCGCGCTGCTGCCGGTGGTCGCGCTGGCATCCCTCTTGATCTACGCGGGGTTCAGCCTCATCGAGTTTGATGTGATGAAGCGCATTTACCGGTATTATCCGCGCTCCAGCGTGCTGGCTGCCGTTACCACGGCGGGCGTGCTTGTGGGCGGGGTGATCCCCGGGATTTTGCTGGGGGTGGCCATTTCTCTCATCGGGTTGATCAACCGCATTTCCCGCCCGGTGGATGCCGTGTTGCAGGAGGTCCCCGGCCGGGGCTATCACGACATCAGTGACACCTTGGAATCCCAGACTGTTCCGGGGCTCATCGCCTACCGCTTTTATGCCCCGCTGCTGTTCTCCAACTCAGGGCACTTCACCGAGCGTGTCCGTGAACTGGTCGCCGCCAGTTCCACCCCGGTGCGCTGGTTTCTCCTGGACGCCCAAGCGATCACGGATATCGATGTCACCGCCGTTGAAGCCCTGGTGCATTTGAAAGAGGAACTCCGTGAAAAGGGCATCGTTTTGAAAATCGCCCGCGCCAACCGGCCCTTGCGTGAAATCCTCCAGCGCGTCGGCGTCACCCATGACCTTGGGGAGGAAAACTTCTTTCCTTCGGTGCACAAGGGCGTCGCGACCTTTTTGGAACAGTCCTCCAAGAGGCCGACTTGAGGGTTTCTGGAAGAAGAGACTTAAATCGGCATTCAACGTGCCCTTGACCCATTCTAATACCACGGCTAATCTGTGCGGCAGCGCCAGCACCTTTTGATCGGCGTTCGCAGCTCTTTTTTGAACGTCGATTTCCCATCCTTCATGACCACAGATCCCTCTCTCAAATCTCCGGGCAACCGCGAGCGTTTTCTCGCGGCAGCGCGCTGCAATCCTGTGGATCGCCCGCCCCTGTGGCTGATGCGCCAGGCGGGGCGCTCCCTGCCGGAATACCGCGCCTTGAAGGAAAAACATTCCTTCACGGAAATCGTCCAAACGCCCGAACTGGCTGCGGAGGCCACGCTTCAGCCGATCCGCCGGTTCGGTTTTGATGCGGCCGTTTTGTTCAGCGACATCCTGGTCGTGCCCGAAGCGATGGGCCAGCGCTATCGCTTCAAGGAAGGCGGGGGCATTGAGATGGAATTTCTCCTGCGCTCTGCGGAAGACATCCGCCGGCTCGATCACCGGCAGGTTTCCGAACGGCTTCAGTATGTCGCCCAAGCGTTGCAGTTGATCAAACCCGCTCTGGGCGAGCAGGCGGCTTTGCTGGGCTTCGCTGGCTCCCCGTGGACGCTGGCGTGCTTTATGATCGAGGGCGGAAGCGGTCACGGATGCGCTCTGGCGAAGGAACTTTATTACTCCGAACCGGCTTTGTTTGGCGAACTGATGGAAAAGCTGACCCTTGCGGTGGCGGAATTCCTGCAACTGCAAATCAACTCGGGCGCGGATGCGATCCAGATTTTTGACAGCCTGGGCGGAGAGCTTGCGGACAATGCCTTCGAAAACGCTTCGGGCCGGTGGATTCGCCAAATCATCACCCAGTTGGGCGGAAAGGCGCCGGTAATTCTTTTTGCCAAAGGCACGCACGGAAAATGGGATGCGCTGGTGGAAACCGGCGCGAACATCCTGAGCGTGGATTGGACGCAATCGCTCGCCAAAGTCCGCTCCCTGCTGCCGCAAAATGTGGGGGTGCAAGGCAATCTCGATCCCTCGTTGCTGGTCACCACACCCAAGATCGTTGCTGCGGAAACCACGCGGATTCTTCGGGAAATGCGCGGAATGTCGGGACACATCTTCAACCTCGGGCACGGCGTTCCGCAGCAGGCAAAGCTTGAGTGCATCGAGGCGTTGGCCGAGACCGTCCGCAACTTCGCATGAGCGCACTCCAAGTTAATCTCGATCTGATCCGGAAATACAACGTGGCGGCCCCGCGCTACACCTCGTATCCGCCTGCGACGCATTTTGCCGAAATGGACGGACAGACCGTCCTGGAGCGGATGCGGGCGAACGCCGGGTCTGGGAAAAACCTTTCGCTCTACTTCCACCTCCCCTTCTGCTACTCGCTTTGCTGGTATTGCGGCTGCACGACGGTCATCACCTCCAACCAGAGCGCCAGCGCGCAATACCTGGAATACCTGGGCCGTGAACTGGCCCTCATGGCGCCGCTCATTGGCCGCGAACGCAAGGCGGTGCAACTCCACTTCGGCGGCGGCACGCCGACCTTTTTGCTGCCGGATGAAATCCGCGCGTTGGGCGCGCTGATCCGCTCCCATTTTACTTACGACGAAAACATCGAGGCGGGAGTGGAGATCGATCCGCGCCGGTTGACGCGCGATCATGTGACCGCCTTGCGTGAAGCCGGTTTCAACCGGGCCTCCATGGGCGTGCAGGATTTCGATCCCCAGGTGCAGCTGGCCGTGCATCGGATTCAGCCGAAGGCCCAAACCGAGCAGGCCATCGACTGGCTGCGTGAAGCCGGGTTCGCATCGCTCAATGTCGATTTGATCTACGGGCTGCCGCATCAGACGGTGGAGTCGTTTTCAAAAACGCTGGATGAAGTCATAGCGATGCAGCCGGATCGCCTGGCTGTCTTCAACTACGCGCATGTGCCGTGGATGAAGCCCGCGCAGAAGATATTGAAGGTGTTGCCCACGCCGGAGATGAAGCTGGAATTGCTGAAGCTGACCGTCGAGCGGCTCACCTCCAACGGGTATAGTTACATCGGCATGGATCACTTCGCGCGCGCCGATGACGAACTCGCCATCGCGCAGCGCAACAAAACCTTGCAGCGCAATTTCCAAGGCTACAGCACCCGCGGGAACACGGATATTTATGCTTTCGGCATGTCGTCCATCTCGCAGGCGGACGGCGCGTATTGGCAGAACCAGAAGGATTTGCCGCTTTATTACAAGGCGCTCGATGCCGGGAACGCGCCCATCTCCAAGGGCTATGTGTTGACGGAGGAGGACAGCATCCGGCGGGAGGTGATCTCGCGGCTGATGTGCGATCTGGGCCTCGACTACGCCAAAATATCCGAACAACTCGGCGTGGATTTCACCAGCCGCTTCGCTGGCGAACTGGCTTCGCTGGCCGATCTGCAAGCCGACGGCTTGATCGAGACCGACGCCTGCGGGCTCCGCGTCACCGACCTCGGGCGGCTGCTCATCCGGAATATCGCGGTGCGTTTCGACGCCTATTTCGGCAAGGAAACCGGCGAACGCTTTTCCAAATCGATATGAACCCGGTTGCCATCGTCGGCGGGGGAATCACTGGGCTCTGTGCGGCATTCCGGCTGCGCGAGCAGAACATCCCCGTCACCCTTTACGAGGCGGGCGGGCGCGTGGGCGGCCCCATTCAAACCCTGTGCGAACGCGGGTTCATGGCGGAATACGGGCCGAATACCATTCTCGAAACCTCGCCAAAGATCGCCGCGCTCATCACAGACCTGGGGCTGGATCCGCGCCGCCGCGATTCCGATCCCGGCGCCAGCAAAAATTATATTGTTCGCAACGGCAGAATGCAGCCGCTGCCGACTTCTCCCGCCGCATTCGCCGCCACGCGGCTCTTTTCCCTCCGCGCGAAATTGCGCCTCGCTTTGGAGCCGTTCCTCCGCACGCCGCCAAGCTCAGAGGACGAGTCGCTGGCGGATTTTGTGCTGCGCCGCCTCGGTCGGGAGTTTCTTGACTACGCCATCAATCCCTTTGTTTCGGGCATCTACGCGGGCGACCCGGCGAAGCTTTCCGTGCGCCACGCATTTCCCAAGCTGCACGCGGTCGAAGTAAAATATGGCTCGCTGATCCTCGGGCAATTCCTGGGCGCGCGGGAACGCAAAAAGCGTGCGGAAGTCGCCGCGCCGCAGGCCAAGAAAGTTTCTTTCGACGACGGCCTGCAAGTGCTCACCGACACCCTGCACGCGCAACTGGGCCGCGCGGTGGAGTTGAACTCGCCCGTGATCGCCGCGCGCAAGACCCCCGAAGGCTGGACGCTGACCATCCGCGCCAACGGTCGTGAGGAGGAGCGCAAACACTCTGCGGTGTTGCTGGCTGCACCGGCCCACAAGCTCGCGTGCATCCGCATGGAAGAGGGGGAGGGGAGCACCCTCGCCGGGCTCGGAGAAATCGAGCATCCGACGGTCGCCCGCATTGTTTTGGGCTTTCGCCGCGAGGATGTCGCAGATCCGCTTGACGGCTTTGGTTTTCTTGTCCCCGAAGTCGAAAACCTGAGCATTCTCGGGACGACGTTTTCCTCGTCGATCTTCGCCAACCGGGCTCCTGCGGAACACGTGACGCTGACGAGCTTTATTGGCGGATGCCGCAATCCCGAACTCGCGACGCGCGAGCCGGACGAACTTTTTGAGCGCACAGCGCGCGATCTGCAACGCGTATTGGGTGTGCGCGGCAAGCCCGTGTACCAGCACCATGCCTTGTTCCCGTGGGCCATCCCGCAATACAATGTCGGGTATGGAAAATGGATGGATCTGATGACGCAGACCGAAGCGCGCCACCCCGGGTTGTTCTTTGCGGGCAGCTACCGCAACGGCATTTCGGTGGGCAACTCCATTGTTGCCGGGCAGGAGGCGGCAAGTCGGCTCGCCAGCTATTTTACTTTGCTGAACCATAAATCCCTGGAGGTGCACGCATGAAAAAACAAGGCGTCCTGTTGATCAACCTCGGCTCGCCGGATTCCCCGTCCGTGGCGGATGTTCGCAGGTATCTGCGCGAGTTTCTCATGGACCCGTGCGTGTTGGACGCTCCCTGGCCGGTACGCGCCTTCATTGTGCATGGCTGCATCCTCCCCTTCCGGCCAAAGCACTCTGCCGAAGCTTACGCGCAAATCTGGACGCCCGAGGGATCGCCGCTCGTCGTTACCAGCCGCAACGTGCAGCACGCCTTGCAGGAGCGGCTTGGCGACGACTGCATCGTGGAATTGGCGATGCGCTATCAGAACCCCGGCATCGCCTCGGCCATCGTGGCGCTGCAAGCGCAGGGCGTCACCGACGTGCTGGTGATCCCGCTGTTTCCGCATTACGCAATGTCCAGCTACGGGACGGCGGCGCAGCGGGCGCTGGAACTCGCGGCAAAGCTGGCGCCGGGCATGCGGCTCAAAATCGCGGAGCCGTATTATGCTGACCCGCGCTATATCCAGGCGCTTGCGGCCAGCGCGGCGGAGTTTGTGCAGAAGGACTACGACCATCTGCTGGTGAGCTTTCACGGGCTGCCAGAGCGCCACTTGCGCAAGGCCGACCCCACCCGCTCCCATTGCCTGGGCTCCGCCGACTGCTGCGAGCGGCCCAGCCCGGCGCACCGCACCTGTTACCGGGCGCAGTGCTTTGCCACCGTGCGCGCCTTTGCCGCAGCCGCATGCGTGCCGCCGGAGAAGCTCTCTATCGCCTTCCAATCCCGCCTCGGGCGCGATCCTTGGCTCAAGCCCTACGCCGACTTCGAGTTCAAGCGCCTGGCCCAGAGCGGCGTGAAAAAGCTGCTCGTCATCTGCCCCGCCTTCGTCTCCGACTGCCTGGAAACGCTGGAAGAAGTGGCGATGCGCGGCCGCGACACCTTCCTCGAAGCCGGGGGCGAGGAATTCACGCTCATCCCGTGCCTCAACGAGCATCCCGAGTGGATCAACGCCCTCGAAGAGATGGTGCGGAGCACCCAGGGCTGAGTCTGGTAATTGGCGGGCAAGTAGGCTATAGAGGATGCAAAATATGCAGGTTTTCCGCCGCTTGATCCCAGGTCTTATCGTTTTTCTGCTCCGCGCGCTTGCGTTGACGCTCCGCTTCCGGGTGGATGACCGGTGCGGCATCACGCGCGGGGCGATGGTGCCGTTCATCGGGGCTTTTTGGCACAACCGCATCCTGGTTGTTCCCGTTGCCTACCAGCGTTATTGTCGCGGGCGGCGAGGCCACTGCCTCACCAGCCCCAGCAAGGACGGCGCGATCATTGAGGGGGTGATGTCGCGTTTTGGCATTGGCAGCGTGCGCGGATCAAGCTCCCGTCGCGGCGTCGCGGCATTGCTTGAACTGACGGCGATCCTCGAAGCCGGGGAGGATGTGGCCATCACGCCGGACGGCCCGCGCGGCCCCAAATACCAGCTTAGTCCCGGCGTTGTGAAGCTCTCCCAGATCACGGGCGTGCCGGTGATGCCCATTCACGTCGGGTATTCGCGCTTCTGGGAACTGAAAAGCTGGGACGCCTTCCGCATTCCCAAGCCGTTCGCGCGCGTCGAGGTCGTTTTCGGGCCGCTCTATGCGGTTTGCCCCACGGCGGACGATGCCGCTTTTGAAGCGGAGCGGATGCGTCTGCAAACGCTTTTAATGGACGAGATGGAATCCGCAAACCTCCGCTCGTGCGAATCCGTTTAAGCGATGCCAGGTTCCCCTTCTGCACCGAAGAAGAAGGAGCGGGCGATTGGCCGCAAAAAGGCACAAAAAACGCAAAATAAAACAGGACGTGGCATACGGCCCTCTGCCTCTGTGCCTTTTGCGCATTCTTGCGGCTAGAGCAATTTACCAAAAACTATAGCCGCGTCTTGGGGCGGCGAAGGCCGTTGCAAACCGTTTGTCCCTTGGGCTGTGTTTACAAACACAGCCGCTGCGGGCCAAGCCGCCTTGCACCAGCCTTCGGCGCTCCCAAGCCACTGGCCACATTTTTTTGTAAAATGCTCTATTTCAGTCTTTTCTACGCAAATACCGACGCGATCTCGGCCTGGATGGCCAGAGCGGCGGCGCGGGGATCAGCGGCGTTGCGGATGGGGCGGCCCACGACGATGTAGTCCGCGCCTGCTTCAAACGCGGCGCGCGGGGTGACGATCCGTTTCTGGTCGTCGGTGGTCGCGTTGTCCACGGGGCGGATGCCGGGGGAGATGATGAGGAGCTTGCCGCCGAGGCTGCCGCGCAAGCGGGCCGCTTCCAGCCCGGAGGAGATCACCCCGGCGCAACCGGCTTCCAGCGCGCGTTTGGCGCGGGAGAGGACGAGATCCGCCGTGTCGCAGGCGAAGCCGAGATCGGCCAGGTCGCCCCGGTCGAGGCTGGTAAGCACGGTCACGGCGAGGATTTTCACCCCGCTCTCCGCCGCCACCGCCGCTTCCATGATGCCCTGGTTGCCATGCACGGTGCAGAATTCCACCGGGCGGCCCTTGAGGGCGGCCACCGCGCGTTTCACCGTCTCCGGCACGTCAAAAAATTTGAGATCAACGAAGATTTTCTTTCCTTGGGAGGCCAGCCAGTCGAGCAGTTCGAAGTAACCCCCGGCCATGAAGAGTTCCAGGCCGATCTTGTAGAAACGCACGGCGTCGTCGAGTTGCGTCACCAGCGCTTTGGCTTCCTCGGCGGTTTGCACGTCGAGGGCAAAGATGAGGCGTTCGGCGGGAGGGATCGGCTGCGTGGAGAGTTGGGTGGTCATGATGAAGTGGGCGGGATTATTCCGAAGAAAAGGCGGGTTGGGAAGCGAGGAATTTTTATTCGTTTTTTGCATTGCAGCCCTTGCGTTGGGGGAAAGTTGTGCGAGCTTATTCTCAGGAAGATGCCGCTGGTCCTTCCAGAGATCGTAAAAAATCTTTGAAAGCACTGGTTCCCAAAAGGGGGAGCCCCAAGGGAAAAAACAACGACATCTTCCGCTTTTATGAGGGGGTCGGCGATTCAACGCCTATTTATGAAAGTATATTAGTTCTACTTTGTTAATAATATTTCTTGCCAAGGGTGGTGAGATTTGTTGAA
>JBAXQF010000061.1:0-14833 GCA_037131875.1 Verrucomicrobiota bacterium
GCGCATTCTTCCTTTCTGTAGGAATCTTTGCACCATCAAACATCGGGACTAAACATCTAGGGACGCCGTTGGTTTCTCTTACCGGCCTCCCATGCGCTGTTCGTTCTCGCTGGGATGCCGCCAGCCTGATTCAAAAAAGGCCTGGTCATCGGGATTTGAAGCACACCCTCCCAGGAGGGATGTCAGCGTAAGAAGCAGAAGGAGCAGAGCGAGGGTTTTCATGGCGCAAAGAAAAGAACCTTCGTCGAACCGCTGCGTTTGTAAACGGTTTTTCTCTTAAAGAGCCCAAGCTTTTAGGCGCCAGGCCGCGCCGGGAGGTGTTCCAGACAGTAGTCGTTGCCGTCGCGCGCCACGCGGAACTCCAGTTCCGGGTGGGAAAGATCGCTGCGCTGGCAGACGACGCATTGGTGGAGCGGCTCGCCTTCGGGAAGGGCGGCTTTGGCAAATGCGCGACGGCGGCCCGTCACCTTGCCACGGTGACGGATGAGGGCGACCGTCTCCGGGCCAAAAAAGATCAGGAAATTAGCCAACGCGGCAACCACAGCCATCCGGTAGGCAAGGCTCTCTGTGGTGACAAATTGCCAGAGCAGCATTGCGGCGGAAAACCATGCCAACCATTTGACGAACACCGGCAGAATGTAAAAAAGATAAAACTGAACATTGGGAAAATACCAAGCAAAGGCGAACAGGAGCGAAAGATTCAGCATCCCGTTGGAAAATTGCGCGCCAAAGAGAAAGGCCGCCAGCGTGGTTCCCAACATGCCGATCAAATAAAAGAGATTGAGCCGGAACGCGCCCCACACCTCTTCAAGGCTGTTTCCCATCATCCACAGACATGCCAGACCGCAGGCGGTATCCACCGCATTGCCGGGGTGACCGAACAGCGCGGCAAAGATGAAGCCGTAGTTGGGGATGAAAAGGTAAGTAACCAGCCGCCAGATTTGCCCCTGCAAGACGGCGTCCGGGTTTAAATCCAGCCACGAAAGCACCCCCGGGTTCAGCCTGCCGAGGATGTAAACCAGCACGTTCAACCCGACAATCATCCGCACCAAACCGGGGATGGCGAAGCGGCCGAAGCGGCGTTCCAGAGAGTCGATTGCGTTCATAAAAGAAGGAAACCGCTGTTCATAGACCGGAACCGGCAGCAAGGCAAACTGTTCCCGCGCGTTGACTTTGTCCTCTGCCTCGCTAGCATGGCAGCGTGTCTTCCGAAACTACCGCTCTTCCGCCCAAAAAAACTCCACTCTTCGACGCTCATGTAGCAGCCGGGGGGAAAATGGTCGACTTTGGCGGTTGGCACATGCCCGTTCAATACAGCGGCATTCTTGAAGAGCACCACGCCGTGCGCAACGCGCTGGGGGTGTTTGACATTTCCCACATGGGCGAGGTGTTTGTGAACGGCCCGGAGGCGGGCGCGTGGCTCAACGGCCTGTTGACCAATAACGTGGATCGCCTGGCCGTCGGCGAGTGCCAATACAGCTTTCTGCTCAACGAACGCGGCGGGGTGATCGACGACCTGCTCGTTTACCGCGTCGAAGAGAGCGAATACCTGCTCATCGTCAACGCCAGCATGATCGACGAGGATGTCGCCTGGATGCAAAGCCACCTGAGCCCCGGCGTGACGCTCGAAAACCGGAGCGACGCCTTTGCGGGAATCGCCGTGCAGGGGCCGCTCGCGGCGCAGCTTTTCGACCGCTTTTTCGAGGGAAAAATCTCCCGCCCCGCGCGCAATGAGATCAAGCGCTACGAGGCCGAATGCACCCCGGTCTGGATCGCCCGCACCGGCTACACCGGCGAGGACGGCTTTGAGCTTTTCTTCGAAGCGAAATGCGCGCCCACGATCTGGAACGCCATCCTGGAAAAAGGGGCCGAATTCGGCATCAAGCCCTGCGGCCTGGGCGCGCGCGACACCCTGCGCCTGGAGATGTGCTACCCGCTCAACGGCTCCGATCTTTCGCCCCATCGCACGCCGCTGGAGGCCGGCATGTCTTTCTTTGTCGATCTGGAAAAGCCCGCTTTCATCGGGCGTGAAACGCTCGCCAAGCAGCGCGAAAAGGGAGTTTCCCACCGGCTCGTTCCCTTCAAGATGACGGGCAAAACCCCGCCGCCACGCTCACACTACGGCGTATTCAAGAACGGCCAACAGATCGCCGAGACCACCAGCGGCACCGTTTCCCCCACGCTGGGCATCGGCATCGGCATGGCTTATGTGCCCGCCGAGTTCGCCCGGATCAACGAAGAAATCGAAATCGACATCCGTGGCCGCCGCTTCCCGGCGACCATTCAAAAAAAACCGCTCCACAAGAAATAGACATGAACGTTCCTGACGATCTCAAATACTCCGAAACACACGAATGGGTGCGCCTTGAAGACGGCCAGGCCCGCGTCGGCATCACCGACCACGCCCAGGCCGAGCTGACAGACGTGGTCTATGTCGAGCTGCCCAAGATCGGAGCCAAAGTGCAGGCCAAAGCGGCCGCCGCCGTTGTGGAGTCCGTCAAGGCCGCCGGGGACATCTATTCGCCGGTCACGGGCACGGTCGTTGCCGTCAATGAAGCGCTGGAGAACAACCCGGCGCTGGTCAACACCGACCCGCACGGCGAAGGCTGGATTTTCCTTGTCGCCCTCGACGCGCCGGAAGAAGTCGCGCAGCTTCAGGACGCGGCTCAGTACCGGGCGCTGATTGGGGAGTAATACCATCCTGCGGTTTATTTGGTGGAATTGTCAGAAGGCTTCGCTTTCGTGTCCCATGGGGACGCCCTGAGAGTAGCCCGGCGTTTGAACGCCGGGTAGGGAGAGCGAAGCCTTTCGTCCCGGCAGGGACGGTTGAAAATGAGCGTCATTTTCCCCCATCAAACGTCCCTCCGGGACGAAGCGTTGTTTCCCGCGAACCCGGCGTTAAAACGCCGGGCTACTTTCGGGTTGTCCCTTTGGGACAATAAGACCAATCCAACCGTGTTGTTGGTATAACGCACGGGCGTGGTCGTCTTCCTGCGCCGCGCCGTTCCGCACGGACGATTGGAGCGTCGGGGCTTCGCCGAAGCGCTGATCTCCGGGCAGCCATTTTTTCCCCACCCGAATCCTGTCGTCTCATCGAATCTTAAGCAGCAATCGTTTGAAGGGCTGCCGAAAGCGTCCGTGACTGACCCGCAAGCCGGTCAGGCGGATCTCTAAGCACCCGAAAACCTGGGGGGATGCGGGACCGACGAAGGGAGGGGGACATGGATGGATTCTTGCGGGAACGAGTCTTGGACGGACGGGGGCGAGGCAGGATGCACCGCCCGCTCTTGAAGCGCGAGGCGCCGTTGCCATGAACTTTCCTCGTCAAACCACGGGGGGGTTTTCCTTGATCGACGTTGCACTGGCCTCCGCCATTTTGGCTTTTGGACTCGCAGGAATTTACGATCTGTTTCTCTTCGGCGTGCATACCCTGAGAGCGGCGGACGACAGCGCCATTGCCAACAAAAACCTCGTCCAGCGCCTGGATCAAGTGCAACGCACCCCCGTTTGGACCAATGTAACGAGTCCCAGCTACCTTGGCACGCTGCTTGCCACCCCCATCACCGCCACCACGCAGAACCTCTCCGGGTTGACCCAGGAGAGCATCACCCTCTCCGCAGTGGCGCTTCCTTACGCATCGCCCACGCCGTCGAGCACGCCGAGTCCCACTCCCACGCCTGCGCCCTTTACCGTCACAAGGTCGGGAAACACCGTCGTGATCAGCCCCGCCTCCGCTCCCTCTCTCGCTGCTGCCGCCGCGGTCACGATCAAACTGAATATCCAGTGGCAGGATCGCTCCGGGCGGTCTCATACCCGGGAGCTTTCCACCATTCTCAGCAACGCGGGCACCACCCGTTGATCACCATGCTGGCGCACTCCCAATCCAAAGGTTTCACCCTGGTGGAAATGATGATCACGCTTTCCCTCCTCCTGCTTGTGAGCGCCGTGGTGCTGACCTGCTACATCGGGCTACAGCGGGGATTCGCCTTTTCGCTGAACTGGAGCGAAAGTCGCGTTGCCCAGCAGCGCGTGCTGGATTCGTTTTCCGTGGATCTCAGGAACGCCACCGGCGTGGTGGTGGGCAGCGGCGCCACTTTGCTCACCCTCACCCTGCCTTCCCGGTATGCTGCCTATGAAACGACCGGTTATGCGGCGGGCGATCCGCAATTCTCCGGCACCAACCAGCTTGCGCTGCCGCTCGTCAGCAGCACCACGGGCGGCATTGTCGCGGTTGGCGGAAATCTCACCGTCGTCTATTCACTGGCCAACAACACCGTCTCCCGCACGGTGACGCAAAGCTCCAGCGGGCTCAATGCCAGCCGCACCGTGGGCCTCTTCGGCGGCTCGGTGAGTGTCCAATTCAAAGATATTACGGGCGCAGCCCTTTCCGGCACGCTGGGTTCCTCCACGGATACCATCGTCCCCATCGTCATTACCTCCGTCGCTTCGGATTCGCCCACGCTCCCCTCCCTCTCCGGCACCATGAGCGACACCGTGTTTTTAAGAGGCAAATCTTTCCAATAAACCGCCATGAACCCGCAACCTCGGCTCTCTCCGGGCGGCTCCGCCCTGTTGGTGGTCCTCGTTCTCATCACCATCCTGTCGCTCATGTTGGGCACGACGCTCACGCTTGTCCGGACGAACGCCAACACTCTCAACCAAGCCGCTTCCTGGCAACAGGCGCTCGCGGCGGCGGAAGCCGGAGTGCAGCAGGCCGCCGCACAGGTGCAGACGCAGTTCATCCCGCTCTTGAATCAATCCGCGCCCCCGGATCTCAGCGGGGCGCAAAGCGGCACCCCGGCATTGAGCGGGACGCTGACCACCTCGGGAGAGGGGAATGTGAGCGCGACCTACGCCTACGTCATCACCGGCACCAAATGCGCGGTGAACTCCAGCGGGCCGTCCACGCAAACCTATTTCCGCATCCTTTCCACCGGCATGGCCCAGGTTGCCGGCACCAAATACGTGGGGCTTGATCCGCGCGATGCCGTAGTCCGCAAACTGAGTTTTACCTCCACCTCCGCGACGGCCGTCCGGCAGGTCGAAGCTTGGCTCAAACCGGTCTATAACAGCATCAGCCTTCCCATCACCACGGCCAGCACGATCAGCATGAACAACCACAACGTCACGGTGGACAGCTTCAAATCCACGGATCCGGCCCGTTCCGTGGGGCTGCTCAAGGACGCAAACGGGAACATCACCAGCTACGGGCAGCCCAGCAGCATCGCCGGTTTTTTCAATTCAAAGAGCGTCAACAACGCAAACGGCGGCACGCTTGTTTCCAACCAATACCTGGCCAGCATTGGCACCAACGGTCAGTCCATCCAGGCCAACGGCGCAACCGTCTTTGGCGATGTGATGACCAACGGCGGCGTCATCAACGGCGCACAGAATGTCTATGGGAACCTTCGCACCGATTTTTCCCAAACCCTTGCGCCGGCGCCCGTGCCCGGCGGGACTTTTGTCTCGACCTCAAGCAGCACGTTGAAGGGGGGGACGCAAAGCGCCCCGGCCCGGTACACCGTCAGCAGCGTTTCGTTGAGCGGCGGCAAGAGTCTTGTTTTTGACTTTGGCGCAGACAAAACCCAGAATTCCGTGGAGCTGTACATCACGGGCGATTTCACCACTAAAGGCAATGCCCAGATCACCATTACGAAGGGGGTGCAGGTCAAAATTTTTGTCGGCGGCAATATCGATCTTGGGGGCAACGGAGTCGTCAATAACAATGGCTGCGCCAGCAGCCTTTCCATTCAGGGCATCACCCCGGCGGATGGCAGTTCACGAACGGCGAGTATTTCTGGTAACAGCACGTTTTTCGGCACGATCTACGCCCCGGCTTACGATTTCACCTTTAATGGCGTGCCTGTTTATGTGGGCAGCCTTGTCGCCAAGACGGTGAATGTGATGGGCAATGTCACCATCCACTTTGACGAGGCGTTGAGCGGAGGCTTGATTTCAAGCTATAAGCTGGTGGGTTGGTTTGAAAACACCAGGAAAGTTCCGTGAAACTCCCGGATCGCCCAAGATATTTCGGCATGCGCTGGGGTCAGCTTCCCCGCAGCCACCGGGAGGCGTCGCGGGCGGCGTAGGTGATGATGAGATCCGCCCCGGCGCGTTTGAAGGCGAGCAGCACTTCCAGCGTCGTGGCCTTCTCGTCCAGCCAGCCGTTGGCGGCGGCGGCTTTGACCATCGCGTATTCTCCGCTCACATGATAGACGGCGGTGGGCATTTCAAAGCGCTCTTTGACGCGCCAGAGGATGTCCAGGTAGGCAAGCCCCGGCTTGACCATCACCATGTCGGCGGATTCCTCAATGTCCAGCGCCACTTCGCGCAAGGCTTCCAGCGCGTTCGCGGGATCCATCTGGTAGCTGCGCCGGTCGCCCGCCTGCGGAGCGCTGTCGGCGGCGTCGCGGAACGGCCCGTAAAAGGCAGAGGCGAACTTTGCGGCATAGCTGAGAATGGCGGTCTCTTCGTGCCCGGCCTCGTCGAGCGCGGCGCGGATGGCGGCCACGCGGCCGTCCATCATGTCGCTGGGAGCCACCACGTCGGCCCCGGCCTCCGCGTGGGAGACGGCGGCGCGCGCCAGCAGTTCCAGGGATTCGTCGTTGAGCACAGTCACATGGTCGCCCTCAATGTGGGCAATCCCGCAATGGCCGTGACTCATGTATTCGCACAGGCAGACATCGGTGATGACCACCATCTGCGGCACAGCTTTCTTGATCGCCCGCACGGCCCGCTGCACGATGCCCTCTTTGGCATACGCTTGTTGCGCCCGCGCGTCTTTCTCCGCCGGGATGCCAAACAGCAACACGCTCTGGATGCCTTCCTCCGAAGCCGCGACCGCTTCCGCCGCAGCCTCTTCCACCGTGAGCTGGAAAACGCCCGGCATGGAAGCCACGGGCGTGCGCGAGGCGATCCGTTCACTGACAAAGAGCGGGTAGATCAAATCCGAAACCGCAACGTGGGTTTCGCGCACCAGGCTGCGCAGGGCAGGGGTGCGCCGGAGACGGCGGGGGCGACGGGTGAGCATGGGCGAAATCTAATGCCGGGAAGGTTCGTTAGGCAAGGCTCTATCCCGGCGCGGTCTCTGCCAGAATCGCCTCCGCAGCGCGAGTGCTTGCTCCGCCGCTGCCGAGACCCTCAATGACCTGGCGAAACTCCGCCTGCTGCGCCGCCCGTTTCCCGGGGTTGTTGAGCATGCTGAGGAGTTCGTCCGCGAGGGCTGTGGGCTCGGCGGCTTCCTGCAAAAATTCGCGGATGATCTCGCGCCCGGCGAGGATGTTGGAAATGCCGAGGAAAGGGATGCGCACGAGCCGTTTGCCGATGATCCAGGTCAGCGGCGCGACGCGGTACACCAGCACAAAGGGCATCTCGAAAAACGTCGCCTCCAAGGTCGCCGTGCCGCTGGCGACCATGCCGACAGCCGCCCGGTTCATCAATTCGTGGTAGGCGTGCATGCGCACGGTGACGGGGAAGTTCGCCGCCATCGCCCGCATCGTGACCGCCAGCGATTCGTTGGCCGCCGCTGCTTCGAAGCGCAGTTCGGGCCGAGCAGCGTGCATCGCTTCCGCCGTTTTCAGCAGCACCGGGAAAATCCGCGAAACCTCTTTTTTGCGGCTGCCGGGGAACAACCCGACCAGCGTCTCTTCGCGCGGCTGCGCTCCTTTTTTCGGCGCGAGCGAATCGAGCAGCGGGTGGCCTACAAACGCGGTCTTGAGGCCGGATTGCTCGTAGAGCGCTTTCTCGAACGGGAAAATGCAGAGCATCAAATCGAGCGTGCGGGCCATCTGCGGAATGCGCCCCCGGTTCCACGCCCAGACCTGCGGGCTGATGTAGTAGATGATGCGCAGGGCGGGATCGCGGCGCTTGAGCGCCTTGGCCATGCGGAGGTTGAAGCCGGGGTAGTCGATGAGGATCACGGCGTCCGGCTTCAGCGCGATCATTTCCTGCAACATCGCGTCGAGTTGCCGACGGAAATAGGAATACTTTTTAAGCACATCCCAAATCCCCACCACCGCCTCGCCGCTCCAGTCCTGGATCGCCGGGGCGAGCGCCTGCATCTCCGGCCCGCCCGCGCCGTGGAACTCCACGCTTTCGCCGCGCGCCGCCGCCAGCGTGGTGAGACTGCGCATCACCTCCGCGCCGCGCGTATCACCGCTTGCTTCGCCTGCGATCAGGTAGAGTTTCATTTTTTAAGAGAATCAGGAACTCAGGAAATCAGGAAAAAGACAAAGGAGTTATCCGCAGATTTCACAGATTTACGCAGATGATTTAGATGTGTTTTGATCATTCCGAAAATCTGCGTAATCTGCGGATGCCTTGTTTTATTCGAGAATGCGTCCTAGGATTTGCGCTCGTTCCCAATCTCCTGATTGGGAACGCAAGTGTCTTGGAAACTCTGTTTCCCGAACGTGCCATGACATGGACGCTTTGTGTCACGCAGCACTTAAGCTTCCTCTCCGCGCGTTGCGAAGCTGGAGCTTCGGGAACAAGTGCGTTCCCAATCAGGAGATTGGGAACGAGATCCAATTTGGATGTTATGCGCATGCTTTCCCTCTGTCTTTTTCTTGGATTCCTGGCTTCCTAATTCATTCTTTCTAAACCTTGGCCGCTTGGATTTGCTTCGTGATCTGGATCGCCAGTTCCAGCGCCGCTGCCCCTTGGTGGCCGGTGACTTTGGGTTGCGCTCCCGCCTGCGCGCATTCCACAAACGCGGCGAGTTCGCACTTGAGCGGCTCGTCTTTTTCGATCTCCACGGTCTCGCGCAGGATCTGCCCTCCTTCGAGCCGGTGGACTTCCCCGCTCTGGTTTTGGTAGTCCAGCGAGAGGTAGGCGTCTTTTTGGAAGACGCGGATTTTGCGCATCTTCTCCGGGCTGATGCGGCTGGCGGTCAGGTTGGCGACGCACCCGTTTTCAAACCGGATGCGGGCGTTGGCGATGTCCTCGCCCTTGCTCAACACGGAGATGCCCACGGCATCGACATGCTTCACGGGCGAGCGGACGAGGTGCAGCACGATTTCAAGGTCGTGGATCATCAAATCGAGCACCACGCCAATCTCGATGCTCCGGTTGGGATAGGGGGAGAGCCGGTGGGATTCGATAAACTGCGGGCAGGTGAGCCGGGATTCCAGCGCGCTCAGCACCGGGTTGAACCGCTCGATGTGCCCCACCTGCAACACGAGGCCCGCCCGCTGCGCCAGGTCGGCGAGTTCCGTGGCGTCCTGCGTGGTTTCGGTGATCGGTTTTTCGACCAGACAGTGTTTCCCTTTCTCGAGCAGGAATTTGGCGATGGGGAAATGCGTGGGGGTGGGGGTGGCGATGGTCGCGGCGTCCACCAGCGAGGCGAATTCTTCGAGCGAACTCACGGCGCGCACGCCGAGCCGTCCGCCGATCTCCGCCGCCGTGGCCGGGTCGGCATCATAAATCGCCGCGAACTCCACATCGGGAAGCTCCGATAGAACCCGCGCGTGGTTTTTGCCAATGGACCCCGTGCCAACAACGCCGACTTTGAATTTTTGCATAGTTTGAAAAATAATCAGGAACTCAGGAAGGAAGAGAAATTACGGCTCCATTCCAAAGAGCGAGATTTTAAGCCGTTCGGCCATCTCCGCAAGGCGCTCGCGTTCCATCAGGAGCGTGCGCCCGGCTTCCACGGCGATCACGCGGATTTGCGCCTCGGTGGCGGTTTCCAGCGTGGCGGGGCCGATCACGGGGACGTCGAAACGGAAGTCTTGGTTAGGCTTGGAGACCTTCACCACCACCGCCCCGCCTTTTCCCAGCTTGCCGCCGCGCGCGAGGGTCGCGTTGGTGCCGTCAAAGCCCTCCACCGCCAGCACCGTGCCGCCTTTGACCACCACGGTCTGGCCGATGTCCAGGCGGCTCACCTCCTTGGCGATGCCGAATCCGAACCGCACGTCGTTTTGCTCATTGCGCGAGAGGCGCGGCCCGGCAAAGACTCCCGCTCCGGCCAGGTGCTCTTCCATGAACGTGGTTGCGGGCAGCAGATGCACGCCCGCCTTGGCCAGTTCCTCGCCGATGGCTCCAAAAATCGATTCCGCATTGCGCTCCCGCAGTTTCGCCAGCACGAGGAACGCTTTGAGGTCGGGCCGCAGATCGAAGAGGTTGCCGGGCGCGATCTGCCCGGCCATGATCGCCTGCTCCACCTTGCGCGAGGAGAACGTCTTGATCATCCGCCCGAGCTGGCCCACGCGCATCCACTCGATCTCGTCCACGAGTTCCGCCAGCTTGGGATCAGTCTCGTTCTCAAACGCCGCCACCACGATCCGGCCCACTCCGGCGGCGCGCGCCGCCTTTGCGAGGGCAAACGGATAGACCCCGTTCCCGGCGATGATGCCGAGCGAGGCGAACAGTGTGGGCGTGAGAGTGGAGGCGGTCACAGGAAACTCAGAGTATACGACTCTGGAATTTCATGGCAAACTCCAATCCGCCATGAACTTCTCCCGCCTCGTTAAAGTTGGCGCCATACTGGCGATCCTCGGCAGCGTCACCTCCGTTTTCGCCGATCCGTGGAGCTTCGGCGTCATCGCCGACTCCCAGTGGAGCGGCCCGGATGACGGCAAAAATCCGAACACCGTCGCGGCGGACATCATCAAGCAAGTCAACGCGGAGTTCATTGCCAAAGGCGTCAAGCTGGTGGTGGCCGTGGGCGACACCGTGGATAAAGCCAGCAAGGCCAGCACCGACACCCGCGCACTCTATGCGCAGGATCTCTACAACGCAGGCATCGCCTTCTATCCCCTGCGCGGAAATCATGACGCCGCATGGGTGGACTCCGGGGAGGAATTCGCCCGCGTCTACCCGCAGATCGGCACCGGCATGAATAACAGCACCCCGGAGGATATCGTGGCTGCGGAGATTATTCCCGCCGGGGACATGCAGGCGAATCCTCCCGCGCAGAAGAAAGGCCAGCCGTTCATCCTCGGCAGCAACTTCTCCGCTCCGGCGACCAACGCCCTCTATAAGAGCGTCAGCTATTCCTTCGACTACGACAACGTCCGCTTCGTCCTGCTTGATCAGTTTGACAACAGCGGCAACACCAAAAACAGCACCATCGCCGAGCAGGTGGACTGGATTTCCAGCCGACTCGCCGACTCCAAGCGTCCGAAAAACGCCCTCGTCTTTGGCCACAAAAATTTGCTCGGGGGCGGGCACAAGGACAACCTCTTCGGCGACCACAAGGGGAACGACCCCGGTGACGCCGACCCCGCCCAGCAGCCCGCGCAAAACGCCTTCTTCGCCGCGCTCGCGCAGAACCATGTTCACTATTACATCTCCGGCCACGACCACCACCACAGCTTCTCGGCCATCACGAGTCCGGATGGCCAGGGTGGTTTGTGTCAGATCATCTGCGCTTCCGACAGCAACAAATTCTACGAGCCCAAGCCGCCGTATTCGGCCAACCAGAAGCCGCTCGCGCTCGATCTCCACAAAATCGGCTATTATATTTTCACTGTGGACGGCCCGCGCGTTACGATGGAGTATTATGGAGTGGATGTGAGCGACCAACTCGACAAAGCATCGGGCACATTCAAGGCCACGCCGCAACTCACCGGCCATTGGAAAAAGTTGTGCACTTCCGGCTACAACCTGGAGGAGGATGGAAAACAGTCGGCTCAATAAGAATTTACTCACGCAAAGCCGCCAAGGCGCAAAGAGAGGAAATAAGAAATGAACGCTATGGACTACGACGACATCCCTAAAGAAGAGTTGAAGTCTCTACGAAAGAAAGCGTTTCGAGAAAATCGAGCGCTTCGATGGAGGAATGCTTTT
The DNA here is from genome assembly GCA_037131875.1 of Verrucomicrobiota bacterium. GTDB lineage: Bacteria > Verrucomicrobiota > Verrucomicrobiia > Chthoniobacterales > Chthoniobacteraceae > UBA695. Next base: position 11,791 of record JBAXQF010000061.1, read on the forward strand.
GTTGGTGGTTTTGGAGCATTCGCTGCGATTTCGATTTCTAAAGGTATGTTTCCACAAGCTGAAGATCGGATAGGTCAATTGATTGTCACCATTTTACTCGCGTGGGGATTGGCCTATGTTTTCGCGGAGGCTGTGGTCGAGCCACGGATGAGGCGCGCCGTGGAAAAAATGAAAAGGCAAAGCCAACCGCTGGAATGACGATGAAAAGCAGCTAACCGAGGGATTTGATGTCAACTATGCACAAGTTTCGGTATAAACCCGCAGGGTTTAAAGACCATAGCCGGGGGTTGAGCGCAGCGACACCCCCGGAACTGGCAAAGCAGGGATTTCACCCCGTAGGGGTGGCAGAAAGGCAGGCCATACCACGTGCTCTGCCACCCCTCCGGGGTAAAACAGAGGACTGCACCTACCGGGGGTGTCGCTATCGCTCAACCCCCGGCTATTCGCTGGAAACCCTCCGGGTTTCTACCGAATCAAATGGCTCAACGGTATGACTCATGCAAAGTCGCAAAGAAAAAGCAGCGGCGGTCTTCTTCTCTTTGCGCCTTTGCGGCTTTGCGTGAGAATAAAAAACCCATGATTCTCCACTGGTTCCGGCGCGATTTGCGGTTGGAGGACAATCCGGCCCTCCAGGCCGCGTGCCGGGAGAGCGTTGGGCGCGTGGTTCCGGTGTTTGTGTTGAGCGATGGGCGCGGCGCGCACCGTTGGACTGGCCCCGCGCGGCAGTCCGTTCTCTGCGGCAGCTTGCGTGCGCTCGCGGAGGAGTTGGAAACGGCGGGGAGCCGCCTCATTTTGCGCCGGGGCGACGCGGTTCAAGAACTGGAACGCCTGCTCATTGAAACCCGTGCCGAAGCGCTTTATTTCAACCGCAGCCCCGACCCCTCGGGCCGCGCGTTGGAAGCGCGCGTGGAAACGATGGCGCGGCGGCTGGGCGTGCGCGTCCAGGGCTTCCATGACGTGACGGCGCTCCCGCCGGAGGCCGTGCTCACCCAGGCCGGACAGCCATTCCGGGTTTTCACCCCGTTTTCCCGCGCGTGGTTGAAGCAAACGGCGCCCGCGCCCGATCTGCGCCCGCTCCAGTTCGAGCAGTCGGTCGCGGAGAATCGCGCGCGGAGCGCACGATCCACCCTCGTTCGGTTGCCGTCGCTGCCGCTGCCCACCTTGGCGGATTGGGGGCTGGATGCCGCAGGTCTGCTCCTCCCGGAATCCGGCGAACCCGCTGCACGCCGCCGCATGGAAGCGTTTTTTGACGGCCCCATCTTCCGTTACGCCGCCGAGCGTGACTTGCCCGCAGTGGACGCCACCTCGCGGCTCTCCGCGGATCTCCGTTGGGGAGCGCTCTCTGCTCGCCTGCTCGTCCAGCGTTGCCACGAGGCCGTTGCCACCGCAAAGACAGCTGCCCAGCGCGATAGCGCCCGCAAATACCTGGGTGAGCTGCTCTGGCGCGAGTTCTACATGGCCATCCTCTGGCATTGGCCGGAAGTGCTGGAGCACGAGTTTCAACCCCGCTTCCGGGGCATGCCGTGGCACGAGCCCGGCGAGGCGTTCCAACGCTGGTGCGAGGGAATGACCGGGTTTCCCATCGTCGATGCCGGGATGCGCCAGCTTGCCGCCACCGGCTGGATGCACAACCGGGTGCGCATGATCGTGGCGATGTTCCTCACCAAAGACCTGCACCTGGACTGGCGGCTCGGCGAAGCCTTCTTCATGCAGCGCCTGGCCGACGGCGAGATCGCCTCCAACAACGGCGGCTGGCAGTGGAGCGCGGGTACTGGTGCGGATGCCGCCCCGTATTTCCGCATCCAAAATCCGTGGACGCAAAGCGCCCGGTTCGACCCCGAGGGCGAATACATCCGGCGGTGGGTGCCGGAGTTGAGCGACACGTCCGCGCGCTCTTTCTCAAAACCACCGACGGCCCCGCTCGCGCCGGGTTATCCGCTGCCGATGGTGGATCACGCCCGGGAACGGGAGATTGCCCTCGCGATGTATCGCCATTCGGCTTGATCTCCACGCGCTGCGAGGCGGGCCGCCGATGCAAGGGTAGAGGGATGCGCCGTGGATGCAAAAAAGTTCGCGCAAACAGGCGCGCTGCCCTTATACAGGAGCGCAACCATGCCCAACACCGCCGCATCACGCCTCATCATGATGCCCTACTCGGAGGAGGCCGTCATTCTTGCGGCGCGCTCGGCGTTGGCTGAGGTGGGAGGGAAGGTGAGCGTCGGGTTTGTGTTCGCCTCGGCGGATTACCACGAGTATCTGCCCGATTTCCTGGAGCTTATCCAAGTCCACGGCCACGTGCCGTTGCTGGCGGGGTGCAGCGGGTCGGGGGTCATTGGCACCAACCGCGAGGCGGAAAAAGCCGCCGGTTTTTCCCTGCTGCTGCTCCATCTTCCCGAGACCCAGCTCCACGCCTGTACGTTGACCGCCGCGCAAGTGGAAGGTGCCGCCTCGCCGCAGGATTGGCACCGGATCACGGGGGTCAAACCGGGTGAAGTGGATGCCTGGCTCGCCTTTTGCGATCCGTTTGGATTCCCCGTGGAACCGTGGATTGCCGGTTGGAATGCCGCCTATCCCGGCGTGCCGATGCTGGGCGGGCTCTGCAGCGGCCCCGGAGGCAGCAGCGAGGGGGTGTTTGTCTCCCACAATCACGAAATGTTGCCGCCGGGAAGCGCCATGCTCGTGGGCCTCAAAGGCGGCGTCACGCTGCGCCCGCTGCTTTCGCAAGGCTGCCGCCCCATTGGCGAGCCGTTCACCGTCACCGGAACCAACGGGAATCTTGTCACGGCGCTGGGTGGCAAACCGGCCTATGCGGTGCTGGCCGAGGCGTTTGAATCCCTGGATGACCGGGACAAAGCCCGCGCCCAAGGCAACCTCTTCGCCGGGTTGGCCAGTTCGGAATATGTGGAAGACTTTAAGCAGGGCGATTTTTTGATTCGCTCAATCCTTGGCGCCGACGCCCGCTCGGGAGCCGTGGCGCTCGGCGCGTACCCGCGCGTGGGGCAGACGTTGCAATGGCAGTTGCGCGACAGCACCACCGCCGATG
>JBAXQF010000062.1:0-14666 GCA_037131875.1 Verrucomicrobiota bacterium
TGCCTCCCATCCTATGGCCACCTGCAACTAAAGTGAACTCTGTTTGTGAGACACTGCACCGGGAAGAGATCCTCCGCCCACCGCCTGCGGCCGTTGAAAAACCCTTTCCAAAGAACCTTCCTATGACTAGGTTCCCTAACTTATGAAGCCCCTCATTGTCTCTCGGTTCATCGGAGTGGTCGGATTGGCCTTTTCCTTTTCTGCCTTTGCAGCCAATCCAGCACCCAAAGCCACAACTCCTGTCATACATCACACTGTCATTTCCAGCATCAGCGCGGATTCCATAACAGTGAATACCGGCAAGAGCACTCAAACCTACAAGATCGATAAGCACACGCAATTGATGTTCGATGGGAAGAAAGTCCCCATGAGTGACTTAAAGGCGGGAATGCGGGTGATGGTCACTCCTGACTTTGATGGGAAAACGGCCTCCGCCATCAACGGGGGAGCTCCTCCCAAGGTTGCACCCGCGGCTTCTCCCGCACCCAAGAAATAGACCGCTTTTGAAAATGGGTGATTTGCTTTCACGCATTCACTTCCTGATTTCCTGAGTTCCTGATAGATTTTTGATGCGTTCGCCCCGGGAGCCGCTCGCCTCGCAGTTGACAGAAGGGGACTGAAACTCCTAGGCTGCAATCCCTTTTGGGATCTGCATGATTACATTTTCGGAACTGATTGAGGGGTTGCCCATTATTTTATCCCTCGTGGTCATCGAGGGGTTGCTTTCCGTGGATAACGCCCTGGCCATCGCTGCCATGGCCTCTGAGTTGCCGGAGAAACAGAAGCGGCTGGCTTTGCGCCTGGGGGTCATTGGCGCCTACGGCTTCCGGGCGCTGGCGCTGGCTTTTGTGGGTTGGATCATCAACAACCCGTGGGTCAAGATCCTTGGGGCGGCGTATTTGATCTATTTGATGTGCGCGCATCTCACCAATGAGGATAGGAAAAAGGCCACGCTGGAACCTCGTAAAAAGGCCGGGTTGTGGATGACGGTTTTTTCCATTGAACTGATGGATCTGAGCCTGAGCGTGGACAACGTCGTGGCGGCGGTGGCTTTGTCGAACAAGCTCTGGCTTGTTTGCACGGGGGTTTTTATTGGAATCCTCGCCTTGCGGCTTTTGGCCGGGGCTTGCATGGGGTTCATGGAAAAGTTCCCCATTCTTTCAAGCACCGCTTTCCTGCTGGTTGGCTATGTTGGTGCGCTTCTGCTCTTCGAGATGGCTTCCGGCCGTGAGATCAGTTCCTTGGAGAAATTTGTGGGGATCGGCGCCATTGTTCTGGTCACGCTCTTTTATGAGCGCAGCCCGCGCCTGCAAAAACTTTTTGCACCGGTAGTCAGGATGGCGCGAGTCCCCATGCGGCTGATCTCCCAAACGGTGGAAGGCCTTTTCTGGCCGTTGCGCGCCTTGTTTGCGCTCGTGAGGCGCGCCCGCTGATCTCATCGGCTATTCCCTGATTTCGCTTTTCTTACCACTCGGCGCTTGCTGAGTTGCGATTGGGGAATAGGTCTATGAGCATCTTTTATCCCCTTTCTGCTCTTTCTCCCGGTCGCGCGGGGCGCGCCACGATGGCGACTGCCGTGTTCGCCGGGCCGGGTTGTGTGGAGTTTCGCGAGACGCCGATTCCCGTGCCGGGATCGCGCGAGGTCTGCGTGCGGCTGGAAGGTTGCGGCATTTGCAAAAGCAGTGTCGCCGCGTGGCTGGGGGAGGGGAACTGGCGCTACCCTCTGGATGCCGGCGCTCCAGGAGGCGAAGCGTGGGGGAGAGTGGAATCTGTCGGTGCGGATGTGGAGGAGGTGGCCGTGGGGGATCGCGTCGGGGTTCTTACAGAGACAGGCTTTGCCGAATGCGCCGTGGTGGATGCGGGACGATTGGTGGCGTTGCCAGAAACTCTCGATGCGGAGCCCTTTCCCACACGGGCCATGGGCGGTGCGGTGAATGTGTTTCGCCGGAGTTTTATCGAAAAAGGTGACACGGTTGCCGTGGTGGGATTCGGCTTCCTCGGCGCCCTGGTCACTCAGTTCGCCGTGCTGGCGGAAGCGCGGGTGATCGCCGTGGGGCGGCGCCCTTACGCGTTGCGAATTGCCAAGCAACTCGGCGCGGCCCTTGCCGTGGTGCAAAACGAGGAGACGCAGGCTGCGCGCGTTGTGGAGACGGTTCGGGAGATGAACGCCGGGCGTTTGTGCGATGTGGTGATCGAAACAAGCGGCGCGCAGGAAGGGCTCGATCTCGCGGCGGAACTGACGCGCGAACGGGGGCGCCTGGTGGTGGCCGGTTCGCACCGGGACGCACATCGGCGGGTGGACATGGCGTTATGGAACCGGCGGGGATTCGACGTCGTCAATGCCCACGAGACCTCGCCCATCGTATTGCGCGAGGGGATGCGCGAAGCCGCTGCCGCCGTCTCTTGCGGCCTGCTCCAGCCGGGGCCGCTTTACACGCATCGCTTTTCGCTCGACCGGCTGGAAGACGCCCTGCGTCTCGCCGCGCAACGGCCTTCCGGATTTATGAAAGCCCTTATTTATTTTTAAAAAAATGAAACCCATGCACACATCGCATTATCCCCATTCGCCCTCCCGGATTTTGATGACCGCCGACGCTTCCGAAGGCGTCTGGTCTTATGTGATGGAACTGGCGGCGGCGTTACGCTCCAGTGGAACGGACATCCTTCTGGCCGTGATGGGGCCCCAGCTCTCCCCGGAACAGCGGGCGCAGGCAACCCGCTTTGTCCATGTCGGGTTATGCGAAAAACCCTTCGCCCTGGAGTGGATGGAAGATCCGTGGCACGATGTGACGCAGGCGGGGGACTGGCTTCTGGAACTTGAGGAACAATTCGAGCCGCACGTGATCCACCTCAACCACTACTGCCACGGCTCGCTTCCGTGGAGCTCGCCCGTGATGATATCCGCGCACGGCTGCGTTCTTTCCTGGCGGAAGGCGGTGTATGGCGAACAGTCGCTTCATCCCTCATGGCACCGCTACCACACGGAGGTCTCCGCAGGGTTGCGGGGCGCGAATCTTGTCATTGCGCCCACGTGTGCGATGATTGATTCGCTCACGCGGCTCTACGCTCCCGCCTCCCGGGTGAATCATTTTCAGAATGGCTCGCGCGCGGCGGAATTCCGGGCGATTCCCTTCGGCTGCGATGCCGTGCGGTTTCAGCCGATGATGAAACGCGAATACGTTTTGTGCGTAGGCACCCCGGGGGATAAGACGCAGAATCTCGAAATGCTCGACACCCTGGCGCACGATTTGCCGTGGCCCGTGGTGCTGGGGTGCAAGGGGCCGTTTGCAGACATCCGTTGCACCGCGCTGCCCCGCCTCCACGCGCTTCACGCGACAAACGCCGCAGAGATGGCGTCGGCGCAATGTCAGGCTTCCATTTTTGCATTGCCTACCCGGTATGATCCGTTTGGAATCGCTCCGCTCGAAGCCGCTCTGGCCGGTTGCGCGCTCGTGTTAGGGAACATTCCGAGCCTGAGGGAGACGTGGGGAGACGCCGCGCTGTTCGCTTCGGCAGATGATGAGGATGCCTTCGCCGCCGTTTTGCACGGGCTCATCGACGACGGGGATTTGCGCCGGGAGATGGCTGGTCGCGCCCGGGCGCATGCCCTGCAAATGACGCCGGAGCGGATGGCAAACAGTATTCTTGAATGTTACCGTGAGCTTTCCAGCCAGCCGGCATCCCCGGTGGAAATGGACACGCGCAAGAGGCCGTCAGCGATTGCCGCCCAATAGCTCATCCGCTGAACGCGAGCATCCACGCGGGATGGCTGCCGGGTCGCGCCCGAGCAGTTCAAACCCCGCGCCGCGGCGCACAGCCATGTCCTGAGTCTGAAGGGCGATCACGGAGCCGAGATTGGCAAGGTCGATGAGGCGAAGCATTCCGTGGCCGCCCTCTGAAGCCTCCCTGCCGGTCTCCGGATCCATCACCAGCGCGCGCGCCCACGCCGGGCCGTGGTGGGGATGGCCCAGTCCGCGCGTGTACCATTGGGAACTGAGTTCCGTCATGCTGTATTCGTTGAGGATCGCCTCCGGTGCGAGTCCAAGTGAAGCGGCGCATTGCTTGTAAAGCTCCGCCTTTACAAAGGTGCGTCCGGTGCCCTTGTAGCCGCCGGTTTCCATCGCAAAACTGCCGGGGGAAAGCAGGATGCGTTCCTTCCCGAGTTGCTCAAAGAGATGCAGAAACGCGAGCGCTGTTCCCAAAACCAGCACCGGGCCGGACGCGGCGGCGTGGCGCAATGCCGCCACATCGAGAGTGCCGCCAGCATCAATGCACCACGTCTGCGGGCCCAGCGCGCCGAGCGTCCCCATCATGTGGCAAAGTGAGGAATGGGGTGCGTCCCCCGGGCGCTGTGTGAGGATTACTTGCGGCAGCGGCGCAAGCGCAAGCATTTGCCAGGCGCGGAGAATGGAAGCCTCATAGAGTCGCAGCGAGCGGAAATAATGGCTGCCGTAACCTTCTCCGGTGGTGCCGCTGGTGCGGAACGTGGCGCACGTCTCGGATTCAGGGAACGCCCGCAGCTTCGCATGGCGGAACGCGCCGGTCGGCACGGCGGGGATGTCGCGCCAGTCAGTCAATTCAGCGGGCGTTTTTTGATAAGCGCAGAACTGCCGGTAGGGGGCATTGGCTTCTCGTTGGAACCGGAAAACCTCCAGCGCCACGGCGTTGAACTCCTCCTCCGCGATCTCACCGGAAGCCCGGGTGATCAGGGAGAGGAGTTGTTCTTCAAGTGCAGCGTAGGACATGGCAGGCTTAGTAAACCACAAAACAGGCAGGGGCACAGCGTCCATTTTCGGAAAGCTATAGGTCCTATAGGACTAATCAGTCGTATAAGTCCTATTTCCTATCTTCGCCGGGTTTCAAAAACGGCTCCGCCTGCCATGTGCCATGCGCATCCAGGGCGATCCGCACCGCGCCGGCGCGATCCTGCCGCAGGAGGCGGATGCCGAGCGCCTCAACCTGCGCGGCCCACGCTTCGCGGATCTGTTCCTCCGGCGGGAACGCCGTGCTGGAGGCGACGATGAGCGACGGACGGACGGCGGCGAGAAAATCCGGCGTGCCGGAAATGTCCTTGGCGTGCATTTGCTTGACCCAGATGTCGCTGCGGAGTTCTTCCGCCGGGGCGTTTTCCAGCAGCCAGCTTTCGGTGAGAAATCCGGCGTCGGAGGTCAACAAAATGCGCTTGCCTGCCGCGTCGAGCCGCAGGACGAACGCTTGGTCATCCGCACGGCTGGCGCGCAATCCTTCGGGCGGAAACAGGACGCGCAAGATCACGCCGGGCGCAAGAGTCAACGCATCTCCGCGCACAGTGAGAGCTTTTCCCTTGCCCAAGGCTTCGAGTGACGCATGCAGCGTGTGACGGTAGCGGGAGCGGTCGCGCAGTGGGGAATCGATGACTTCTGCCGGAGCCATATCGCGCAGCAACTCCGCCGCGCCGCCGATGTGCTGGGAGTCTCCGTGGGTAAGCAGGAAGCCGTCCAAATGATTGACGCCCCGGCTGCGGAGATACGGGGCGACGCTGTAGGTGAACGCCGAGGCGCTTCCGCAGTCCACCAGCCAGTCGCGCCGTCCCTCTGCGCTGTTTGTTCTCAAGTGAACGGCCCCGCCTCCGGGCACATCCAGGACTTCCACTTCGCAAAACGGCGCGGGCTTGAGCGACGGCATTTCCACAAAGACATGGCCGCCGGGGAGGGAGGCGAGAAAGGAGATGCCGGCGAGCAGCCCTTTGGCGATCAGCCAATTCGCGTTGTTGAAAATCACCGCCAGCCCTTGCCAGAACATGCCCGCAAGCACAGCGGCCACGCCCAGAATCAACATGAGCCACGCAAAGAGAACCGCAAACAGATTCGCCGGAATGGTGGCAGGCGACCAGATGTGAAAATAATACACCGTAAGCGGCATCGAGCCGATCCACGCAATCGTGGAAACCCCCAGCGCCCCCAGTATCTCCCGCTGGATGCCAAAGCTTAAAAATTGGCCGCGCGGCCAAAGCATACGCGGTAAAAACGGGTCAGGCTGTGCGCCCCGGCTCAACCACTCTTGAACGGGCCGGGCGAACGCCATGAGAAACGCAACCATGCCAAAGGAAAGTTGAAAGCCGGGGGTGAAAAGCTGGTTGGGAGACCACGCAAGAATGGCCAGGGTGGAAGCGCCCAGCGTGTTCCAGGAAAGCGCGGGGCGATCCAGCAGGAACCCGGCGAGCGCCAAGGACGCCATCACCGTGGCGCGCAGACTGCTGGGGGTGAGCCCCGTGGCGTAGCAGTAGACCCAGAGCAGCGGGATGACAAGGGCCGCCATGGCGCGCCGCCGCACCCCCGTCGCCTGGAGCAGCCAGGTGGCCATGCCCGCCAGCATCGCCACATTCATGCCGCTGACGGCAAAAAGGTGCATCGTGCCGGTGTATTGAAAAAGCGCTTTCGTTTCCGCCAGCGATTCACCCTTGGAGCCGAGCACCATGCTTTGAATCAGTGCAACCAACTCCGGCGAGTCCTCCAGGTCGAGCGCCATGGTGCGCTCCATCCAGTGCCGCAACGCGAAGGCGCGGGCGATAAAGGGCGGGCCGCAGTCGTGTGCGAGAACCTGCGTGTCGTTCGGGTAGCGGATTTTCAGATCGGCGTAGATGCCCTGCCGCTGCCAGATGCGCGGGCTGTCGAAGACGCCGGGATTGCGCGGCGGCGCGAGCCGGTGCAGATCGCCCGCCACCCGCACGCGGTCGCCATAGCGGGGCAGATCGCCCATCCACCGCACCAGCACCGGAGCGGAAGTGCGGATCGTTTCGCCCCCGAGGCTCAGGGATTCCAAGCGCAGTTGGAAGCGGGCTTGCGGGGACGGTTCCTCATTGACCACCCCCACGGCCTCCACCACACACCCCTCAGCCGGGATGCGGGCCGCCAGGGCGGCTCCGGGCCCGGCGTTCAAGAGATAAGCGTGCCAGGCGAAAAAAAGCGCGGCGGTTGCAACCCAGGCGCAGAAAGTCGCCGGGCCGATGATCCTTTGCGTCTGTGGGCTTTTGCGCAGTCGCAGCCAACCCGCAGCAAGAAAACCCACCAGCGCCATTCCCACCGCCCACGGCCAGAGCACGGCGCAGGGAGGTGATGCAAGTTCATCGGCTGCCACAATCCCTGCGATTGCGCAAAACGCCAGAGGTGCGAGGGGTTGCCAGGGCTTGAACACGCTCCCGAGTTGAGCGAAACCGCATCACGAAGACAAGCGTGTTTCGTCACCAGACCCACGGGGCGAAGCGAGAGACGGCACAGAGGAAGAGCGGGACGTAGAGAAAGAAGAGCACCAAGCGCAGCCAGGGACGAACCGGCAAAACCGGGACGGCGATGGCCCCTATGCTGCCCGCGAAAGCGAAGGCCAGCGCGTCAAGATAAGGCTGGTAGATGTGCACCGGAAAACGCTGATGCAACAACCCGTCCCCAGCCAGCAGAAGCACCGGCCAGACAATGGCTCCCGCCAATCCCCAAAACCACCATTTGCGTGAAAATTCGTTCATGTGCCGCCTCCCTCCGAATATCGGCTGAAGACGGGCGAGAGCGCGGGGTGACTTTTGCCCTACCTCTTGAGGAGGTGCAGCTCCTGCATGGCTTCGCGGGCGTAGAGGGTTCCCCGGTAGCGGTTGGCCACATTTTCGTAGGCGCGTCGCGCGCCTTCCTTATCGCCTTTGAGCTTGTAAATCCGCGCCTGCGACATCATGGCGATGGGGGCGGTGTAGGCATCCGGGAACTTGGAAAGAGCGCTCGTGTTGGCGGCCAGCGCTTCGTCCAGCTTGCCCTGCATCTCGTAGGTCGCGGCGAGGCCCGTCCAGCCGCCAGCGGCCAGCGGGTGGGTTGGGTATTTCTCCACGAAATTGCGCAGCACGGCTGCGGATTCATCGTATTTCTTTTCCGTGCGCAGCTTCTCGCCCATGCGCAGCGCGGCATCGCCCGCCGCCACCGTGCCCGGGTATTGCTTCAGGACGGCTTCAAAATCGGCCACCGACTGGGCTTTCGCGTAGAGTTCTTGCGATCCGGTCGTGCGCAGGTAATCGTGCAATTGGTAAGCGGCGTAGATTACCAGAGCGGCGATGATGATGCCGGCATACGTCAAGATTTTGGTCTTGTACATATACCAAATCTCCAGGGGGGTCAGATGAACGGTTTCTGCGGGTTCGGGCGTCATAAAAATGGAAGTCGGCTAACTTTCCAGAGGCAGAGGGAAAAAACAACTCAAATCCGAGGGGGAGGATTTTCTCTCTTACCTTGCCTTGGAATGCACAATGGGCTAAGTGCATACCTTGAAGCCAGCACTTACACTCCCGCCTCCGGTGGACGAAATCCGGGTCGCCGTACGCGATGTTTGCGAAAACAGGCGCGTCGCCCGGGTGGATTTGTTCGGTTCCGTGGCGCGTGGCGTGGCCCAGGTTGGCAGCGACGTGGATTTACTGGTCGAGTTTCTGCCAGGGAGCGATACCGGGCTGTTTGAAATGGGCGCGCTCAAGGAAGACCTTGAAGAACGGCTGGGTTGCCGGGTGGATTTGGTGAGTCGCCATGCGGTCGAGCGAAGCCGTAACCCTATCCGCCGCGCCGCAATCCTTACACACCCTCATCTCGGTTTATGTTCGATGAAAAGCAAAGAGGGCTTTTGCGCGACATGCTCGACTCCGCGTTGACGGTGCGCGCCTATCTCGATGAAGTTATTGAGACGCTGAATCGGCATTTTGCTTGATGGAGTGAAATCTTCTTATGCGTTATCTGTGTTTTGCTTCCATAATCATTTTTACTTTTACGGCCTGCCAATATGGGGCTCGCAAGCAAGGTGATTATATTGGACTGACGAAAATTGGAGCTAAGGCCGTGTTCGCGAAATGAAGGAGAAGAGAATCTGGAACTCAGGAACTCAAGAAGAGGAAGCAAGGGAACGGCGGCTGCCATTTTCGGTCTCTATTCCATTTTGGGTTCCTCCCCCTCTCTTTTCATGAGTTCCTGATTTGTTTTAAAATTTGTGAACATGCCTAATATCGATACGGTTCCGGCAGTTCAAAGGCGTTGCGGATCACCGTGGCTTCCGCTTTTTTACCGGCGATGCGCACTTCCACAATGTCAAAGCGGAAGTGGATGTCCGGGTTCCCGAGCAGTCGGAGCCAAGCGAGCCCTCCCCGCGCGATGAGGCGCTGTTTGGAGCGCGTCACGGCCTCGGCGGGCGCGCCGAATTCCCCGGAGCTGCGCGTTTTCACTTCCACAAAAACCAGCGTGTCGCCCTCCCGGCAAACCAGATCCACTTCGCCGCCCCGCGGCGCGCGGTAGTTGTGGTGGAGCACCTTGTAGCCGATGCGGCGCAAGTATTGGGCGGCAACCTGCTCTCCGCGTTGGCCCAAGGCGTGGCGCGGATCAGAGGAGGTCGAGTTGCGCTTCCGCAACCGGGAGAAAACTGCGGCGATGGATTGGACAAGGCCCATGGGCGCGCAGCATAGCAAGATGCGCGGCGGTTCCATAGCCTTTGTGTTGGGAAAATTGATAGACCGGGTAAAGCGCATCCATTTCCAGCATGATGCGATCGCGCGTGACCTTGGCAAGGACGCTGGCCGCCGCAATGGAGAGGCTCAGCGCGTCGCCACCCACCAGCGCGGTGGAGGGGACGGGAAAGGGGCGGACGGGCAGGCCGTCGATCAACGCATGTTCTGGCGCGACCGGCAGCGTGGCCACCGCGCGGCGCATCGCCTCGTGGGTGGCCCTCAGGATGTTGATGCGGTCGATCTCCTCATTCCCGGCGATGGAGACCGCCCAGGTGACGCCGCTTCCCGCAGCGGTCAATTCACCATAGATCGCCTCGCGGACTGCCGCGCTGAGTTGCTTGGAGTCGTTGAGCTTTTTGTGCCGGAAGCCCTCCGGCAAAATGACAGCGGCCGCGACCACTGGACCTGCCAGTGGGCCGCGGCCCGCTTCGTCAATGCCCGCGATAATCTGAACCCCCGCTTTGCGCAGTTTGCGCTCATGGCGGAGGGAGCACCGCATGGCAGGAAATTAGATGGCCTTCTCGCGAACAGCCATTGCCGACTTGCCCTTGCGGTCGCGCAGGTAGTTGAGCTTGGCGCGGCGTGCGGTGCCGACTTTTTCAACCTCGATCTTGGCGATGCGGGGCGAGTGAACCGGGAATACGCGCTCAACGCCTTCGCCATAGGAAATGCGGCGGACGGTGAAGGAGGCGTTCAAGTCAAAGCCTTTGCGGGCGATCACGATGCCGGTGAAAATCTGAATGCGCTCCTTGTCGCCTTCGACCACGCGAGTGTGCACCCGCACGCTGTCGCCCACCTTGAAGGCGGTTACTTCGGGTTTGAGTTGTTCCTGTTCGATCTTCTGGATGATATTCATGGTCGTGGCCTCTAAAGTTGGAAAAGAGCCGGGTTATTTAACGCATTTTCGCCCCTTGGCAAATAGAAATCGCTCTCGGCAGGTAAAAAATATGCTAAAGAGAGGGATGGATTTTGAAATTACCCCCGGCTGCGAGCCGATGATCGACCTGCACAGCGACACCTTTTTCATGGGGGAAGCGCTCCGGCAGGCCCAGCGCGCGTACGCTGCGGACGAGGTGCCCATCGGCGCGGTCATCACCCACAAGGGGCGCATCATTGCGCGGGCGTTCAACCAGGTGGAGCAACTCCAGGACGCCACAGCCCACGCGGAGATGCTCGCCATCACGCAGGCCGAGAGTGTGCTGGGCAACTGGCGGCTCAACGAATGTGAGCTGTTTGTGACCAAGGAACCGTGCCCGATGTGCGCCGGCGCCATCGTCCACGTCCGGCTGGCGCGGGTCGTCTTCGGCTGCCCTGATCCCAAGGGCGGGGGCGCGGGCGGCCACTTTAATATCCTGCAAAGCCCGAATCTCAACCACCGGTGTGAAATCACCCGCGACGTCCGCCTCGACGAATGCCGGGGGCTGCTGAAGTCGTTTTTCGGGGAGAAACGGCGGCCGGTGGATGCGTAACGCGGCTTTTGGTTCTCCGTTTGGCCTGCACATAATCATTGCCTCGCGGCGGGGGTAAAGCTACCTTTACCAACCTTTTTATGCACACCATCCTGGCCAAAAAGCAGCTTAGTCCCAACGTGACGCGCCTGGACTTGCTTGCCCCGCGCATCGCGCAGATCAAGCAGCCCGGGCAGTTTGTCATTGTGCGCGCCAAAGAAGGCGACGAACGCATTCCGCTGACCATCGCCGACGCCGATCCCAGACAGGGAACCATCGCGCTGGTCATCCAGGCCGTGGGCAAGGCGACGCGCGAGCTTGTGGCGCTGGAAGTTTGCGACGCCATTCGCGACGTCGCGGGGCCGCTGGGCCACCCCACCGAACTGATCTCCACGGGCCGCGCCCTCTGCGTGGGCGGCGGCGTGGGAACCGCCGTGGTGCACCCCATTGCCAAAGCGCTGCATGCCCAGGGCGTCCATGTCACGAGCATCATCGGCGGACGCTCCAAAGAGTGGGTGATTTTTGAAGAGGAACTCCAGAAGTGCGGCGACGTGATCGTCTGCACCGATGACGGCAGCTACGGGCGCAAAGGGTTTGTGACCGACGCCGCCAAGGAAGTGATGGAGGCGGGCGGCATTGACATCGCCTACGCCGTCGGCCCGGTGCCGATGATGCGCGCGGTCGCCAACCTGACCCGTCCCTACGGCGTCCACACCATCGTCTCGCTCAACCCCGTCATGGTGGACGGCACGGGCATGTGCGGCGGGTGCCGCGTCGATGTCGGCGGCGAAACAAAGTTTGCCTGCGTGGACGGCCCCGAGTTCGACGGGCACAAAGTCGATTTCGAACTGCTTGCCGACCGGCTTGCCACCTATCGCGAGTTCGAGCAGCGGGCCAACGCCTGCGCCGACGGCCAGTGCCGCATCCGCCGCTAGGAACTTTATTTATCAGGAACTCAGAAAAAAGACAAGGGATAGTGATCCGCGTTTTTCCAAAAAATCTGCGTCAATCTGCGAAATCTGCGGATTCCCTCCCTTAAACCTCTCCATTTTATGCAGCCCACCATTTCAGCCAAAGAGCGCATGCAAATCACCCGGCAGGCCATGCCGGAGCAGGACGCCCATCAACGCAGCGGCAACTTCAAGGAAGTCAATCTCGGCTTCTCTGAACAGCTCGCCCTTTTGGAGGCGCAGCGTTGCATCCAGTGCAAGGAAGCCAAGTGCATCAAGGGCTGTCCCGTCATGGTGAACATCCCGCGCTTCATCAAGTTCATCACGGAGGGCGATCTCGCGGGCGCTGCCAAGAGTCTCTTGGGCGACAACGCACTCCCCTCCATCTCCGGGCGCGTTTGCCCCCAGGAAGAACAATGCGAAGGCTCGTGCATCCGGGGCGTCAAGGGGCAACCCGTTGCCATCGGTTATCTGGAGCGTTTTGTGGCGGACTGGGCGCGCAACCAAGGCGGCGCACTGGACGTCGAAACGCCCGCTCCGAGCGGCAAGAAAGTCGCCGTGATCGGCGCCGGCCCCGCCGGGCTTACCGCAGCGGGCGAACTGGTCAAAGCGGGTCACGACGTCACCATCTATGAAGCCCTTCACAAGCCGGGCGGCGTGCTGGTTTATGGCATCCCGGAATTCCGGCTGCCGAAAAAGATCGTCGCCGCGGAAGTGGATCGCCTGACCAAGGCCGGCGTGAAAATCGAGTGCAACGTCGTCATCGGGCGCACCTACACGATCCCTGAATTGCGCGCCCAGTTCGACGCCCTCTTCATTGCCAACGGCGCGGGGCTGCCCGTCTTCATGAACGTGCCCGGCGAAAACTTCAAGGGCGTCTACGCGGCCAACGAATACCTCACGCGCGTGAACCTCATGGAGGCTTACCAGACCGACACGAGCACCCCGGTGCTCATGGGCAAGCGCGTCGCCGTCGTCGGCGGAGGCAACGTCGCCATGGACGCCGTGCGCACGGCAAAACGCTTGGGGGCAGAGCAGGCGATGATCGTTTACCGCCGCACCAAGGAGGAAATGCCCGCGCGCTTGGAGGAAGTTCACCATGCGGAACACGAGGGGGTCGATTTCCAACTCCTCGTCGCCCCGCTTGAAGTGATTGGCGATGACAAACGCTGGGTCACCGGGTTGAAATGCAACCGCATGGAACTCGGCGAGCCCGACGCCTCTGGACGCCGCAAGCCGCAGGTGATTCCCGGCTCCGAGTTCGTGCTTGAGTGCGACGTGGTCGTGGTCGCCATCGGCACCAAAGCCAACCCGCTCCTCACCGCCACCTGCCCCGAGTTGAAGCTCAATAAATGGGGGAACATCGAGGCGGATGAGAACGGCATGACCAGCCTTCCCGGCGTCTTTGCGGGCGGCGATATCGTGCGCGGCGCGGCCACGGTCATCCTGGCCATGGGCGACGGCAAGAACGCCGCGAAGGCGATCAATGGCTACCTCAAACCAGCGTAAGTTGAGAAGCAGCGCTGATTATTTTGGCTTTAATTCTAAGAAAGCCTTCTGCTAGGCTCGTTTGAAAGCATTATGTCTAGAGAACCCTGGTCTCGCAAAAACCCTTTTCCTGCCAAACTGCTCGTCAACCGCGGCTTGTCCGGCATGTATTCCGCCAACGACACCCGGCACTACGAGCTTTCCCTGGCAGACTCCGGGCTGAGCTTTGAAGTGGGGGACGCGATGGGCGTGGTGGAAAGCAACTGCCTGAATTTGGTGCAGGACATTCTCAACGCATTGCGCTGCACGGGTGACGAACTGGTGACGAATGGCGAGGGCGAGCCCAAAAGGCTTCGCGACGCGCTCTGGAAGGATTGCGCGATCACCAAACCTTCCCCGCAGTTTTTGCATGCGCTGGTGGAAAAAGCGGGGGATTCCGCGCCGTTCCTGCGCGGCCTGCTCGTGCCTGAGCAGAAGGAGGCCCTGGAGCACTACCTCGACGGATTGCACATCATCGACTTGCTGGAGGAGCACCCTTCCGCGTGCTTCACGCCGGAGGAATTTGTCAAAGTGCTGCGCAAGTTGACACCCCGGCTTTATTCCGTGGCATCGAGTCCCAAAATGCATCCCGGCCAGGTGCATCTCACCGTGGCCACGGTGCGCTATGAAAGCAAAGGGCGGCTGCGCAAGGGCGTTTGCTCCACCTACCTTGCCGAGCGCGTGGCGGTGGGGTCTCTGGTGCCCATTTTTGTTCACTCAGCCAAGGGATTCCGGCTGCCCGAAGACGGGAATACGCCGATTCTCATGGTGGGTGCGGGCACCGGCATCGCGCCGTTCCGCGCGTTCCTGCAAGAGCGCATCGCCACGGGAGCCAAGGGCGCGAACTGGGTTTTCTTTGGCGGCCAGCTTGAGAAAGAGGATTTTCTGTACCGCGAGGAATTCGAGAAAATGCAGGCCGACGGCGTCCTGACCCGGCTCGACACGGCGTTCTCCCGGGATCAGGAGGAGAAAATTTACGTGCAGCATCGGATGCTCGAAAATGCCGCGGAGATCTGGAAATGGCTGGAGCAAGGGGCGCATTTCTTTGTCTGCGGCGACGCTGCACGCATGGCCAAGGATGTCCACGCAGCGCTCCGTTCCATTGTCGAGACCGAGGGAGGCAAGACGCCCGAAGAGGCGTCCCAATACCTTGAGACGATGGAAAAGACGAAGCGCTACAAGCGGGACGTGTATTAGAGCATTTTACAAAAAAATGTGGCCAGTGGCTTGGGAGCGCCGAAGGCT
>JBAXQF010000063.1:0-14522 GCA_037131875.1 Verrucomicrobiota bacterium
ACAAAGCATCGCCTCTTTAACCTCGAATGTAAATACTTTAATTTAAAACGCTCTATCTCACTGAACTGCGCAGCCGGCGTCCTGGGGCAGCTTCGCTATGTGACACTGGATTGGCCGCAAACCCTGAGCTTCCTGGCCGTGGCGCTCACCGGGATGTTTGGCGGACAATTGCTGGCCAAGCGGCTTTCGTCTCCTGCGCTCCAACGGGGCTTTGCCTGGGCCGTCATCATGCTGGGGTTGGTTCTCCTGGCGAAGAACCGGTAGACCGGCCACGCCACGTCTCCCTAACCGCCTGCCGTGATGCGGAGGAACTCGATGCGGTCGCCCTCAGCCAGCGGACGGGCAGTCCATTCGTCGCGCAGCAACGCCAAGCCGTTGTGTTCGATGAGGAGCGCATCCGCCGGAAGAGCAAGCGCTTCAAGCAATTCAGGGAGAGTCTGAAGGCCCGAAACTGCGCGCTGTTCGCCATTGATAATGAGATTCATGGGATAAGGAAAAGATGCCTGCAAACCGGGGATTCTGGCAAAGGATTTCTTCGGGACTGCTCTAGTAACGCGCCATCTCCAGATCCACTTCGCGAGCCCACGCCGCAATGCCGCCTTCGACATTGGAGAGCCTTGTGAACCCAGCCCCCTTGAGGAGTTCCAGCGCTTTGGCGCTACGCACTCCCGATTTGCAGAGCAGCGCGATTGCACCGGAGCGATCCAACTCGTTCATCCGCAACGGGAGGCTGCCCAGCGGAATGAGCTGCGCTCCGGGAATGTGGCAGATGTCCCACTCAAACGGTTCGCGCACGTCCAGCAAAAGGAAGCGCTCGCCCGCATCGAGTTTCGCTTTCAATGCCGAGACCGAAAGCGTCCCCTCCCCTGCCTCCGTGCGGGATTGCAAGGCGGGAACCCTGCAAAACCGGTCGTAGTCAACCGGTTCGGTAATCGACGGATGCTCGCCGCAAACCGGGCACCGGGGATCCTTGCGGAGTTGGAACTCGCGGAACTTGAACTTGAGAGCGTCGAAATGGATCAGCCGTCCGACGAGCGGCTCGCCAATGCCAAGGATCAGCTTGATTGCCTCAATGGCTTGCATCGTTCCGATGATTCCCGGCAACACTCCCAGCACGCCGCCCTCGGCGCACGCGGGCACGCTCCCGGCAGGCGGAGGCTCGGGAAGCATGCATCGATAACACGGCCCGCCCAGGTGCGGCGCAAAAACGGAGCATTGCCCATCGAACCGCAAAATGGAGCCGTAAATGTTCGGTTTCTTGAGGAACACGCAAATATCATTCGATAAATAGCGGGTCGCGAAATTATCCGTGCCGTCAAGCACCACATCGTAATCCGCGGCGATGCCCATCGCGTTTCCCGCCCGGAACTGCGTGTCATACAGATCAACTTTCACAAGCGGATTCACCTCCCGCAAAGAATCGCAGGCCGAAAGCACCTTCTTGCGTCCCAGGTCGCCGGTTCCGTGGAGTATCTGACGCTGGAGATTGGAAAGTTCCACCGTATCGGCATCGACAAGACCAATCCGCCCCACGCCTGCTGCGGCAAGGTAAAGGGCGGCGGGTGAACCGAGTCCCCCAGTGCCAATGCACAGCACGCTGGCGGCTTTGAGTCGCCGCTGCCCCTCAACCCCCACCAAAGGCAACGCAAGGTGCCGCGCATAACGCGTCAACTCTTCAGGGCTCAGATTTGTGGATTCCAATCGTTGTGGAGCAAACACGCCCACGAACTTATCACCCCTCCACAAAAATGTAATCCCGATATTTTACGCAACTCGCTGCGCATCTTTGCTCCCGCTATTTCACCTCGCTCGGGCGCGGTTGCGTTTCCACCAGCGCGGCGGCGGCCAGGAACGTCGCTCCTGCGAGGAAAAGCAGCGCCGTGAAATAAACCGAGTAGCGGTTCCATTCAAACGCCCCGTGCGGCCCCACGGCTACCTTGAGGCCGTTCATGGCATCCAGGCACAGGCCCCAAAGGATGGGCGAAAAGCCCAGGCAGAGACTGGTGATGACGGTATAGGCGGCGAAGAAATGAGCGCGCCCCATCTCCGGCATGACGCCCATGATCAGGCGGACGTTGGCAAGGTTGATCGCCGAACCGGCCACTCCCCCCAACACAAAAAGCAGCAGCAGAAGGCTTGGCCCAATGAGCCCCGAAGCAATCCCCACCCAGCCCGCCATGTAAACCATGTAGAGCGCCAACGCCCAGCGCAGCAGCCGCTTGGAGCCGATGGCATCCAGCAGACGCCCCACCATTCCCAGCGAAGCAACCGCCGCGATAAAGCTCACCGCCATCAGGAAAAGAATGTTGTTTTCACCCAACCCTGCCCGGCCTTTGAGAAACGAGACGCTGAACACCCCCAGGCTGCCCACGGTAAAGGCGAAGAGCAGATTGAACCCCAGCACCCGCGCAAAGGGGGGGTAGGTCACGATGGTTGCCCAGGGCACCCGCGTTCCGCTTTTTTTGAGGCTTTCCTGCGCCTCCACGTCCGGCACGCGGTTGAGATAGAAAAGGGAGGCGGCTCCCCCGATGGCGGAGATCAGGAACGCGAGCGCAAATTCCCACGGTTGGGACTCTTTTTGGAGCACCAACCCGCAGAAGAGCAGCGCCGCCAGCGAGCCGGTCTGCATGAAACGCTGGTCACGGGAAAGAAACCGGGCGCGGATTTCCTCCGGCAAAATTTCCGTCAGCCACGGCAGCCACGCCCCGCTGGAAATGCCGCGCAGAAGGTTAAAAAGAAACTGAAAGCCGACCAGCAGCGCCAGTTTCCAGCCGTTGCTTAAAAAGCCGAGCAACGGAATGGCGACCACGGCAAACACGCACAGGTTGCGCGTGCTCCATCCCGCCAGGATAAACCGTCGGTAGCCAAAGCGTTGGATGTGGTGGGCGGCGGGAATCTGGAAAACGGTGAGCAGCGGCGTCAGAGAGCCGAGCAAGCCGAGCAGCGTGGCGCTCGCGCCGAGGCTCTTGGCGTAAAGGATGAGCGGCGGCCCGAGGAAAATCTGGAACGAGACGGCATTGAAAAAGCTGAACCAATTGGCATTGGTCACGCCGGCGGGAAATGCGGTGGGCGGCGAGGTTTTTAAGTCGGTTTTCAATGGGTGTGGACAACTATTATCCTAAAAAACCAAAAGGAATAGCCGCAAAAAAGATTCGCCCCAGAGAACACGAAGGGCACGAAGGCGGGAAAGGATTCCTGAAATCTCTTCCTCTCTTCGTGGTGCAAGTGCATTTCCGTTCCCGTTCCCAGGCTCCAGCTTGGGAACGAGATAACGGAGAACAAAGAGAGGGGGGGGTGCTCACGAGAGGAGTCGAACCTCCACGGGTCTCCCCATACGATTCTGAGTCGTACGCGTCTGCCATTCCGCCACGTGAGCGTTTCCCCGAAGTTCCCAACAAGTGGGAGTTGGCGAATGTGCCCGGTTTCAAAAAGAAAAGCAACTGGCAAATTGACGCAACAAGGCAGCCGGATTCAAAGATCCAACAGAGAAGAGGAAAAGGCATCCACAGATTTACACAGATTTTCAGGAGAGCCCCTCGTCAATCTGCGTAATCTGCGGATAAAACTTCTTCCCCTCCCGCTACTGGCACCCGCCCATCACGCACACCAGATTCCGGTCGCCGTACACGTTGTCCACGCGGCCCACGGCGGGCCAGAACTTGCTTTCGCGCGTCCACGGGGCGGGGAAGGCGGCTTGCTCGCGCGGGTAGGCGCGCGTCCAGGCGTCGCTCACCACGCTCTGCGCCGTGTGCGGGGCGTTCTTGAGCGGGTTGTCCTTGGGGTCGAGCGCGCCGCTTTCCACGGCGAGAATTTCCCCGTGGATGGCGATCATGGCGTCGCAAAAGCGGTCGAGTTCCGCCTTCGACTCGCTCTCGGTTGGCTCCACCATCAGCGTTCCGGGCACGGGCCAGGACATCGTGGGGGCGTGGAATCCGTAGTCGATGAGGCGCTTGGCGACGTCCTCCACGTCAATGCCCGTGCGCTCCTTGAGCCCGCGCACATCGAGAATGCATTCGTGGGCCACCAGGCCGCTCTTGCCCTTGTAAAGGACGGGGTAGAACGGTTCGAGCCGCCGCGCGATGTAGTTGGCGTTGAGGATGGCGTATTCCGTGGCCGCTTTGAGGCCTTCGCCGCCCATCATGCGGATGTACACCCACGGGATCACCAGCACCGAGGCGCTCCCCCACGGAGCGGAAGCGACCGCACCAGCCTTGGCATCCCCGCCCGGCTGTACGATGGGATGTGAGGGAAGAAACGGCACGAGATGAGCCGCGACCCCGATGGGGCCGACACCCGGCCCGCCACCACCGTGCGGAATGGCAAAGGTCTTGTGCAAATTGAGATGGCAGACGTCCGCGCCGATCAAGCCGGGGCTGGTGAGGCCGACTTGCGCGTTCATGTTCGCGCCGTCCATGTAAACCTGCCCGCCGTGGGAGTGGACGACCGCGCAAATCTCGCGGATCGTCTCCTCAAACACCCCGTGGGTGCTCGGGTAGGTGACCATGAGGGCGGCGAGGTCGTCCTTGTGCGCCTCGGCCTTGGCGCGGAGGTCGCTCAAATCAATGTCGCCGTCCGCGCTGCATAAAATCGGCACCACTTTGAACCCGGCCATCGCCGCGCTCGCGGGGTTGGTGCCATGGGCGGATTGCGGGATGAGGCAGACGTTGCGGCCTCCCTCGCCCCGGCTCTCGTGGTAGCCGCGCACGGCCAGCAGCCCCGCGTATTCCCCGGCGGAACCGGCGTTGGGCTGGAGCGAGACGGCGGCGAATCCGGTGATCTCGGCCAGCCAGGCTTCCAACTCGCGGAAAAGCTGCGCGTAGCCCTGCGCCTGTTCCACGGGCGCAAACGGGTGGAGCCTGCCAAACAAAGGCCACGTCACCGCGAGCATCTCGCTGGTGGCGTTGAGCTTCATCGTGCAGGAGCCGAGCGAGATCATGGAGGTCGTAAGCGAGAGATCCTTCACCTCCAGACGGCGGATGTAACGCATCATCTCCGTCTCCGTGTGGTGCGCGTTGAAGACCGGCTGCGCGAGGAAGGCGCCCTGGCGCGCCAGGCCGTCTGCAAACGCGGCGTCGGTTTCCGCAGCCAGCGCGGCGAGGTCGAGCGCGACTTCTTTGCCGCCGTTGAAAAGGGCGAAAAGATCGGCGAGGTCGTCCGTGGTTTCGTCCAGGGAAATCGTGACGGTGTGGGCGTCGAGCACGCGGAGGTTGATGTGGCGGGCTTCGGCGAGCTTCACGATTTCAGCGGCGCTGGCGGTTCCCAAGTCCACGCGCACGGTGTCAAAGAACGGCCCGCTGGCGACGTTCCAGCCGAGCTTGCGCAAACCCGCCGCCAGCGTGACGGCGAAAAGATGGACGCGCCGCGCGATTTGCTTGAGCCCCTCCGGCCCGTGATAGACGGCGTACATGCTGGCCATCACCGCAAGCAGCACCTGCGCGGTGCAAATGTTGCTGGTGGCCTTCTCGCGGCGGATGTGCTGTTCGCGCGTGCCGAGCGCAAGACGCAGCGCGGGGTTGCCGTGCGCATCGCGGGAAACGCCGACAAGACGGCCCGGCATGGCGCGCTTGAAGGCGTCGCGCGTGGCGAAGTAGGCCGCGTGCGGCCCGCCGTAGCCCATCGGCACCCCGAAACGCTGGGTGGTGCCCACCGCCACGTCGGCCCCCATTTCACCAGGGGATTTAATCAACGTGAGCGCAAGCAGATCGGCAGCGACAATCGCCATCGCCCCGTGGCTGTGCGCCCTTTCAATGAACGCCGTCGGGTCAAGAAGCGCCCCGTCCGTTGCGGGCACTTGCAGCAGCACGGCGAAGGTCTTCTCGCTGAAATCATACGTGGCCGCATCACCCACCACCACGCGCACGCCCAGCGCCGCCGCGCGGGTCTGCACCACGGCGAGGGTCTGCGGGTGGCACCCGTTGGAAACAAAAATGGTGTTCGCATCCGTCGTTTTGCAGAGCGTGCGGCAGAGGTGCATCGCCTCGGCGGCAGCAGTGCCTTCGTCGAGCATGGAGGCGTTGGCGATGTCCATCCCGGTCAGTTCGACGATCATCGTCTGGAAATTCAAGAGCGCTTCGAGCCGCCCCTGCGAGATTTCCGCCTGGTACGGAGTGTAGGCGGTGTACCAGCCGGGGTTTTGCAAAATGTTCCGCAGAATGACCGGCGGGGTGATGGTGTCGTAATACCCCATGCCGATGTGCGAGCGGAAAAGCTGATTTTTCATCGCAATCCTGCCGAGTTCCTCCAGCGTCGCGTGCTCGCCCTTGCCTGCGGGAAGGTTGAGCGGGGCCGGAAGCCGGATGCCAGCGGGCACCGCCGTGTCCACCAAGGCAGCCAGCGAATCGAAACCGAGCGTGGAGAGCATCTCCGCCGTCTCCGGGGCGTTGGAGCCGAGGTGGCGCCGGGCGAAGGAATCGGCGGGAGCAAAGGGGGCGGAAAAGGATGAGGCGGTGGAAGAAAGAGCGGACATCCGCACACGTTAAATTTCTGAGAGGGCAAATCAATCCCAAATCGGGCAATCCCCCATGCCGACAGCGGCGAATACCGCTTCACCTAAAACTCCCTTCTTGGCGAAGGGCGGCGTCTTGGGTCATAATCCCTCTGTGCTTAACCCCATCTGGCTCTGGCTTGTGCTGCTTTCCGTGTTCATCGGCGGGTTCACCGGCCATTTGGGCGCGGTGACGGAGGCCGCCGCCGTGAGCGCGAAGGACGCCGTGATGGGGATCGCCCTGCCGCTGGCGGGCTGGTTCGCCCTCTGGCTGGGAATGATGCGGCTGGCGGAACTCGCCGGGCTTGTCCAAGTCCTCGCGCGTGCCCTGCGGCCCGTGATGCGGCGGCTTTTCCCGGATGTCCCGGCGGAACACCCGGCGCTCGGCACCATGGCGATGAACATGGCGGCCAACATGCTGGGCTTGGGCAATGCCGCCACGCCCATGGGCCTCAAGGCGATGAAATACCTGGAACAGCTCAACCCGCGCCCCGGCACGGCCAGCAACGCCATGTGCACCTTCCTGGCCACCAACACGGCCTCCATCCAGTTGATCCCCGCCACCGCCATTGGCATCCTCGCCATCAACGGCTCCAAGAACCCGACGGCCATCGTCGGCAGCGCCCTGCTGGCCACGCTCTGCGCGTTCACGGCGGGAATCGTGAGCGTCAAACTGTTGGAGAAACTGCCCCGCTACCAACTTCCGCCCGCCGAACCGGCTCCCAGCATCACGCCCACCGAACCCATTGAAGCCGCGCCCGAGGAACCCCCGCGCACGCCCCTGACGCGCGACGGCAAATTTCTGCTCGCGCTGTATGGACTTGGGTTGGCGCTGCTGTTTTGCACTCTCGCCTTCCCGGATCAGGCCGATGCGCTTCTCGCGGCCCTGCGTCCCCTGGCTCCCAACCTCTTGAATTTCACGTACGCCCCGCTGCCTGAAAACCTTGCCCGTTTGAACTGGGCAACGCGGCTCCTGAGCGTGGCGGGAATGCTGGCGCTGCCCTTCGCGTTCACCTTCTTTCCCCTTTACGCCTGGCTGCGCGGGGTTGCGGTGTATGAGGAGTTTGTGGAGGGAGCGCGCGAGGGCTTCCAGGTGGCCACCCGCATCATCCCGTTTCTGGTCGCCATTTTGGTGGCGGTGGGGATGTTCCGCAAGGCGGGGGGCATCGATCTCCTTTCCAGGCTCCTGGAGCGTCCGCTGGCGTGGATCGGCTTCCCGGTGGATCTTCTGCCGTTGGTGCTGGTGCGGCCCTTGAGCGGCGGCGCAACGACGGGCGTCTTCACAGAGATTGTGCGCAACTTCGGCGCGGACAGCATGCAGAGCCTCATGGCTGGGACGATCTTTGGCAGCACGGAAACGACCTTCTACGTCATTGCCGTCTATTTCGGCTCCGTAAGCATCCGCCGCACGCGGCACGCCGTCCCCGCCGGGCTGACGGCCGATCTGGTGGGCGTCATCGCCTCCATCGTCATCTGCCGCCTGATGTTTGCGTGAGATGAATGCGGCGGAAGGTCTCGCGCAAAGAGCGCCAAGGACGCAAAGGCAGAGGATTGGGGATTTTCTCCTCCTTGCTTTTTCCTGAATTCCTGAGTTCCTGATAGATTGAATATCCGCTGTGAGCCGTTGGACTTTTGCCGGATTGGTGCGATCTTCCTGTCAAGAGGAGATGCATTATGGCGGTTCAATTCGAGAATGAAATCTTGATACCGGTGCGCGGGGTCACCTTGGACGGGGAATTGCAAATTCCCCCAAAGGCAACCGGCTTGGTGCTTTTCGCGCATGGCAGCGGCAGCAGCCGCTTGAGCCCGCGCAATCAATTTGTGGCGCGGATGCTGCGCGAAGCAGGCTTGGGCACGCTGCTCTTTGATCTGCTCACGCGGGAGGAGGAAATGATCGACTCCTTCACGCGCCACCTGCGCTTTGACATCGTGCTGCTCTGCGAACGCCTGGTGGCGGCGACCCACTGGCTGGAGAACGTGGATGCTGCGCGCGGGCTGCGCATGGGTTACTTCGGCTCCAGCACCGGCGGCGGCGCGGCGCTGATGGCAGCGGCGCAACTCGGGGAGAACATCGGCGCGGTGGTCTCTCGAGGAGGCAGGCCGGATCTCGCCTCGGCCTGGCTGCCCAAGGTAAAAAGCCCGACGCTCCTGCTCGTGGGGGAACTGGACACCGTTGTGATCGGCCTCAACCGCGACGCCATGAGCCGGATGACCTGCCCCACGGAACTGCGCCTCATTCCCGACGCCACCCATCTTTTTGAGGAACCCGGCGCGCTCGAAGCCGTGGCCCACGAAGCGGCAAGCTGGTTCCATGAGCACTTGAGCCCGAAACGGGATGGTTAGAGCGGTGGTTTTTGCATCCCAGCGGGATGCCCTGAGAGTAGCCCGGCGTTTTAACGCCGGGATTCTATGGCGAAGCACTTCGTCCCGGAGGGACGGTTGAAAAACGCCCCTCCAGCCACCAACCGTCCCTCCGGGACGATCCCATCACAAATGATCGACCCGGCGTTAAAACGCCGGGCTACTTTCGCGTTGTCCCGATGGGACAAACCTACCGTTGCTATTGCATAGTTTGTTTTACTCAAACTCCCGTTGCAACTGGTCGATGTAATTGGAAATCGCATCGTTGCGTTTGGGCGGCGTCCACTTTTCCATCGCTTTGGAGCCTTGCATGAAATCCTCAAACGCGCCGCTTTGTTGGGGCATTTGCGTGGCCTCATACCAGTTGAGGTAGTCGTCGATCTTGTCCATGCGCTCCACGATCATCTCCCGGTAGCTGGCGGCGTCGCGCAGGGCTTCCTCGATGCGGCGCGTTTTGCCTGCGGCAAGCTCGTTGAAGATGCGCTGGTATTCCAGCAGCACCGGACGCAGCAGCGGATGGGCTTGTTGGAGCAGTCCGATCAATTCGGCGGATTGCTTCATCAGCGCGGCCTTGGCTCCGGGGTATTTCCGGAAGGTTTTGAAATCGGCGAGATCGCACTCCACACTGGTTTTCTTTTTCTCGTCGGTGACCACCGGGAAGCGCAGCAGCGGGGTGAGCCGCGCGTTGGTTTCCGGGATGCTCAGCGCGAGGTGGCTCTCCGAGGTGGCATGCCGGGCCAAGCCGAGCGTCCACCATTTTTCCAAATCCGTCTCGCTGCCGCCGAGCACGGGAAAGTATTTTAAAAGCTGCGCCACGGGATCGCTTTCCGATCCCGCCAACCCTTTCAGCAGCGCCACCAAACCGGCCTTGCCGCCGGGGGTGTCCGCCAGCAGATCCACCAGGCTCGCGGCGCAGGTGCCGTAAACCGCAAGGGAAGTGGGGTCCATCACCGTGACATTGTCGTTGAGAAAATCCCGGATTTGCGGCAGCCGTCCCGTCTCAATCAACTGCCGGAAAATAGCCGCATTGGGCGCGGAACCCGAGGCCCGCACCTGGATGTTCTGGGCCAGGCCCTCCACCAACCAGGAGGAGGGCTCCTGGTAGCGCACGCCGACCTCCGGGGGGTGCTCGCGGTAGGCCAGTTCCAACAGGATCGCCCGGACGATCAGTTGTGGAAAACGCACCTGCTTGAATTCGCCTTCGCGCAGCACCACGTCCACTTGCGTCATCCAACCGCCTTCGGTCTGGATCAGTCTGACCCGGCTTGCGAGCCGGGTGGAGTCGGTGGAAGCGGGGCTGCGCAAGTCAATGACAATGGGGAATTTCCAGTGATCGCCCAAGCCGAGCGTTTCCAAGACGGCCTCCTTGGCGGTCTCGACAAACGCGAGGACCGCAAGCCGCAAGCGGATGTCAGAGGAATAGACGATGAACTGCGCCGTCTTGCTAACGCTGCGCTGGGTGAAATCAAACGCCCAGGCGGAAGCGGCGGGCAGCAGAAAGACGCCCAAGGCCGCCAGAACCAGCAGGTGCAAGGTTCGCCTCCAATGTGGGCGCGGTTTCATCAACGGAT
Organism: Verrucomicrobiota bacterium; assembly: GCA_037131875.1. Lineage (GTDB taxonomy): Bacteria > Verrucomicrobiota > Verrucomicrobiia > Chthoniobacterales > Chthoniobacteraceae > UBA695. Next base: position 10,417 of record JBAXQF010000063.1, read on the forward strand.
CGCGGGACGTCCCGCAGCCCCACCCGGAGCGGTTGGGACGGCGGGGCCGCGTGCGCCCAAAATGACTTGTTGTTTGCCGATTTCAATGGAACCGAGCTGCCCAAGCAGTTCCCGCTCACGCTTCATCGCATCCAGCAGCAGCGGGATGGCTCCTCCCGCATAGGTCGCCAGTTCCGCCGGAATTTGAATCCGCCCAATGCCTCCTCCCGTACAAGTCCCGACAAGCCCCGCCGTCTTGTCCGTTTTCAGATGGCCGGAAAGGGTGACACCGAGGGGATGCCCCGCCACATTGCCCAGAAGGGTAAAGGTCGCGACGTTGTCCTCGAAATGCACAAGCGCTGTCAGGGGAACCGCATCGGTGAGCCAGGAGGGCAGTTTTTTAAAGCGCTCCCTGCGCAAGTAGGCGTTGATGTCCGCCTCGCGCAACAGGATGCGTTTGCCCGCAGGCGCGGCAACGAGATTCTCCAGGATGGAATCCAAGGGAAGCGGCTCGACGGCTTCGGAGCCTTTTCCGGGCAGTGCGACCCCTTCGGGCGGCAAAGCGGCGTCGATCAGCAACCCCGCGACGGCGGCCAGGGCCAGCGTTTTGCAAAGCTTTTTCAGCGTCTTTGCAAAATCTCCCCGCTCTGGAGCCATGATTTTTTTGACCTCGCGGTGTTTCTTCTCCGCCGCTGCCTGGTGCTCTTGCGGCGCGGGGATGAAAACGTCCCGGTTGAGCTTGACGCCGCAGTTGTGGCAATACACGCGCTGGCTTTCGTTGGCGTAGCCACATGCTTTACAAACGAGAGGAGGCGGAGGTGTAGCCATGGAATGCTATTTTTTATCGGCTGCCGGGGTGCTGGCGGGTGCCGCATCACTCTTCGCCGCCGCCTTATAGCCGCTGGAGCGGTAGTCGGTGGTGTAAAAGCCGGAGCCTTTGAAGATCAGCCCCGCCCCGGTGCCCAGCAAGCGCTTCACCTTCCCCTCCCCCCAAGTCTCCTGCTGGCAGCATTCTTTGGGACAGACGGTGAGCGCGTCGTCTTTCATGGATTGGAAATAATCAAAAGTTCTCGCGCACTTTTCACACTGGTATTCGTAGGTGGGCATAATTCAAAGAACGGGAACTCATAGCAGAAAAAGATGCGGCCAGCAATCCCCACCTTTCCCGCCAACGTTTCTTGACGCCCGCTGGCAGGCGCGCTTTAGTCACACACATCGGTTTTTCTTATGCGCTCTTCCATTTCAGCAATTCTTTTCGTCAGCTTGGCGCTCCTCGCGGGGTGCACCACGGATCCCCGTTTGGATCGCGGCACGCAATATCTCAAGGAAAACGGCGGAGTGGTCTCCGTCCCTGAGCGGGGCCGCCCCAGCTTCGACACGGTTTCCTATTGGGATGGCGAGGGCGTGAGCGGCGCACCCTCCATCATCATCCGCCTGAGCGAACAGCACGCCTATTTCTTCAAAGGCAGCCAGCTTGTGGGAATCTCCAGCATCTCCACCGGGCGCGAGGGTTTTGGAACGCCCTCGGGAAGCTTCAAAATCATCCAGAAAGACAAGGATCACGTCTCCTCCCGGTTTGGCGATTATTTGGACGCGCAAACCGGCGAGGTCATCAAGAAAGACGCAGATCGCAATGTCGATCCCCTACCCAAGGGAGCGAAATACGACGGTGCGAAAATGCCTTATTTCATGCGGATCGTGGGCGGCACGGGAATGCACGAAGGGTTCCTGCCCGGCGCTCCGGCCTCGCACGGCTGCATCCGGATGCCCAGTTTCATGGCGGAAGCCTTCTTCCGCAACGTCTCCGTGGGCACCCCGGTGCGGATTATTCCGTAGGCCATATACGTCCTATAAGACTTATGAGCCCTATAGGGCTTATGGCAGAATAGTGAACCCGCTCAGCCCCGCGAGCGCGGAGACATCCACAGAATGCACCTGCTGGTTCTTGATGAACCCAGCCAGTTCGCTTTCCACAATGGCGTCCAGAAACCCGGTCACCTCCTCCGGCTCGCCGCCGATGAGAAGTTCCACCCGCCCGTCCGGCAGGTTGCGCACCCAGCCGAGGATGTCATACCCTTTGGCAAGGTGCCGCGTGGTGTAGCGAAAGCCCACCCCCTGCACCCGCCCCTCGTAAAAGACGTGCTTGGCAATCATACAACTCCAGCCAACCCCTACTGCTCAATCAAAAGAGGGCCGCTGGGCGCGGTGAAAGCTGCCTCGGAGCAAAGAATTTCAGCCGGGCGATCCGGGTCATTGTAATCGACCGGACGGGGGACGTTGCGCCCGATGGTCAGGTCTTCGGGCTGGGTCTGGGCGATGTTGACGGGCGTGCCTTCGTGGACAAGCGCGTAAAATTTCGCCGCGACATTTTTATGCAGCCGCAGGCAGCCGTGGGTGCGCGGCACGGGCCAGACAAAGCCTTCGTGGAAGCCGTAGCCGGTGGTAAACTCCACCCAATAGGCCATCGGGTAGCCGATGTAAGTGCCCGAACCATGCCCGGCCTGCGCCTCGACGATCTGTCCGCCGTTTTTATAAAACCCGTAGGAACCCGAACGCTTGTGGGCAATTTTGCTGAACACCTTGAAATCCCCGCACGGTGTGTGCGTCCCGCCCGGTTTCCCCACGCAGGTCGCGGCAACAAGCAGCGGACGGTCGCCCTCCAGCACATAGACTTGCTGGGTGGAGAGGGAGACTTTCACGCGCACGTTGTTGGGATTATGCGGTTTGTAGGCGACAGGGTTGGGATTGCTGCCCAGCGGGCCCACGCAGCCGCCAAGGAGGGTCAATGCCAACACGCTGGCAGCGGCGAAAAGAAAGCGGGTCGTTTTCATGGTGGGTCTAATGCAGTTCAAGCGGATTCGTTTGTCAATTCCCCGGCGCGTGCAGCGGCCTCTTTTTTTGTGGGGTTTGCGGCGAGCAGTTTTTCAAACTTCGAGGAGACGTTGGCGTAGAAGGGGTAATCCCCCGGCGCGGCGGCGCGGGGCCGGTAACGCCAGTGTTTGTAGGCCCAGAGGTAAAGCTCGGGCCGTTCGCGCACGCGCGATTCATAGAAATCCCAGCACGCTTGGGCGATTTCCTGCGGCGAGGCCTCCGGTGGGATCGGCAGCGCGGGGTTGATGACGATGCGGCAGCGTCCGTCCGGCAATGGAATGCCATCCACGGGCACCATCCGGGCTCCGCCACGCTGCGCCAGGACGGCATGCATGAAGGTGACGCACATTTTGCGCCCGAACGCCTCGATGGGCACGGCGGCTTGATCCGGGTGGAGCGTCAAATCCACAAGCATCCCCGCCGCTCCCTTGCGTTTGACGACTTTCAGCAGGCGAATCATGGAGTTTTCCTGCGGGATGATGGTGTGGCCGGAGATTTCGCGCGCACCGTTAAAAAGCGCGCTCAGGCGGGGATTCTTGAACGTCTCCGCCACGATGAGCGTGGGAACGCCCAGAAAGCCGACCGCATGGCTGGCCCACTCAAAACTTCCCCAGTGGATGCACATGGAGACGGCCCCGTGCTCCTGCGCCTCGCGACGGAAGGTTTCAATATCCCCTTCCACCTCAATGTATTGCCGCCAGTTGGACGCGGTGAGCCGCCGTCCCCAAAAAATATCCAGCATCGTCCGGGTGAAAGTTTGATAGGAACGCCGCGCGATGCTCCTGCGCTCGGCTTCGGGACGCTCGGGGAAAATGCAGGCGAGATTGGCAAGGGCGACCCGCCGTCCGCGCCCGTCCACGCGGTAGGCCGCCGCGCCCAAGCCATTGGCCAGGGCCACGCTCAAGCGCCGGGGAATCCGGGGAATGCCCCAGGCAAGGCCCGCACAAGCGAGCCATTCCAAGCGATGACGAAGGTCTTTCCAGAAAGAATAATGCATGTTTATTCGCAGACTGCCTTGCCGCGTAGCGGCTTCCTCCATGCGGAGCGAAGCGGAGCCACATTGCAGAGCCCTGAGGTTTTGAGAAGGGATATTTCGCAGATTAGCGCAGATTAAGAAGAGGTGGAATGAATTTTGCGGCATTCCCTATTTTCTGAGGGCACGTAAAACAGTGTCTCTTCTTGCCGGACTTCAGCCGGCATTTCCGCTTTGCCACCGGCTTCAGCCCTGACATGTATACCCAAAGTTTTTGCAGATT
>JBAXQF010000064.1:0-14427 GCA_037131875.1 Verrucomicrobiota bacterium
TCTGGATTACCGGGCGTCCTCTCTTGGGCATTCTCGGGTTTTACCATCCCTCATAATTATTGAAAGAAATAACCTGACAGGACACTAGTGCATTTTCCCAGCGCCCTTGCAGGGCACGCGCCTCTTTTATTTTTACCCAAGGCGTTGCCCTGGGCTGGTGTCCTTTGCGCTTTCAGCGCGGAAAATGGCTGTTCGCCCCCCCCCTACAGTGCCGTGGGCAGCGCCGCTCCCTGCTTGGCGGTCAGCTTGCTGTTGATCGGGTCGGTGATGACGTCTTTGTAGCTCATGCCGCCGGGGATCATCGGCAGGACGTGCTCGGTGTAGGGCACCATCACGTCGAGCACGTAGGCTTCCTTGGCGTCGAGCATCCGCTGGATGGCCGCGCGCAGGTCTTTCTTGTGCAGCACCCGCTCGCACTTCACGCCGAAGCCTCCGCAGATGGCGACGTAGTTGGGGTAAATGCGCTCCAAATCCCTCGGGTCGCCCAGGAAGGTGTGGGCGCGGTTGCTCCCGTATTTCAAATCCTCCCATTGCACCACCATGCCGAGGTGCTGGTTGTTGAGGATGATCGCTTTGGCGGCGATGCCTTCAATGTGCGCCGTGGCGAGTTCCTGCACGTTCATGAGGAAGGAGCCGTCGCCGTCGATGTCGATGACTTCCATGTCAGGCCGTGCGACCTTCGCCCCGAGCGCGGCGGGATAGCCGAAGCCCATTGTGCCAAGGCCCGCCGAGGTGAGGAAGGTGCGCGGCTTGCGGAATTTGTAGAACTGCCCCGCCCACATCTGGTGCTGGCCGACGCCGGTGGTGATGATCGCGTTGCCCTGGGTCATCTCGTCGAGCAGTGCAATCACGTATTGTTGCTGGATGACCTCCTCGGTGTCGCGGAAGGCGAGGGGGTATTGCTTTTTCCACGCCTCGATCTTGGCATACCACGCCGGGTAGACGGCGGGGGCGGCGGCGCGCCTGGCTCCTGCCGCTTCGAGCAGGCAGTTGAGGCGACCCAAGGCGTATTTCACGTCGCTCTGGATGGCGAGTTGCACCGGCTTGTTTTTGTTGATCTCCGAGGCGTCGATGTCCAGGTGGACGATGGTGGCGTGCTCGCAGAAACGCTCCACTTTGCTCGTCACGCGGTCGTCAAACCGGACGCTGATGGCGAGCACCACGTCGGCTTCGTTGACGGCGTTGTTCGCATAGACGGTGCCGTGCATGCCCAGCCATTTCAGGGCGAGAGGGTGATCTTCGGGGAACCCGCCCACGCCCATGAGTGTGGTGGCCACCGGAATGCCCGTGCGTTCGACGAATTCCAGCAGTTCGCCCGAGGCTTCGCCGGAAATGATGCCGCCGCCGCAGTAGATCACCGGCTGCTTGGCGCCTGCGATCAGGGCGAGCATTTTTTCGAGCGCGGCGTCATCCGCTTTCGGCAGCGGATGGTAACCGGGGAGATCCACCGTCTCCGCGAACACCAGCGGAGCCTTCGCTTCCTGGACGTTCTTGGGCAGGTCGATGAGCACCGGGCCGGGCCGACCGGTCTGGGCAATGTAAAACGCCTCTTTGACCACACGCGGGATGTCCGCGATGTCGAGCACCAGGTAGTTGTGCTTCACCACCGGCAGGCTCATGCCGAACATGTCGGTTTCCTGGAAAGCGCCCTTGCCGATGAGCGGGCTGGCGACCTGGCCGGTGATGGCGATGAGCGGCACGCTGTCGAGAAAGGCGTCGGCAATGCCGGTGATGAGGTTCGTTGCGCCGGGGCCGGAGGTGGCCATGACGACGCCCGCTTTGCCGGTCACGCGCGCGTAGCCTTCCGCCGAGAACACCCCGCCCTGTTCGTGCCGGGGGAGGATGGTGCGGATCTGCGTGCTGCGGGTCAGCGCCTGGTGCACCGGCATGCTGGCGCCGCCGGGATAGGCAAAAATGGTGTCCACGCCCTCGCGTTCGAGGCATTTGACGAGAATCTCCGCGCCGGTCAGGAGCGGTGTCTCAGGAGTGGAAGGGGTGTTGGTCTGCGTGGTCATAGGAAGAAGCGAGCATACTAAAGAGAAGCGCGTGCCACCACAAAAGATTTATAAGTCCCATGGGGCTGATACGTCCTGTAAGTCCTATGGGACAAGCGCCTACTCCGCCGGTTCAGTGCAGCAGCAGGCGGGCTTTTCGGGTTTGGCGGTGAGCTTCAACACCAGGAAATAGAGAACGGCCAGCCCGGCGATGCCGCCGACGATCCAGTGGGATTGGTGTTTGATGAAGGTGATCATGCCCTGGGGATCGTTGATCAGATCAGGCTGCGCGCGCTGCGCCTCGGCTCCCAGCCAGGCGAGTACAACGCACCAGATGAACGAGCCCACCACGGTCATCAGGCTGAACGTCCCGAAGTTCATGCGCACGATGCCTGCGGGGATGGAAATCAGGTGGCGGATCACCGGGAGCAGCCGGGCGAAGAAGATGCCGCCTGCTTCGTAGCGGTGCATCCAGTGTTCGGCCATGGCGAGCTTCTGTTCGTTCACAAAAAAATATTTTCCCCAGCGCACGACCACGGCGCGCCCCAGCCAGCGGGAGATCCAGTAGGTGATGGCGGAGCCGAGATACGAGCCCAACGTGCCCGCAAGGACAACCCCCCAGAAACCGACCCGCAGGGAATCGCCGCCCCAGAGGCTCATATGCCCTTGGGCGACCAGAAAAGCGGCGGGCGGGACGACGATTTCACTGGGAACCGGAAAAATGGAACTTTCCAACGCCATCAAGAGAACGACGCCGAGGCACCCCATGTTTTTGACCCAACCAAACCAAAGGACGATAAGAGCTTGCATCCCCCCCATGTCAGCCGAGCCAGGGAAAAAGGCAAGCCGGGAATAAAATCAAAAGCATGCACCACGAAGGACACAGAGAGCACAGAGGAAGGAACAAGTTTAAGCCCTCATTCATGTCTTCGTGCTCTTCGTGTTCTCTGTGGTGAGTCTTCTTTTCACGCTCCCAGCCATCGCAGCCAGGCGGCAAAGAAAAAAGCGCTCGCCACCAGCGGCCAGATCAAACCCTCCCCTTTGTCGGGGAAAAGGGCTACATGAAACAGGGCAAGGAGGATTTTCACACTCCTGCATCGAATGCCCTACCCTCTCTGCGTGTAACCCCCGTGTGCTCCCATAGGCTACGGATTGGAGGGGGTGGGCGTCGGTTTTGAAACGCCTTCGGCTCCAGGCTGCAACGGCTCGGTGGCCACCGTGAAATCGTCAAAATAAACGGTGCCGCTGATGTCCCCCTGCTCCGCATTCGCATCGCACCGGAAGCTGACCACCAGATACTTCGCCCCGGCAGGCGCGCTAAAACGCAGGCCCAGGCAATTCCACCCCGTGGTCACAATCGACAGCGGACGCCCCTTGCTCCCGGGCAGCGGCAGGAGCAGGTATTGGCTCTCGCCTGTTTCCGTTTTGCCCTCGTCGGTGTAGAAATCGACGCGCATTTTCAAAAAGAGCTGTGCCGTTGCGAGAGAGAGCGGATTGGTGGCATCGTTGCGCCCCCAGATGCTCGCTTTGTAGCTTTTGCCGCCCGCAACGGGAATGAGCCGGGAGACAAAGAGTGCGCCGAGGTAGGGGAGGCTCAACTTGGTCGCCTCGATGAAAAGCGCTTGCGTTCCCGTCCGGGCCACCTGGTTCGTCAGCCCGGCCACCACGCCGCCTCCTTCGGCGCCGATGTTTGGCTGGTCTTCAAAGCAGCTCCATGCCGGTTGCGTGTCGACGGGTTTAGCCGGGTTGGCCTTGGAGATGTCGCCTCCGGCGGCCCGGGGGGTTCGGCCTGTAACGGCGGGAAATTCAAAACTGTTTTCAAAAACCACCCCGGCATGCGAGACCAGGGCAGGGGGGAGAATCGCAACCGCAAAAAGCAGGGGTGCCAGGTGTTTCATGGAGGGGGGAAGCGGGGAACGCAAGGCAATGGAGCCCCGCTCCGGCGAAAATGCAACCGAAGAAATTCCGGTTGCGAGGGAACGTGGAAAAACATAAGATTCTCCCACTCCCGGGGCTCAACGCAAACAAGGAACACCATCATGGCAAAGAAACCGACCACTCCAAAAACATTGGAACCGAGCAAAGCGGCTGCCGCCGTAAAATCGGCCTCCAAACCCGCCCCGAAGAAAGCCGCAGCGCCAAAAGCCAAGGCAGCGCCAAAGGCAAAGGCTGCCACGGCAGCCAAGCCCGCAAAAACTCCCGCAACCCGCATCCGCGTGAAGGCTTCCGCCGTCACCAAACCCGCGGCGAGCATCACCCCGGCGGACATTGCCCTGCGCGCTTATTTCATCGCCGAAAAACGGCAAAAGCTCGGGCTGCCCGGCGACTCCACCCACGACTGGGTGGAAGCCGAACGCCAACTTCACGCCGAAGCGGCGGCGCTCAAAGCGAAGAAATGAAGTCTTTCCGCAAGGAATTGTGGTTCGACATCCCCCAGCGGCGCGAATTCATCAACATCACCCCGGAGGTGACCGCCGCCCTGCGCGAGAGCGGCGTGACAGAGGGGCTTTGCCTGGTCAACGCCATGCACATCTCCGCCAGCGTCTTCATCAACGACGACGAGGCCGGGCTGCACCAGGATTTCGAGGCCTGGCTGGAAAAACTCGCGCCCGAGAAGCCGCATTCCCAATACCACCACAACGGCTACGAGGACAACGCCGACGCCCATCTCAAGCGCACCATCATGGGCCGCGAGGTCGTGGTTGCCATCACGGGAGGCAAGCTCGACTTTGGCCCGTGGGAGCAGATTTTCTACGGGGAATTCGACGGCAAACGCCGCAAGCGCGTGCTGGTGAAGATTATTGGGGAGTAGACCGCTTTACCTCCCAATCAAACTCATAATCGCGCTCTTCTCCGCCTTGGCTGCGATGATCCCTTTGCACTGTTCCTTGGCGACGTCCGGGTCTTTGAGGCCGTGGCCGGTGACGGTGCAGACGATGTTGCTGCCGTCCGGGACGCGCCCGAGGTTGAAGGCCGGTTCCATGCCCTGCACGCATTTCATGAGGCCCGCGATGGAGGCGGCGCTGGCCGGTTCGACGAAGATGCCTTCCTTTGCCGCGAGCCACGCCTGCGCGGCGAGGATGCGCTTGTCGTCCACAATATCAATCGCGCCGCCGGAGTCCTTGAGGGCGGCATTGGCCAAGTCCCAGCTCGCCGGGTTGCCGATGCGGATGGCGGTGGCGATGGTTTCGGGATTCTCGATGACTTTGTTGTAAAAGATCGGCGCGCTCCCGGCGGCTTGGAAGCCAACCATCATCGGCAGGCGCGTGGCTTTGCCCAGCGTGTGAAATTCTTGGTAGCCCTTCCAGTAAGCGCTGATGTTCCCGGCGTTGCCGACGGGCAAAATGTGCACCTGCGGGGCGTCGCCGAGTTCCTCGATGATCTCAAAGGAGGCCGTCTTCTGGCCTTCCAGGCGGTAAGGGTTGATGGAGTTGACGATGGTGATCGGCTCGGTCTCGCCGATCTCGCGCACGAGGTCGAGCGCGGTGTCGAAGTTCCCGTCAATGGCGACGACTTTCGCGCCGTACATGAATGCCTGGGCGAGCTTGCCGAGCGCGATTTTCCCTGCGGGCAGCAGCACGATGCAGTCCATGTCTGCGCGTGCGGCGTAGGCGGCGGCGGCGGCGGAGGTGTTGCCGGTGGAAGCGCAAATGACGGCCTTGGAACCGGCTTCAGCGGCTTTGGAGATCGCCATCGTCATGCCGCGATCCTTGAAGGAGCCGGTCGGGTTGAGCCCTTCGTATTTGATGAAGACGTTGCAGCCGCGCCCGACCATCTGGCTCAGTTTGGGCGAGTGGATCAAGGGCGTGTTGCCTTCGTTGAGCGAGATCACCGGCGTGGCGTCGCTGACGGGCAGGTATTGGCGGTAGCGGGCGATCAAGCCCCGGTCGTGAAGGGTTTTGAATGGAGGCATGGTGGTTCTTTTCTTTGCGGCCTTTGCGTTCTTTGCGCGAAATATTTCCCGTTTAGGCGAAGGTCTCCACACGCAGCACTTGCGGCGGGCGTTTGACGCAGTCGAGGGCGGCGATTTTGCCGATGGCGCGATCCATCTGGCCTTGGGAGGCGTTGTGCAGCATGAGCACGAGCGGCACGGTCTCCTCTTCGTGGGCCTCCGGCTGGATGACTGAGGAGATGCCGATCTCCTCTTCGCTCAGGATGCCGGAGATGAGGGCGAGCACGCCGGGGCGATCCACGACGGCGAGCCTTAAATAATACGGCGTAACAACCTCGCTGATCGGCTTGCCTTTGCCGTAGAGCCCGTGCGGGACGAACCCGAAGTTCGGGCGCGGAATCTCCAGCGCCACCGCGGCTTCCGCCAGGTCGCTGATCACCGCGCTCGCCGTGGCGTCCTGGCCCGCGCCGCGTCCGTAGAAGAGCGTTTCGCCCACCACGTCGCCGTGGACGGCGATGGCGTTGAACACGCCGTTGACGGAGGCCAGCACGTGGGATTGCGGCACGAGGGTCGGGTGGACGCGCACTTCCACGGGGCAGTTTTCCGTGCAGTTGTCATCGGATTTGATGACCGCCAGAAGCTTGATGGTGTAGCCCAGTTTCTCGGCGAATTCAATGTCCGCCGCCGTGATGTTCTGGATGCCCTCGACGTGGATGTCCGCCGCGTTGACCCAGAATCCGTAGGCGAGGGAGGCGAGGATGATCGCCTTGTGGGCGGCGTCCCAGCCGTTGACGTCCAGCGTGGGATCGGCCTCGGCGTACCCGGCGGCCTGCGCTTCTTTCAGCGCCTCTTCAAACCCAAGTCCCGCCTGGGTCATCCGGGTCAAAATGTAATTGCTCGTCCCGTTGACGATGCCGTGCATGGAGCGGATGTGGTTGACCACAAACGCTTCCTTGAGGGCTTTGATGATCGGCACACCCCCGGCGGCTGCGGCTTCAAAAAAGATCGGCACGCGTTTTTCAGCGGCGAAGGCGAAGATTTCCTTGCCGTGTTCGGCCAGGAGGGCTTTGTTCGCCGTGACGACGATTTTCCCTTTTTCCAGCGCGGCCATGACGAACTTGTAGGGGTTCTGGATGCCGCCCATGAGTTCCACCACCACCTGCACCTGCGGGTCGTCGATGAGATCCTGCCAGTCCCCGGTCATGATGGAGCGAGGCGTCGCCACGCCAGCCCGAGGCGTCTCGATGTCCAGATCCGCGATTTTCTTGACGGTCAACTCCAGGCCGAGCCGTTCACAAAGCAACCGGCGGTTGCCGGTAAGATGTTTGTAAACGCCCACCCCGATGGTGCCGAAGCCCGCAATGCCGATGCCGATTTGTCGCATAAAAAGGGTATGTTAGCGTCCCTCCGCCGCGCTTTGCAAGACAGTTACAGCGGTTCGACGGAGCCCGTGGTGGTGGTGATGACCCAGGCGTCGGCGGCGGGCATCCGCTTGAGTTCGTGGCCGATGCCCCATGAGTCTGAGTAGAGGATTTCGTCGGTTTTCTCGTTGTAGCCGATGATCAGGCGCATGTGCCCGCCCGGCATTTTGGCTTTGGAGCCATCGGGAATCATGCCAAGTATGACAGACCAGAGCACGGGGATGCCAGTGTCCACGTGTTCCTTGACACGGCGTTGGAATGCGGAAAGGCCGCTGTGGTTCTTGATGCGCGCTTCACGGAGAACCTCCGGTTTCATTTGGTCGTACAGGCCGCCGGCATCCTGGACGTTGGGGTTGAGCGGGCTCGCTTTGGAGCGTCGGGCGATCTGGTCGTAGTCCGCCATCAGGCCGCGGTAATCGATCTCGTAAATCGTCCGCACGTGGATGGTGAACCGGGCGGCGAGTTTCTTGAGCGAGTCGGTCATGGCTTGCAAGTTGGTTCCCCTGCTGGCGGAGGAGTTGGCAAGCTGGGCCAGCTCGTTTTCATCGACTTTGATGCCGTAGTAGCGGAGCACGCGAGCGGCGGTGGCCACCACGCAGTAGCCTTTCTGGCCTTGATCGATCATGGGAATGTCCTTGATGAGCACATCCCCGTTGGCCACGTCGTGGAACACATGTTTGGGGCCGCTGAAGACCTCTTTTTTCGATTCGGCAAAGGATCGCTCCAGCAGGCTTTTGGGTTTTTCCACGGGGGTGATGCGCAGCCGCACGAATTCGGCGCGAAAGGGAATCTGTGGCGTCTTGGTGCAGGAATACTCCAGCAGATAGGTGGATGCCGGGGTGTTCCACGCCACGCCGTCCACCTTCACCGCGTTGGTGGCGTCTCTGCCGCGAGGGACGGCAACGGTCTTGAGGGACGCAGAGATCGCGGCGATGAGATCCTGGACCAGCTTTTCATAAGTGATCCGCATGATTTCCCCCATGTCGCCCCGGTTATAAAAGAGGGCGGTGATTTCCTTCGGTTTGCCTTGATCAAAGCGCACCAGGGTCTGGCAGACCGGCTGGCCAAAGAGCGTGGCCGTTTGCAGCGTGCTTTGCGCGGAATCCTTCGCCACAGAAAGCCAGCGGAAACCGAGCGTTCCGTTGTTTTCCACAAACTGCGGCGCTTCCCAAACCGTCGGCGCCGTGAGCAGCGGGTCAAGCGGAGCGGGGGTGGCTTTTGGCGTTTGCGCAAGGGCTGCGGAAGTGCAACAGAGGAAAACCAGCAGCCGTTTCATGGGGGTCATGGGGAAGTTCACGGGCCGAGCGTAGCTTATGGCGCCCGTGCTTTGCAATTTCAGATGCGGCCTCCCTCTTGGGGAAAATGGGGTGATCGACGGGACTCGAACCCGCAACAGCCAGAATCACAATCTGGAGCTCTACCATTGAGCTACGACCACCATTTTTGCGCCTCGGAGAGGCCGGGAGACCCGGGTTCCGAAGACAGCGAGGTTGGGAAGAATACAGCGGAATTCAAAAATCGGAAACGAAAAAAAACGAAAAGGCGCGGTAGTCTGAAAAATGCCGGGTTGACTTCAGGCCCGGATCGCTGGATACACCGTGTTTATCTCCATGCAGAAGATTTCCAAAGCCCTCCTTCTCGCCTCCGCGGCAGTCCTGTTTTTCAGTCCCGCTGCAAAGGCCCAAAATGCGGATCTTGCGTTGCTGGCAATGCCAGCCCCTTCGCCCACGGCGACTCCCGCAGCCAGCGCAACGCCCCTTTCACTGGCGGATTTGACCGCGCAGATCGTTGCTGCGGAGGAGGAGCGCGGCAAGATCGACGAGGTGCTCAAGAGCGAGCCAATGCTGTCCGCCAATGATGCAGTAAACATTTTCCACGAAATCGAAGTGCAGTTGGAGCAAAGCGCAAAGGCGCTTGCCGCAGGCCCTTCACTCGAGAAAGTGCGCGAACTGGAATCCCGGTGGCAGAACTCCAGCGAAGACCTGGCTGGAGCCAAGCGTCTGCTGACCGAGCGGGTCACGCGCTACGAGGGTCAACTCAAGCGCTTGGGCGAACTCCAGCCAAAATATGACAAGGCAACGCCGCGCGAATTGCTTGCCCGCATGGAAGGGCTCGGTGCAGCGACCAGGAAGACGACCTCGGCAGTCCTGAAACGGCGGGCGGAACTCGGCGGACTGCTGACCAAGGCCGAGGAGCAGGAGCGGCAGGTGAACGGGATGCGCGAGCGCATCAAGCAAATGCGTCCGCAGGCGGCGGCCCGGCTTTTTGTCTCCGAGAGCGTTCCTCTCTGGCGCGTGCCGATCTGGAGCGAGTCGGTGCGGCTTGCGGCGGGGTTCGACCTGGCGCAGGAAAGCCGCGCGGCATGGGCCAAGCAATGGACGGCGCTTGCCTCTTACGCCAAGGCGCAGGCGTCCACCTTTTTCCTCCACGGCTTGTTTTTCGCGGTGCTGCTCTCGGCGCTTTGGTGGACCCGGCGGCGGATGCGCGGCTGGGCCGATGACGAGCCGCGCCTGAAACGCGCCGCCCAAGTCTTCGAGGGGCCCGTCGCGATGGCTCTCGCGTTCTCCCTGGCGGCGGCGAACTGGATTTACCCGGAGGCTCCGCCGTTGCTGACCGCCCTTGTGGGAGCCGCCGCACTCATCCCCGCCATCCTCATCCTGCGTCGGGTGGTGGATTCTCCTCTTTACCCGGTTCTCAACGCCATGGTGGTGTTTTATGCCATCGACCAACTGCGCAAAGTGGCCGTGGCGCTGCCCATCCTGGCCCGGCTGCTCTTTGTGGCGGAAATGGCGGGCGGGGCGCTCGCGTTGGTGTGGCTCTTGCGTTCTGGAAAACTGAACGCCCTGCGCGGGGAGGAGCAACGGCTCTCCAAGGTGACGCTCGCGGGCGCGCGTGTGGTGCTGGGGGTCTTTTGTGCCTCCTTTTTGGCGAACCTGCTGGGCAATGTGAGCCTGGGAGATCTGATGGGCAATGCGGCGTTGCAAAGCGCCTACCTTGCGGTGGTGCTCTACGCGGCGGCCCGGATCGCCGACGGCCTGATCCTTGCCGGGCTCTCTGCCGAACCGCTGGCGCAACTCGGCATGGTGCGTCGCCACCGGACGCTGCTCTGGCGTCGCACGCATCGCATCTTTGAGCTGGCAGCCCTTCTTTTGTGGGCATCTGAAACGCTCGATCTGCTCACGGTGCGCTCGCCGTTGATCGAGCGCGCCGCAACCCTCTTCGCCAAACCGAATACCGATCTCACGATTTTTGGGCAGGCGCTTGCATTTGGCGCGGTGGTGTGGGCGGCGTTCCTCATCTCCCGGTTTATCCGCTTTGCGCTGGAGGAGGATTTTTACCCGCGGATCAAGATGGAGCGCGGCCTCTCCTACGCGGTTTCCACCATGCTCCATTACGCGGTGTTGCTGGTCGGCTTTTACATGGCGGCCTCGGCGGCGGGCATTGACATGACCAAGTTCAACATCCTTGTGGGCGCATTCGGCGTCGGCTTGGGGTTTGGCTTGCAGAATATCATCAACAACTTCGTCTCCGGCGTCATCCTGCTCTTTGAGCGCCCCGTCAAGGTCGGCGACGTGGTGCAAATGAGCGACGCCTCGGGTGTGGTGGATCGCATCGGCATCCGCGCCAGCATCATCCGCACCGGCAGCGGCTCGGAGATCATCGTGCCCAACGGCAAGCTCATCTCGGATCAGTTCACCAACTGGACGCTCTCCAACCGGCGGCGCGGCATTGATCTCCCCGTGAGCGTCCCTTCCAGCAACGACCCGTGCCGCATCATCGAACTGCTCACCCGCATCGCCGCCGCTCATGCGCTGGTAGTCTCGACGCCCGCTCCCAAAGTGCTGCTCACCGATCTGGGAACCGACATGATGCAATTCCAATTGAGCGCATGGACGGATCACTGCGAGCAATGGACGCAAATCCGCAGCGACCTGGCCGTTGCGATCAACGCCGAGTTGCTCAAAGAGGGAATTTCCCGTACGAATCCGACGTCCCCTGTGCCTGTGCTTATCTCCAAATGAAAACCACACCCATGAACGAACTTCGCGCCACAGTCGCCCGCCTTCGCGCTCCCGACGGCTGCCCCTGGGACAAGGAGCAGACCCACGCCAGCCTGCGCGGCTGCTTGATCGAGGAGGCCTACGAAACCGTGGAGGCCATTGAGCGGGCCGACGACGCCCATTTTTGCGAGGAGCTTGGCGATCTGCTGCTCCAGGTGGTCATGCACAGCCAGATGGCCTCGGAGACCGGGCGCTTCACCTTCGATGACGTCACCACCGGGCTCAACGCCAAGCTCATCCGCCGCCACCCGCACGTTTTCGGCGATGTCGTGGCCGCAGACACCGGTGCTGTTTTGCAGCGTTGGGAGGAAATCAAACGCTCGGAAAAAGGCACCACGCACACCTCCGTGCTCGACGGCGTCTCGGACGCGCTCCCCTCGCTCTTGCACGCGGAGAAGATCACCAAAAAAGCGGCGCGCGTCGGGTTCGACTGGGAATCGCCCGTGCAGGTCATTGGCAAGATCCGCGAGGAACTCGCCGAGACCGAGGAGGCGCTGGCGCACGGAGATCCCGACAAGATCGAGGAGGAACTGGGCGACCTGCTCTTTGCCACAGTCAACCTCGCCCGCAAGATCAAAGTGGAACCCGAGGTGGCCCTGCGCCGCGCCACCGGGAAATTCAGCAAACGCTTCCAGGCGCTGGAAGTCGCCCTCAAGGAACGCGGACGCAAGCCCGAGGACTGCACCCTCGCGGAGATGGACGCGATCTGGGACGAGATCAAGGCAAAGGAACGCTGCTAATCCCCATGATGGATCTCTGGTCACTTGAAGCCGCCGCCCGCGTTGCCGCGTTGCGCCGCGAAATCGAAGAGCACAACCGCCGCTACTACCAGGAGGCGGCGCCGACGATTTCCGACCAGGAATACGACCGGCTCTACCGCGAGTTGCAAGACCTCGAAAAGCAATTCCCCGAGCTTGCCACGCCTGATTCTCCCACCCGGCGCGTGGGCGGAGCGCCGCTGGAGGAGTTCGCGCAAATTCGCCACCGCGCGCCGATGCTCAGCCTGGATAACACGTACTCGGAGGAGGAAGTCGCCGCATTTTTCCTCCGCCTGGAAAAGCTGCTGCCGGGGCAAAAAATCGAAACGGTGATCGAGCCCAAAGTGGACGGCGTTGCCATCTCGCTGCTCTACGAAGAGGGTGTGCTTCAGTATGCTGCCACGCGCGGCGACGGCACAACCGGCGACGACGTGACCCAAAACGTCCGCACCATTCCCGGCGTGCCCCAGCGGTTTGCGGGCGCGCACGTCCCACGGCTGCTGGAAGTGCGCGGGGAAATCTTTTTGCCCAAGGCGCAATTTGCGGCGCTCAATGAAGAGCGCGCCGCCGCCGGGGAGCCGCCGTTTGCCAATCCGCGCAATGCCGCCGCCGGTTCGCTCAAACAACTCGACCCGGCCATTGTTGCCAAGCGCGGCTTGGGCGCGATCTTCTACGGCACAGGCGCGCTCGAAGGCGCACAGTGGCAGACCCACCGGGAGGCGCTCGACGTCTTGCGTGCATGCGGGCTGCCCATTCACGAAAAAACCTGGACTGCCGCCACGCTTGAGGAGGTGTTGAAAGCCATCCACGAGTTGGACGCCGTGCGGCACGATTTTCCGTTCGAGACGGACGGCGCGGTGATCAAGGTAGACGCCTTTGCGCAGCGCGATGCCGTTGGGTTCACCGCAAAATCCCCGCGCTGGGCGATGGCCTACAAATACAAGCCGGAGCAGGCGGAGACGCGCTTGCGCGACATCACGGTGCAGGTGGGCCGCACCGGCGTGCTCACGCCCGTGGCGGAGTTGGAACCGGTGTTTGTGAGCGGCAGCACCGTGGCGCGCGCGACTCTGCACAACGAGGAGGAAATCGCCCGCAAAGACATCCGCATCGGCGACCTCGTGGTGGTGGAAAAAGCGGGTGAGGTCATCCCCGCCGTTGTGGAAGTTCGCAAAGAAAGGCGCACGGGCGAAGAGCGCGTTTTTGCAATGCCCTCGGCGTGCCCTGCGTGTGGCGGCCCTGTCGTGCGCGATGAAGGGCAGGTCGCCCTCCGCTGCGTCAACGCCGCGTGTCCCGCGCAACTCAAGCGGCGGCTGGAACATTTCGCCTCGCGCGGCGCGATGGACATCGAGAACCTCGGCGAAGCGATGGTGGAGCAACTGGTGGATAAGGAACTCACCCGCGACCTCGCGGATGTTTACCAACTCAACGTCGCCAAGCTCGCGAGCCTTCCGCGCATGGGCGAAAAAAGCATCGCCAACCTGCTGACCGCAATTGAGGCGAGCAAAAAGCAACCGCTCTGGCGGCTCATCTTCGGGCTGGGCATTCTGCACGTCGGCGTCACTTCGGCGCGCGCGCTGGCTTCGCACTTCCACCTGCTCGACGCGCTCATGGCCGCCACGGCGGACGAGTTGCAACGGATTCCCGATGTCGGCCCGGTGGTCGGCCCCGCCATCGCCCAGCATTTTGAAAACCCCGGCAACCGCGCGGTCATTGAGCGGCTGCGCGAGGCGGGCCTGAACTTTGGCCAGCTCGACGACCACTCCGCGCAGCCCGCCGGCGGCAAGTTCGCGGGAACCACGTGGGTGCTCACCGGGACGTTGAGCGAGCCGCGCGAGGTGATTGGCGAAGTCATCCGAGCACAGGGCGGGAAAGTGACCGATTCCGTGAGCAAAAAAACGAGCTACGTGCTCGCGGGCGACGAGGCCGGGAGCAAGCTGGAAAAAGCGCAAAAGCTCGGCGTGCGCGTGCTCACCGAGGCGGAGTTCCGCGGGATGCTGGAAGCGGCGGAGTAGCGAAGTGCCACTGGGGAACGAGAGAAAACGAGAATTTTCTGGGAGCAGTTGTGTTCATCGCAAGAACGGCCCCCTCTTTCATGTATGTCACTTGTCAAGAGTTGATTCCGTCAGACAAACAGGACATGATGGAACTTCTGCTATGGTTGGTGAACCTTCCATTGAAGCTTCTACAGTTTCATCGCCACCAAGGTAAGCGGGGGTGGACAGTAGTCACCGTGATGATCAAAAGCTTTAGAGCAGTTTCGGGTTCATTTGGCGCAATGATCTGAGAGCGCCGTGGGTTGGT
>JBAXQF010000065.1:0-13611 GCA_037131875.1 Verrucomicrobiota bacterium
GGCGTCATGCCAACTTCGCGTTTCGGCACGCGTTCCAAATCGATCTCCACGCCCTTGCCGCCGCGGCTCGCGGTTTCGCAGGTGGAGCAGGTCAACCCCGCCGCGCCCATGTCCTGGATGCCCGCCACGGCGTCCGTGGTCAGCAGTTCGAGGCAGGCTTCGAGGAGGAGTTTCTCTTTGAACGGATCGCCCACCTGCACGGCCGGGCGGTCTTGCTTGCTTTCCTCCGTCAATTCGCGCGAGGCAAACGCCGCGCCCGCAAGGCCGTCGCGCCCGGTTTCCGCGCCGACGTAAAACACCGGGTTGCCGATCCCCTTGGCCGCGCCGCGCGCGATTTCCTCGTGCTTGAGCACGCCCAGGCAGAAAACGTTGACGAGCGGGTTGCCCTCATAGCTTTCGTCAAAATAAACCTCGCCGCCGATGGTCGGCAGGCCGATGCAGTTGCCGTAATGAGCGATGCCCGCCACGACGCCCGAGAAGAGGCGGCGGTTGGTCTTGACGTTCGGGCCGTCGCCGTTGATTGCGCCAAAGCGCAGCGAGTTCAGGTTGAACACCGGGCGCGCGCCCATGGTAAAGATGTCGCGAATGATGCCGCCCACGCCGGTGGCCGCGCCCTGGAAGGGCTCGATGGCGCTCGGGTGGTTGTGGCTCTCCATCTTGAAGGCGATGCCCCATCCGTCGCCCACGTCGATCACCCCGGCGTTTTCCTCGCCCGCCTTGACGAGCACGGTCGGGCCGGTGGTGGGGAATTTTTTGAGCTCCGGCTTGGAGTTTTTATACGAGCAATGCTCGCTCCACATCACCGAGAAGATGCCCAACTCGGTGAAGTTCGGTTTGCGGCCCAGGATTTTCTGGATGCGTTCGTATTCCTCCGGCGTGATGCCATGTTTGGCAATGACGGCAGGAGTGATTTCAGGATCTTGCGGAAGGCTGACAGCGGTGGTGTTCACGGTGAGACTTAGGCGACGGCGCGAACGCCCAGGTGTTTGAGGATGGATTGGAAAATGAGGTTGCCGTCGGTGCTGCCGAGGCGGTCTTCACAGGCCCGCTCGGGGTGCGGCATCAGGCCGAAGACGTTCCGGTTGGCGTTGCAGATGCCCGCGATGTTGTTGGCCGATCCGTTCGGATTGGCCGCGTCGGAAACCGTGCCATTGGCGTCGCAGTAGCGGACGAGGATCTGGCGGTTGGCGTTGAGTTCCTCCAACGTCGCCTGGTCTGCGGTGTAATTGCCTTCCCCGTGGGCGATGGGGATGTTGAGGACCTGGCCCGGTTGGGCGAGGTTCAGGAACGGGTTATCCGTGGCCCCCACCCGCAGGAAGCGGTGTTCGCAGATAAAATGCATGGAGCGGTTGCGCACCAGCGCGCCGGGCAGCAGGCGGGACTCGGTGAGCACCTGGAAGCCGTTGCAGATGCCGATCAAGAGGCCGCCGTTGTTCGCGTAATCGCTCACGGCTTTCATGATGGGCGAAAACCGGGCAATGGCCCCGCAGCGGAGGTAATCGCCGTAGGAGAATCCCCCCGGCAGCACGACGAGATCGTAGCCTTTGAGGGCGGAATCCTTGTGCCAGACGTAATCGGTCTGAATCCCGAAGACGTTCTGCAAGGCGTAGTGACAATCCTGGTCGCAATTCGACCCAGGGAAACGGATGACGGCGGCTTTCATGTATTAAAAAGGGAGCAACAATACCACAGAACGGGGTGGGCGTCCGAAGCATTGCAGCCGGGGGCGCTTAGCCCTCGATCTGCAAAACGTAATCTTCAATGACGGGATTGGAGAGCAGATCGGCGCAAATTTCGTGCAAACGGGCTTCGGCATCGGGGCCGGCGTCGTCAATTTCAATCTCCATCACCTTGCCAATGCGCACCGCGCTGACTTGGGGAAATCCGTGGTGGGCAATGGCGTCTCGCACCGCCACTCCCTGGGGGTCTAGAACGCTCTTTTTTGGCATGACGGTAACGCGGGCTTTCATAAGTCCGTCAAAGATGGGAAAGCGGGAGCCAAAGTTCAACCCCGAAATTCCATTTTCCGCGATTCGAGGCATCCAAAGGTATCCTCAAGCGCGAAAAACAGGGTTCGGGGAAGTTTTAGAGCATTTCTCGGAAAGGATTTCCGAAACGCAGAGGGTGGATCGTGCGCTCCGCGCGCGATTGCGGGGGTGGGCGTTGCAAACAAAATCAGCTCGCTCCGCTCGATGTGCTTTGAAGAATCGCCCGCGGAGCGGCCGATCCACCGCGCCCCCTCCGCAGAGCGGTTGGGGATTCGGAAATTCTTTTGGAGGACTGCTATATCCGCAGATGATGCAGATTTTCGCGAATGAGTGGGCTGATTTTTCACCCGCGCGCCTCGTCGCTCCCGTGCGATGGAGGGATATGACTATCATCTGGGCTGCTATTATCGGGTTGATCGTTGGAGTGATTGCCAAACTGCTCATGCACGGAACCGGCCCTGCCGGGTGCATCCCAACCGCTCTGCTGGGCATCGGCGGGAGCCTCTTCGCCGGGTGGCTGGGCAAAGCCGTGGGCTGGTACGGCGAGGGGCAACCCGCCGGGTTCCTCATGTCGATCGTTGGCGCGGTCATCTTGCTCTGGATCTACAAGCTCATGAAGAAACCCTCCGGGCCGACAGTGTAATTACTTCTTTTCCTCTTCCTGCGCCCCCTTCGTGTCCACGGTGAAGCCCCAGCGCGCCTCCACCTTCTTGCCGCCCGCCTTGCCCGTCACAATGACGCTGTAGCGGTTGTCCTTGAGCTTGGTGGCGGGTTGGTAGCTGTAAGTTTTGGTTGCGGCGTCATATTTCGCGTTGACCGCTCCCAGGCTGCTTACGCGCATGGCCAGCGTGGTGGGATCGACTGCGCCCAAGCTCCCAAGGTTGGCCTTGATGACCGGGCGCGGGTCGGTGATCTTGGCGCCATCGGCGGGTTCCGTGCTCAGCGAGCCGCCGGTGAATTCCGCCACCGGCTCTGTATCCATCGCGCCGCCTCCCCCAAAGCGAACCGCGCTGGCGAAGACCTTCGGCTTGTTGGCCTCGATCATGTAACGGCCCAGCGCCTCGTTGTTCGACCCGTGGCCGATTTTCTGCCCATACACCGTGAAGATCGCCTCATACCCCGCCTTCCTGGCCATCTCCTGCACATGGGCGTTGTAGAAACCGTAGGGGAGCGCCAGCGCCTCCACCTTCACCCCAAGCCGCTGCTCCAGCATCTGCTTGGAATCGGCAAGCTCCTTCCAAAGCCAGGCGTCATAATCCGGCGCCTGCGAGCCGCGCTTGGCTCCGCGCAAATCCTTGTGCGAAACCGTGTGGCCCTCAATGTCCACCCCGGCATCGCGCATCTCCGCAATCTGCTCCCAGGTGATCGACTCGCCGCCGGACTTCGGCCCGCCCTTGATGTAGTCGGTATAGACAAAGAGCGTGAACGGGTAGTCGAACTTTTTCAGGATCGGCCAGGCCGCCTCGTATTGTGATTTCCAGCCGTCATCCATCGTAATGATGACGCTCTTGGCCGGAATATCCTTTTCGCCCCGCTTCCAAGCCAGGAAATCGCGCATCGGGATCACCGTAAGCCCCTCGTCCTTGATCTCCTGCATCTGTTTCTCAAAATCCACCTTGCTGATCTCCGTGTCCGGGTGCCGCACATTATCCACCACGCGGTGGTAGCCCAGAATGACCACCTGCGCATTGCGGTTGACGGGAACCGGCGTGGGCGCGGGCTCCACCTGTTCCGCCACGGGCGGCGCGGCCCCTTCGGATTTGGATTTCGCAGCTTGATCCTTCGCGCGGTGGCACCCGGAAAAGGTCAACGCGCCCCCCAAGCAGCAGACAACCAGCAGAACAGCAGATTTTTGCATAATGGCACCTCAGATAGATTCTCCTCTGGAAGCGGTTCGGAGATCGCCGCGCGGATGCGCGGGTCAAGGTAGGGACGGCACTCCGTGTCGTCCCGTGGGGTGCGCTTTGGAATGGAAGCGTAGTGAGGGGGAAATTAGGCATGGCATGCGTAGCGGGCAGCACGGAGTGCCGCCCCTACCGTTGCGCGTTTGCCCTCGTTCCCAAGCTCCAGCTTGGGAATGCGCTTGTCCGCGAAGCTCCAGCTTCGCAAGCGTGGATGCGGATTGGACACACAATTTACTGGCGGCATTTCGAAGCTGGAGCTTGGGAACGAGTATAACCTCTTTCTTACTTTCGTGCTCTTCGTGTTCTCTGTGGTGCATTCTATCGGTTTCCCAAATCTCGTAGTGGGCAGCCGCCGGATTTTCTGCCAAGGTGAGCTTTCCCATGTTCGCGTATTACATCGACCACTTCAGCCCGTTCCTCATCGAGTTCGGCCACGGCATCGGCATCCGTTGGTATGGGACGGCCTATGTGCTGGGGTTCTTCCTTGGCTACCAGATGCTGCGCTGGTTTTCCCGCCACGGCTATTCGGAGATGCCGGAGGAGAAGGTGGCCGATTTCGTGGCGGCGACGGCCCTCTGGGGCGTGCTCCTGGGCGGGCGGCTCGGCTACGCCCTGTTTTATGATTTGGACGGGATGCTGCACGAACCGCTCCGGTTCTTCCGGGTGTGGGAAGGCGGAATGGCCAGCCACGGCGGCATTCTCGGCATCGTGCTTTTCACGCTTTGGTATGCGCGGCGGCACAAGATCTCGTGGATGGGCATTGGCGACAACCTCGTCGTCGCCGCGCCGCTCGGGATCTTCTTTGGGCGTTGCGCGAATTTCATCAACGGCGAGTTGTATGGGCGCATTGCCCATGTTCCGTGGGCCATGCAATTTCCCTCGGAGTTGCTCCAAGACCCAAAGCTGGCGGAGCAAGCCGTGGACGCCTGCGCAACCATCGACCCCGCGCTTACTTCGCCGGATGCAATTGTGGCCGCAGCCCAGACCAGCGGAGCGGTGCGGGCGGCGTTGGCGGACATTCTCAACCCGCGCTACCCCTCGCAATGGATCGAGGCGGGGCTGGAGGGGCTGCTCCTTTTTGTGCTGCTCTGGCTGCTGCGCACGCGGACGCGCGTGGCGGAAGGGGTCACGACGGGCGCCTTCTTCCTGCTCTACGCGCTCTTCCGCATCTTTGGCGAACAATTCCGCGAGCCGGACGCGGGCGTCCCCTTCACGCTGGGGCTCACGCGCGGCCAGTTCCTTTCGCTCTTCATGATCCTCTTCGGAGCAGGGCTCATCGTGAATGCCCTCCGTCGCAACCGCCCCGCGCCGCGTCCTGCTTAGAGCGGTTCCATTTTTTCTGTAGCCCGCCCCTTGCGGCGGCATGCTGGGCTTCAGCCAGCATTTCTTCAAGTTTTGCCACCAGCTTCAGCTGGTGGTCCTCATGCAAAGAACCCGCCAGCCGGCTTTAGCCGGGCTTTTCCTGTTATCCAGAGAAGCCCGGCTAAAGCTCGGCATAAAGACTATTTTTCAGGTGCTTAAAATATCTAACCCGGTTGCCGGTAATCGACCGTAAACCCCGCTTGCTGCACGGTTTGGACGATTTCCCCTGGAGTGATCCCGTGGGGATTGTAGATGATGTGGACGCCGCTTTGGGTAATGCGGGCGGTGTGGACGCCGTTCATTTTTTGAAGAACCGCCTGCAAATGTTCTTCGGCGATCTCATCGCTGAGATCATTGATTTCCAGCTCCAATTCTTTGAAATCCGACATCGAAGAAGGTTTCGGCTTGCGCTACGCGGATGGATGGAGAGGGTTTTGGCCTATGCCACCCCGCCGCTCCCACTCCGCCCCGCGCTCGAATCCCCTGGCCGAAGCCAAGGCAGCGGCGCTGGCGGAAGTCCGCGCCGTGTATGCGGAACTCGCCCGGCGTCCTGTGCAGCGGGATTGCACGCTCCTCACCGAGTGTTGCCAGTTCAAGATCACCGGCCTGACGCCTTATTTAACCAAGGGCGAGGCGCTCGTGGCCGCGCGTGGAGTGCGCGCCGCCGGGCGCAAACAGCTTCCCGAGCGGGCGGACGGCGCGTGCCCATTGCTCCACCCGCAAACTGGCCGCTGCATGATCTACGCGGAGCGTCCGTTCGGATGCCGCACCCATTTTTGCCCCGCCGCCGGAGGTCCATACGCCCGCAGCGAGGTGATCGACCTCATCCGCCGCCTGGAAGCCGTGGACGCCACGCTGGGCGGCAACGGCCCGCGCATGCTGCCGGGCGCAGTGGCCGATGCGCTGGAGCAGATGTGAACGGAGGCGCGTAAACCTGGATCCGGGAATAAAATTTCGCGCAAAGGGACGCAAAGAACGCAAAGACAGAATCTTGGAAGGACAGAACGCAAAAAAACGCTCTAAAATCCTTACGCTTTTTCTCTTTGCGTCCTTTGCGTTCCTTTGCGCGAGTCCTTTCGCCGCTTTTCGGGCAAATTTTTAATCCCCAACACCCTCTTCCGGCGTCGGTTCGGCTTTCGGCTTTTTGCGCTTCTGCGGCTTGCTCTCATCCTTGAAAAGTTCCTTGAGCACTGCCCCAACCAGCGGAGCCGCAACCGTTCCGCCGTGGGTGTTTTTTTGATTCACGTCGCTCTCGTAGAGGGCCGCAAAGGCGTATTTCGGATTCCCTGCCGGGGCGAACCCGGTGAACCACGCGGCATTGCGCTCCTTGGTTTTGGGCCCCCACTGGGCGGTGCCGGTCTTGCCCGCCACTTCGACATTCTCCACGCCCGCCTTGCCGCCGGTGCCGTGCGCGCCGGTAATGACATCCACAAGCCCCTTCTTTAAGGCCTCCAGGTTCCTGGGCTTCATCTCAAGCTGATCCTTGATGCGCAAATCATACCCGGTAACAATCTTGTCATCCAGGCTTTGCACCTGGAGCACCAGCCGCGTTTGGTTGAATATCCCGCCGTTGGCCACCGTCCCCATCGCCTGGGCCATCTGGAGCGGCGTCACCTGCAGGTCGCCCTGGCCGATGGAGAAGTTCGCCAGATCGCCCGAGCTCAGTTTGCGTGCTTCCTTTTTCTTCTTATACTCGTCCGTGGGAACGAGCCCTTCCTTCTCGTCGCGCAGCGGAATGCCCGTCTTTGCGCCGAAGCCGAAGCGTTGCGCCCATTCCACAAGCGGCTTGGAGCCGGTCTTGATGCCGACTTGATAAAACCAGGTATCGCAGGACTGCTCCATGGCTTGCGCGAAATTGAGCATCCCCGCATCCGTCTTCTTCCAGTTGCGCATCACAATGTTGCCGATTTCCAGGGAAGGCGGGCCGGAAAACTCGTCCTCGGGAGTGATCGCGCCGCTCTCCAGCGCGGCAATGCCCACAAAGGTTTTGAAGGTGGAGCCGGGAGGATAAGTGGCGCGATAAGCGCGCGGAATGAGCGGGTGATTGGGATCATCGTTCAGCGCCTTGTAGCGCTCTGTGGAAATGGAGGGGATGAACTGGTTCGGATCAAAGGAAGGCCACGAGGCCATGGCAAGGATGTCGCCGTTGTTCGGATTGGTGAAGACAAGCGCGCCCCGCTTGACGCCTTTTTCCAGCGCCTTTTCGCAGAGCCGCTGGAGGCGAAGGTCGAGCGTGGAGACCACCGTATAGCCGGGTTGCGGCGGGAGGGTGATCTTTTCGTAATCCTTCTTCCCCTTGGCGTCGAAGTGGACGGTCATCTGGCCCGGTTTGCCCGTGAGCTGATCATTGAAGGCCGCTTCGAGCCCCTCCATCCCCTCCGCCTCCGGCCAGAGCAGCTCATTGTTTTCCACCGGCCCCTCCAGCGCCGCTCCGGCCCGGCGCACATAGCCCAGAATGTGCGCCGCCAGGGGGCCGTTGGGATAATAGCGGGCATACACCGGGTGGAGCATCAGCCCCCCGCCCAAGTGCTCCTTCAATGCGGCCTGCTGCGCGGGCGTAAGATCCTGGAGAATGTCCAGCGGGAGAATGCCCCGGTTGCTGTAATGCCGCTCAATGGATTTGTCGGAAAGGGAAGTCTGCCGTCCGGTAAGGCGCTCCGCCTTGGCAATTTGTTCGCGGGCGAAAGCGACGGCCTTGGCGGCGGGGTAATCCAGCGGCGAGGGAAAGACAACGCCGAGATTCTGGCAAACGCGCGTGACCGCCAAGGGTTCGCCGTTGCGATCCACAATCTGCCCGCGCGGCGCGGGAATTTTGAGCGTGTAAGTGCGCGCGTATTTCTCCGTCAGCCAAGTGGGTTTGATCGTTTCGCTCTGGGCAAGGGCACAGCCCAGGGGCAGAAGGGCAAAAAAGCAGGTAAGGAGGACGATCCGGCGGTGCATGAGGCCATGAACCGTAGCGCGCCCGGCGGGATTTCTCAAGAGGCTTTAAGCGAACAGATCGCTGTGGCTCCCAAGCCGGATCAGTCGCAATTCGTCCTCGGTTTGTACATAAATCAAGAGGAGATCAGGCTTGAGATGGCACTCGCGGCATCCCGCATAGAGCATTTTACAAAAAAATGTGGCCAGTGGCTTGGGAGCGCCGAAGGCTGGTGCAAGGCGGCTTGGCCCGCAGCGGCTGTGTTTGTAAACACAGCCCAAGGGACAAACGGTTTGCAACGGCCTTCGCCGCCCCAAGACGCGGCTATAGTTTTTGGTAAATTGCTCTAGCCGCCTTTGAGCGGGTGGTCACGGAACTTGGCTGGCAGTGGGGCTTCAATAAGCAGACGGTCAATAACCGTTGTGAGCAGATCGTCCAAGGCCCTTTCGCGGGATCGCTTCTTGTAATCCCGCTTGAACTGGCTGGTGGGAACGATTTCGCGCATCATGCCTTGAGCGCCTTGAGCAGTTGTTTGGACGATTTGTAACGCCGGGCTTTGCGCGTGTCCTCATTTAATGCGGCCTGAGTTTGCGGGGCGGGAACCCTGCGGGCATAGCGCTGCTCCACTTCCGCAAGGGTGGCGTTACTCAGATCCAGGCGCGGTTGGGCGGTAAGCGGGAACGGGATGGCTTTTTGAATGCCGACCTGGCTCAGGAAAAGCGAAATGGCATCGCTAAGAGAAATCCCTAATTTGGCAAATACCGCCTCGGCGGCGACTTTTTTTTCAGAATTAACACGGGTGCGAAGGATAGCGGTTTTAGCCATGGCACAATAATGCCACAAATGTGCATTTCATTCAAGCAAGAATGCGGAATTGACCGCAGGGCTTCGCCGGAGTCTTATCGTGCAAATGGCTGCTCCCGATTATCTCCTCATCGACATCAGCAACTCCTTCACCAAGCTCGTCGCGGCGACACGCGAGGCGTTGATTGGCGCCCCTGTCCGCATCCCGACCCCCAAACTCACGGCGGCCGCCATCCGTCAGGCCATGGGGAAGGGGACGTTGTTCCGGCGCGGGGTCATCCTTTCCAGCGTCGTGCCGGATGCCGAGGCGGCGGTCGTGGAGTTCGCCGAAGGCTTGCCCGCCAGCCCCGGAGACAAACCGCCCCGGTTGGTGCGCGTGAACCACAAAACCAAGCTCGGGGTGGCGGTGGATTACCCGAAACCCACTTCCATCGGCGCAGACCGCCTGGCCAACGCCGCCGGCGCCGTGGCGTTTTACGGAGCCCCGGCCATTGTCATCGACTTCGGCACGGCGGTGACGTTCGACGTGCTCGCCGCGCCAAAGGGCGTTCCCACTTACGTCGGCGGCGTGATCGCCCCCGGTCTGGAGGTCATGACGGATTACCTTTACCAGCGAACGGCCCTCCTGCCCCGCATCAACTTGAGCGAGCCGGTCAAGGCCATCGGCAAATCGACCGTGGACGCCATGCTCGCCGGGGCCGTCTTTGGCTACCGGGGGCTGGTGCGGCAGATTCTGGAGGAGATCCGGCGCGAACTCAAAACCGGGCGTCGGCTGCAAACCGTCGCCACGGGAGGCTACGCAGAACTCATCGCCGAGCGCCTGCCGGAAGTGCAGCAAGTGCATCCCAACCTGACCCTTGACGGCCTGCGGATCATCGGGAACTTGAATTTGAAATAGGCGTCACCCCGCCTTCTCCACCCATTGCCTGGCAGCGGCGAGGAGTTCCCAGGCGTTGCCGAGGCGCAGCTTCACCTTGAGGTTCTCCCGGTAGGTCTCGATGGTCTTGATGCTCAAATGCAGCGCCGTGGCAATCTGCTTGGTGGCCAGTCCCGCGCCAATCAACCGGAAGACATGCAACTCGCGGTCAGAGAGCGGCGGTTCGGCCTGCGGCACCAGGAAGCGGAACGGGTCGATGGTCAGCCCCTTTTCCGCCAGCAGCACGCGCATGCGGCGGCTGAGATGGATTTCACCCCGCAGCACCGCATGCACCGCGGCAAGCACCTCCTCCGAGGGCTCTTTTTTCATGATGTAGCCGGAGGCGCCCGCCCGCAGCGCACGCTCGGCGTAGATGAGTTCGTCGTGCATGGAGATGACCAGAATCAGGAGGCCGGGGCGCAGGGTGCGGATTTGCTTGATCAATTCCAACCCGTCCTCATGGCCAAGCATCAGGTCGAGAATGACAAGGTCGGGCGGCGGATCGCTGTCGACCGCAAGAATGGTGGTTCCCGCGCTGTGCGCTTCGCCGCAAAGCTCGAGGCCGGGCTCCCTGCCGACCAATTCCACCAGCCCGCACCGCAGCAGCGGGTGGTCGTCCACGACAAGGATGCGCGCTTGCGGCTTCACAGCGTCACCCCAAAGGAATCGGTTTCGCAAACGGATTCCACAAAGGCGGTCAGCAGCGCGATGACCTGCTTCACATCCTCCAAGTCGGCCATTTCCACGACGGAATGCATGTAACGCAGCGGCAACGAAACGAGCGCGCTGGGGATGCCTTCGCGCGTCTCAAAAATCACATCCGTATCCGTCCCGCTGTAGCGCGAAGAGGATTCGTGCTGGATGGGGATCTTCAACTGTTGCGCCACTTCCAGCAAGCGGGCAACGACGGCGGGGTGGTTGCACGTGCCGTGGGTGACGCTCGGGCCGCCGCCCAGCTTCACTTCGCCGTGCATGGCTTGGTCGATCCCCGGCGTGTCAGTGGCGTGGGTGACGTCCAGAACAATGCACACATCCGGCATGATCCGGTGTGCCACCATCTTCGCCCCGTGCCCGCCGATCTCCTCCTGCACGGCGTTGACGACCTGCACCGTGGAGCGAAGCTCTTCCTTGCGCGCGCTCAGGTTGGCAAGCACTTGGGAAAGGATGTAGCCGCCCGCGCGGTTATCCAGCGCGCGGCTTACAATGTAGCGGCTGCCCAGTTTCTCCGCCTGATCCGCATAAACCGCAGGGTGCCCTACGCGCAGCCCGAGCGCGGCAACTTCCTCCGGGTTGGACGCCCCCACATCGACATAAAGCTCGTGAATCTTCGGCGCTTTTTCGTCACCCAAACTGTCTTTGCGCAGGTGAATCGCAGTGTTGCCGATGATGCCGCGCACGGGGCCGTTGTCGCCCAAAATTTCCAAACGACGACCGCGCGCTGTGGCCGTGTCCGAGCCGCCGATGCGGTCGATGCGCAAAAAACCTTCTTTGGTGATCTGTTTGACAATAAAACCAATCTCATCCGCATGCGCTTCCAGCATGATCCGCTTGGGAGCGCCGCCCTTCGCCGCGCGCGCGTCCAGCGTGGCCCACGCGGTGCCATAGGCGTCATTCTCCACCCGGTCGGCCAGAGGGCGGACATAAGCGGCCCATTTGCGCTGGCCCGCAAGCTCAAATCCCGTGGGGCTGGGGGTGTTCAGGAGGTCAAAAAGAAAAGCGTGGTCTTCCATAAAGGTTTTCATACTCCATTCGCGCCGAAAGCGGAGAAAAATCGGAGGAAATTTCTTATAAGACCCATGGGTCTTATAGGTCTTATAAGTCCTATTTCCGAAACTACCGGAAATCCCGCAACGCCTTGAGCTTCGCCAGCGCGCCCCCCGAGTCGAGGGCTTCCGCGGCGCGGGCCACTCCAGCCTTCAGGTCTTGCGCGAGCCCCGTTACCACAAACCCGGCGGCGGCGTTGAGCAGCACGATCTCCCGCTTCGGGCCGGGTTCGCCTTGCAGCACTCCCAGCAAAATCTGCGCGTTGCTCTCGCAATCCCCACCGCGCAGGCTGCTCAGCGGCGCAGGCTGAAACCCGAGCGCACACGGGTCAATGCGCTGCGTCGCGATGACGCCGCCATCCACAGAGCAAACATCCGTCGGCCCCAGCGTGGAAAGCTCGTCCATGCCCAGTCCCTTGCCCGCTTCGCCATGCACCGCCCAAGCGCGAACACGCCCCAACTGCTTGAGCACGCCTGCGAATTTTGGCAGGGCCGCCTTGGAGTAAACCCCCACGAGTTGATGCTGCGGGCGGGCCGGGTTGAGAATCGGCCCCAGGAGATTGAAAATCGTGGGCGTTCCCTCGGCTGCGAGCGCCTTGCGCACCGGCGCGATGGCCTTGAACGCCGGGTGATAATACGGGGCGAACATAAAGCCGCAGCCCACTTCCTCCACACAGCGCTTGAAGTCCGTCGGAGGCAGGTCAATGCGGACGCCGAGCGATTCCAGCACATCCGCGCCGCCACATTTGGAAGTAATGCTCCGGTTGCCATGCTTGACCACGCACACGCCGCCCGCCGCCAGCACAAACATGCTCGTGGTGGAGACATTGAAGAGGTCGAGCTTGTCCCCGCCGGTGCCGCAGCAATCCAGCAGCGGGCCAGGCATTTCGCCCGGCGCGAGCCCCGGGTCAACCGCCCGTTTCAAAAACGCCTCGGCGAACGCGGCAATTTCTGAATCCGTCTCGCCCTTTTGAGAAAGGGCGCGCAAAAAATCCGCCTTGAGCGCGGCATCGGCCTCCGCCTCCAAAAGAAACGCGGCAGCACATTCCACCGCTTCCGCAGAAAGCGAGGCGCCGGATTGCAACTGGGCAATCAGGCCGGCAAATGGAGCGCGTGCAGCGGTCATAGAAGAAGGGATAATTAGGAATCCAGGAATCCAGGAAGAGGATGGGAAGAAGGGTTTTAGAACCTCGCTTGTTCCTGGTTTCCTGGCTTCCTGATTTTTCTTTTTTAGGAAACCGCCATACTCTGGTGCGGAGCCTGCACCGTGAGGTTGAGTTCGCGCAGCAACTTCTGATCTTCATCCACGCCGGGGTTGCCGCTGGTCAGGAGGCGATCCCCGTAGAAAATCGAGTTGGCCCCCGCAAAGAAAGCAAACGCCTGGGCTTCACGCGTCATGGTGCTGCGTCCGGCAGAGAGGCGCACCTTGGCTTTCGGGAAAGCGATGCGGGTGGTGGCGATGAGCCGCAGCAGTTCAAACACGTCCACGGGCGGCTGATTCTCCAACGGCGTGCCGGGCATCGGCATCAGGCAGTTGATGGGCACGCTTTCCGGCGGCGGATTAAAGTTGCCGAGGACTTCCAACATCTTGAGCCGGTCGTCTTCGGTCTCGCCCATGCCGATGATGCCGCCGCAGCAGACGGACATCCCGACTTCCTGCACGGCGGAGATGGTGTTGATGCGGTCCTCGAAAGAATGCGTGGTGACGATCTTTGGATAATACTCCGGCGAGGTGTCGATATTGTGATTGTAAGCCGTCACGCCCGCTTCCTTGAGCTTGCGGGCTTCGGTGATGGTGAGGTTGCCCAGCGTCACGCAGACCTCCATGCCGAGCTTGGCCACGTCGCGGATCGTGTCGAGCACCTGTTCAAAACGGGCATCGCCGTCGCGCACGCCTTTCCAGGCCGCGCCCATGCAGAAGCGGGTGGAGCCGTTCGCGGCGGCTTCCCTGGCCTTG
>JBAXQF010000066.1:0-13573 GCA_037131875.1 Verrucomicrobiota bacterium
AGCCTTCGGCGCTCCCAAGCCACTGGCCACATTTTTTTGTAAAATGCTCTAAAACTTCCGGTTCCAGCCGTCGGTCGCGTATTTCACCTCGGCCAGTTGCTCCGCTTCCGCGAGTTCTTCCGCGCTGAAAGCGCGCGGCGTCACCTGCGGCGCAAGCATCCCCGCCAATCGCTCCGCAAATCCCGGCGGCATGGAGACTCCCTGCACACTCCCTTGGTGCAGCATCCCGAAGCGCGAGCGGCGTTGCGCGGCCCCGGCGATCTTCTGGCCCGCGGCGAGCAGATCGTATTGCGCCGGGTTCTCAAAGCACGCCTGCGAGACCTTCGGTGCGGCTTGGGGCGTCACCCCGGCCTCCATCCCCTCCGCCCGCATCGCCACGCCCAGCAGTTCGTGGATGACCCGGTAGGATTCTCCCGCGCCCACCTGCGCGAAGGCATCCGAGCGGGGTACGATGAGCGAGTAAGTCCAGTCCTCCCCGTGCGGCACAATTCCTCCGCCCGTCCAACGCCGCACATGTTCCCGCCCCGGAAACGCCGCCGCCACCGGCTCCCAATGCTCGAAGTAGCCGAATGTCACCGCCGAACGCGCCCATCCATACACGCGCAGGATGGGCCGCTTAGCGCGCAGAAGCAGCACCTCGTCGATGGCCATATTCACCGCCGCGCCTTGGGCCGGGGTGTCGAGTTGAAATAAAAGCTCCAAATTTTGCAGGATCACCCAGTCAGTCTGCTCGGGCGACCCTGTCTAAATAAAGACAAAATAATCAGGAAGCCAGGAAACCAGGAAAGGAAAAGACACGAGGATTTCGCGCAAAGGGACGCCAAGAACGCAAAGGAGCAGACTTTTTTTAAACTTTGCGGCCTTTGCGTCCCTTTGCGCGAGCACTTTTTCCCTCCTCTTTTCCTGGTTTCCTGATTATTTTCTCTTGTTCCTGATAGATTTTCGCGAAGTCCCCTTTTTGCGCATTGGCATTGTGCGGAAGCGGTGGCATAGTTGCGGCCTTATGTCCAAAGTCGCCCTCGGCAAAGGTCTCGGAGCCCTCATCCAGCCCCGCGTTGCCACCCCCCAGCCCGAACCCGGCGAAAGGGTTCAAAAAATTCCCACCTGCGAGATCATCGCCAGTCCCCTCCAGCCCCGCTCGGAATTCCGCGGAGAACGTCTTATGGAGCTGGTGGAATCGATCCGCGAGCATGGCATCATCCAGCCGCTCATCGTCCGCAAACGGGACGGCAAATACGAGCTCATCGCGGGCGAGCGCCGCTGGCGCGCCGCCGAGCAGCTTGGCCTGAAGGAAGCCCCGGTCATCGTCCGCGAAGCCGGAGACCAGGAGGTGCTGGAGCTCGCGCTCATCGAAAACATTCAGCGTGAAGACCTCAACCCGATTGAAGAAGCCGTGGCCTACCAGCGGCTCTCCAAGGAGTTCGGGTTGCGGCAGGACGACATTGCCCAGAAAGTCGGCAAAAGCCGCGCCGCCATTGCCAATAGCATGCGGTTGCTGGAGCTAGCCCCCAGCGTCCAAAGCTGGCTCACCCAGGGGAGGATCTCCGTCGGGCATGCCAAAGTCCTCCTCGGCGCAAAGACCCATGAGGAACAGACGCTGCTCGCGGACGCCATTCTGCGCGGCAACCTGACCGTGCGCGCCACGGAAAAACTCCTCGCCAGCCACCTCGCCCAGCGCAACAGCCCCCGAACCGGTCGCGCCGCAGCCGCCGCCATCGCCAACAGCCCGGCGGTGCTCCATTTGCAGAACCGCCTGCAACGGCACCTCTCCACCCACGTGATTGTTTCACACGGCGAAAAGCGCGGCAGAATCGAAATTGAATATTATGGCAACGACGACCTGCAGCGGCTTCTCGGGATTTTCGGCCTGGCTAACGAGTAAAACCGGCCTGCGCATCGCCCTAGCGCTCCTGCTGGTGTGCGTGGGCGCTTGCAGACCCGAGCCGTCTGCGGCGGATCAGGCATCCGGCGCCCATTCCACGCCGGCCGGGCCGCCCCCGGCGCAGATTTGGAAGGAATTTTCCGGCGAAAAAGCCTTCGCCCACACCAAGGCCCAGTGCGACCTCGGCCCCCGCCCCTCCGGTTCGCCCGAGCTGGAAAAAGCGCGCAAGCTCATCATCGCCGAACTGGAATGCAACGGCTGGAAAGTGGATCGCCAGACCTTCATCGACACCAGCCCGCGCGGCCCGGTGGAGTTCGTCAACCTCATCGCCCGCTACGGCGGATCGGACAAAACCCAGCACTTCCTGGTTGCCTCCCACTACGACACCAAAATTTTCGACACCATCCGGTTTGTCGGAGCCAGCGATGCGGGTTCCAGCACCGGCGCGCTCCTGGAACTTTCCCGTGTTCTTGCCCTCGACCCCGCCCTGGCGCGGCGCGTGGAACTCGTCTTTTTCGACGGAGAAGAAGCCGTCGTGCAATACCGGCAAACCAATGGCGTTCTCGCTGATGGCCTCTACGGCAGCCGCCACTACGCCCATGAACTCGCCGCCACCGGGCGCAACCGGCAACTGCGGGCGGGAGTCCTCTGGGACATGATCGGCAACAGCAAACTGAACATCACCCTCTCGCCGGACTCGCCCGAGCAGCTCGTGCAGGGGATCTTCGACGCCGCCGACGCCCTCAACGTCCGCAGCGCCTTCTCGATTTTTGACCGCACCATCCTGGACGACCACTCGCCGCTCAACGAAGTGCAGGTGCCCGTCATCGACCTCATCGGATTCGACTACCCCTACTGGCACACCGCCGACGACACCCTGGATAAACTCAGCCCCCAGAGCCTCCAGACCGTGGGAGCCGTCACCCTGCGTTGGCTGAAAACCGTCGCCGGACAAAACGCCGCCCCGAAAAAATACGCAGGGGAGTGACAAAAAATCCAAAGAAAGGATTGCAACCTGAGGCTTTGGATGCTTTATTTTCCGTCCCTCACGGCCACAAAGCCGTAGGGAAACACCGCGCTCGTAGCTCAATTGGATAGAGCATCTGACTACGAATCAGAAGGTTTCAGGTTCGATTCCTGACGGGCGCAGTTTCTCTCGCTGAACGACTTACGCAAATTTCAGCAAGTCGGAAAAATTTACCACTCGGCCACTTCTCGGCCACTTTTTCAATCCTCAATCAGAAGGTTCATGGTTCGCCGCCTAACGAACGCATCCTTTCTCTGAACGACTTACGGATTGGAGCTCATAAGCATCGGCCTTGAAAGTGCTTGCAAAACAACCGGGAAAATAATTTCGGACGAAAATGGCTCATTGCGGAAATCAATAGGTCCGAAATATTTCCGCTGCCACATTTCTCCCTCCATGAAGCTCCTCATGGGAACGAAATAATTCTGAACAAACCCTGCAATCAACTGGTCAGAAATATGGCCGTTGTTGAGGAAATCTGGTTTGAGAACAACACACCCAAAATCCATTCACCATCTTTCGACTGAAAGGTTCTTGCGATAGGGGATGGTCCCCGGTCTTATTTCACCTGCTGGTCGCAATGAAATCCTACGCTTTTTAGCGGATTGCCTGATCTGCAACTACAGGAAAGAATGAATTTGAGATAAAATTACTCGGTGGCACTTTAAAAATCATGATCGCCCATGGACGGCGGACGGCGATCCACAGGCAAATCAGAAAATGATCCAAAGACCCACACCAGCCCATAAGGTGGCGGACATTATGGTCGTGGACGATACTCCGGCCAACCTGGATTTGCTCACCGAAATGCTCCGGACTAACGGCTACAAAGTCCGTCCTGTCACCAGTGGGGCACAGGCGTTGCGAGCGGCCCAAAGCGAAGTTCCCGACTTGATCCTTCTCGATATCCTCATGCCGGAGATGGATGGCTATGAAGTTGGCATGCGCCTTAAAGAAGACAATGCATTGAAGGATGTCCCTGTCATTTTCCTCAGCGCTTTGACGGAGTTGGAGGACAAGGTGCGCGGTCTCCGTGGAGGAGGCAACGATTACATTACAAAACCCTTTCAGTCCGAGGAAGTGCTCGCCCGGATTGAGGTCCACTTGGGAGCCCGCCGTCAAAAGCAGGAATTGATGGCGCAGAATGAGCTGCTCAAAGAAAAGGTTCGCTCCCGCATCAAACAGGACGGCTTACTGAACACTCTCTCAGCAAGAGAACGGGAAATTCTTCACTGGGTGGGCGAAGGAAAACGCAATTCTGAAATCGCCCAAATTCTGAACATCAGTGCACATACCGTCCGCCATCATTTGGAAAATGTGTTCGGCAAACTGGGCGTGGAAACCCGCACTGCGGCAATCGCCATATTGGGGAATTCCGAAACATAGCATAGGACATTCGTCCCATTGCTGCACTTGGCCACACGGAATACTCTGCCTCCCCGCGTCAATGTTCCAACGCAAGCTCCTCGCAATTTTCGTGGAGCGATTTGAGGCTTGATAAACCAAATGACCACACATCTATCGCTCCCCCAAAAACAACCAGACATTTTGGTTGTGGACGACACCCCCGCCAACCTGGAATTGCTCACCGAAATGCTCAAGACATACGGCTACAAGGTTCGTCCTGTCACCGGCGGAGTGCAGGCATTGCAAGCCGCCAAGAGCGCACCACCCGACTTGATCCTGCTCGACATCAACATGCCGGAGATGAACGGCTATGAAGTTTGCAAGCGCCTGAAGGCGGACGACTCTTTGAAGGGCATCCCGGTGCTTTTCATCAGCGCGCTGGCGGACACGGCGGATAAGGTCACAGCATTCCAGTGTGGCGGGTTGGATTACATAACCAAGCCGTTTTGGACCGACGAGGTGCTCGCCCGTGTCAAAACCCATCTCCATCTTCGGCAGTTGCAGCTTGAGGTGGAGGGCAACAATGCCCGCTTGGAAGAAACGGTGCGGATTCGCACCCGGGAGATCACCGAAGCGCGGGATCAACTCGCGGAAGCCAACGAGAGGCTCGCCATTCTGGACAAGGCCAAAAGCGATTTCCTCTCCCTGATTTCCCACGAATTGCGCACCCCGCTCAATGGTCTCTTCGGCATCACCGACCTGATCTTGAACGAATGCCGCTCGGTTCCGTCCATAGAGGCCATTTGTGGACATTTTAATAGCTCCCGCGACAAAATCCTGACCATCGTCGCAGACTCCTTGCTCCTGACACAAATTGATGTGGAGGCAGAAAGGTTCGCCCAGGCTCCAACCTCTTTGAGCTTGGCGCTCCTGAATGCCAAAGAGCGTTCCCTTGAATTTGCAAAGTCGTATAATGTCGATATCGGACCGTTTCCCATCTTGTCCGAATCGGTGATTGGAGAACCCGAATTGCTGAGCAAGGCGTTGGAGGCATTGCTGGAAACTGGCGTCAGATTCTCGAAACCCGGCAGTGTCATCAACCTCGCCATTTCCACTTCGGAAGCCGGGGTCACGTTGACAATTGAAACCACAGGCCGTTTGATTCCGGAAAAGCTTATCCCTCAATTTTTTGATGTGCTGACAATAGGCGAGGCCATTGTTCCCGGGGGCGATCTTGGCTTGCGGCCCGCCGTTGCAGAGCGGATCATTTCTCTGTTTGGCGGCTCGGTGGCGGTCGAAAATCTCGATCCAAATGGCATTCGGCTGAATGTTCGGCTAAAATTGGGACGGTAAGTCCTCCAAGCCATGACCATCAGGAAAAAACTCCGCCTTGCAATCGGATCGATTGTGATCGTGCTCATCGCCGTGTACACGACTGCAAGTTATCTGGCAGAGCGCCAGATATTGTTGCAGGCGCTTGACGAAAAGCTCTTGAATGCCGTGCACTTGCCGCGGGAGGGAGTTCCTGCGGACTATCACGATCGCATTGTAAACCGGGAGTCGGTATCCCCGGAGGAGTTCACGCGCATCGTCGATACGAACAACCATCTGTGCCGTGACCTCGACTTGCAGTATCTTTGGAGCTGCCTGAAGGTGGGGGATCAGATCGTGTTCACCACGGCGACCTCCCCGAGCAAGGATGTACTCAAGCGGGATCACGCGGCTTTCTTTGACGTTCACAAGGACCCTCATGCTTTTGATGTGGTCTTTGAAACCATGCAACCCACCTTCAGCTCGTTTCAGAATGAGTGGGGCCATGGGCGAATGGTTTTGGTGCCAGGCAGGGATCGCCTTGGAAGGCCCTATTGCTTCGGGGCCAGCGTGAGTTTCGACGAGGTTCAGGCTGAATTGAGAAAAACCTTGCTGCACTCGCTCTATCTTGGGATGGGCTTTGTCGTTCTCGGTATTCTGGTCAGCCTGAAGATTTCGGCCAACCTTACGAAACCCATTGCCAGGTTTATAAAGATTGCGAACGGCATTGCTCGCGGGGAAATGGATCACCCCATCAGCACATCCGGGGACACGGAGCTGCGGGCGCTGGGAAACAGCCTCAATGTCATGAAAGATTCCATTCGCCAGAAGATTGGCGAATTGGAATCGGAAGTCATTGAGCGGAAACAGGCGGAGGCGGAGGCTGCCAAATACCAACTGATAGCCCAGCATGCCCGAGATCCGCTGCTGCTGATGGAACTGGACGGCAACCTGCTGGAAACCAACCGTGCGGCAGAGCTGCTTTATGGCTATTCTCACGAAGAGTTGTTGCAGTTGAACATCTCGGATTTGCGTCTTCATGTTGACCCCGCATTGGTCAGCCGTCAAAAGCAGCAAGCGCTAACCGAGGG
This sequence comes from Verrucomicrobiota bacterium, assembly GCA_037131875.1. Taxonomy (GTDB): domain Bacteria; phylum Verrucomicrobiota; class Verrucomicrobiia; order Chthoniobacterales; family Chthoniobacteraceae; genus UBA695. The sequence continues at coordinate 6,659 of JBAXQF010000066.1, forward strand.
AATCCTCTTTGAAACCATCCATTATCGCAAAGACGGCTCGCCGGTTCCTGTGGAGGTCAGTTCAAGCGGAATCATCGTCGATGGCAAGGAAATGCTATTGAGCGTCATCCGCGACATCACCCAGCGCAAAATAGAAGAGGAGGCCTTGCAGAAAAGTCAAGAGCGTGTGCGCCATTTCTTTGAGCATCGGACCGTGGGGATGGCAATTACTTCCACAGATAAAAAATGGTTGGATGTAAACGAAAAACTTTGCCAGATCCTCGGTTATACGCGCGAGGAGTTGGTGCGGTTGACTTGGGAGCAGCTCACGCATCCTGAGGATAGAGAGGATAACTCGCTCCTCTTTGAGCAACTTCTCGCAGGAGAGATCAATAACTGCAATTTTGAAAAGAGGTATATCCGCAAAGATGGCGCGGTCATTCATGCCTTGGTTTCCATCTCCTGCGTGCAGCAATCCGATAGTCGCCTGGATTATGTTCTCTTGCTGGTGATGGACATTACCGAGCGCAAAAAAGCGGAGGAAACGGCGCGGGTTCTGCATAGCGCGATTGAAGCCTCCGTCGGAGCTGTGGCGCTTGCGGATTTGAATGGAAGAGTGACCTACGTCAACCCGACTTGTGCGGGGTTATGGGGTTATGCGGATAAAAACGAAATGATCGGCAGATCGGCTCTTGAATTCTGGGCCCAACCCGAAAATGCCAAGCGTATTATCGAAGAAGTCAGCAGAGGGAAGACCGAAAGCAGCGAACGGGTCGCCAAGAAAAAGGATGGAACCCTGTTCGATGTTTACATTTCTGTGAGTTTGGTGAGGGATTCCTCGGAAAAACCGGTCTGTCTGATGGTTTCCGCCATAGACATTACGGAGCGCAAGGCGGCTGAAGCCCGGGTTGGCCGCGTAAATCAGCTCTATACAGCGCTAACCCAATGCAATCAGGATATTGTGCATTCCGCCAACGCAGAAGAGTTGATACCGAAAATTTGCCGTGCTGTGGTGCAGCTTGGCGGCATGAAAATGGCCTGGATCGGCTTTGTCGATGAAGCGACTGGGAAAGTCCGCCCGACGGCATCCTTTGGCTTCAGAACTGAATATGTCGAAGGGTTGGATATTAGCATCAATGTTGATGACCCGAAGGGCCATGGGCCGACGGGAACGGCGATTCGAGACAACCAACCGTTCTGGCTTCAAAATTTCCAAAATGATCCGTGCGGCAGGCCATGGCTGGAACGAGTGAAGCAGTTTGGCTGGGAATCCAGCGCCGCCATCCCCTTGCAACTAGGCGGCAAAGCCATAGGAGCCCTCACCATTTACAGCGACACGATTGCGGCATTTGACGAGGAAATTCGCAAACTCCTGGTGGAGATGGGAAGCAACGTCAGCTTCGCCCTGGAAAGCTTCGCCCATGAAGCCGAGCGCAAGCAGACTGAGGAAGCGTTGCGGCTGCGAAGCGGCGCTCTCGAAGCCGCGGCCAACGCCATTGTCATCACAAATAGAAATGGCGTGATTGAGTGGGCCAACCCGGCATTCAGCACCTTCACCGGCTATACAATTGAGGAAGCCATCGGCAAAACTCCCAGTCTGCTCAAGTCTGAACAGCATGATTTGGCTTTCTACCAGAACCTCTGGAAAACCGTTTCCTCCGGGAAAGTCTGGCATGGTGAAATGATCAACCGGCGCAAGGACGGCACCCTGTATCCCGAGGAAATGACCATCACCCCGATGAAGAACAGCCAGGGAGAGATCACCCACTTCGTCGCCGTCAAACAGGACATCACCCAGCGCAAGCAGGGGGAACTCATTGCCAACCAGTTGGTGGCGATCGTTGAATCTTCGGAAGATGCCATCATTGGGAAAAACTTGGACAGCACCATCATCAGTTGGAATAGAGGTGCGGAAAAGATTTTCGGCTATGCGGCCAGCGAGTTAGTGGGGACTTCCATCATGCGGCTGATTCCCGCAGATCGGCAGGATGAGGAGACCCAAATTCTGGAGATGATCCGCCGGGGCGAATCTTTAGAGCACTTTGAAACGGTGCGACAAGCCAAGGACGGACGGCTGGTTGATGTCTCAGTCACCGTCTCGCCAATCAAGAACGCCGATGGCCATATCGTTGGCGTGTCGAAAATTGTGCGCAACATCACGGAGCGCAAGAAGGCGGAGCGGATTCTTCGTGAGAGCGAAGAAAGGAACCGAACTATTCTCCAAGCGGCCATGGACGGGTTCTGCGTGGTGGACATGCAGGGGCAACTGAAAGAGGTCAACGAGGCGTATTGCCGGATGAGTGGTTACAGCGCTTCAGAACTGCTCGCCATGCGTGTTTCCGACATGGAGGTCATTATGGATGAAGAGCAAGTCTCTGCTCGCATTCAAAAGATCATGACGCTGGGTGAAAACCGTTTTGAGTCCAGGCATCGGCGCAAGGACGGAAGTGTTTTTGATGTGGATGTGAGCGTTCAATACCGAGCCAGCGAAGGCGTGATGGTGTCTTTTCTCCACGACATTACTGAGCGCAAACTGGCGCAAAATGAATTATTCAAGACCCACTTGGCGTTGGAACAGCGAGTGATAGAACGCACGGAGGCCCTAAATAAGAGCAAGACGCAACTCCAGCATTTGCTGGATACCGCTCCGGTTGGCGTCAGCACTTCGGTCGATGGCATCATTCGTTTTGCCAACCCCAGGATTTTCGAAATCGTCGATCTTAAGATCGGCAGCCCATCCAACTCCATCTACTGCAACCCCGAAGATCGTGAACGCATGCTCCAAGTGCTGCAACGCGACGGTATCGTAAGGGATTTGGAGCTCAAGATGGTCGGCCCCCACGGAGAAGTGCGGGATACGATGGCCACTTTTCTGAGCACGGAGTTTGAGGGACAGAAAGGCATACTTAGCTGGATCATCGATATCGGAAAACTCAAGGCGACGGAAGAAGCCATGCGCCAAGCCAAGGAACTGGCCGAGAGTGCTTCGCGAGCCAAGAGCGCCTTCCTGGCGAACATGTCGCACGAGATTCGCACGCCGATGAACGCCATCCTCGGTTTTTCGCAACTCATGCTGCATGATTCGGGTTTAGCTACCCAGCACAAGAAACACTTGGCAACCATCAACCGCAGTGGCGAGCATCTGCTGGCCTTGATCAATGATATTCTGGACATGGCGAAGATCGAGGCTGGGCGCATTGAATTGAACCCCTCCTCATTTGACCCCTCCTCGTTACTCCACGATCTGGAAGCAATGTTCCGCATCCGTACGGATGCTAAGGGATTGCGGTTGGATATTCTCAAGATGAATGATCTGCCGCACTGCTGCATGGCGGATAAGAACAAGCTGTTGCAGGTGTTGATCAACCTGCTTGGGAATGCGGTGAAATTTACCAATCAAGGAGGTATTGTCCTGCGGGCATACTGTGAAAAGAAAGCCCGCATGCTGTTCTTCGACGTCGAAGACACCGGCATCGGCATTCCACGCAAAGCGATCGACAAGCTCTTTCATCCCTTCGTGCAGGTGCACGATGAGCAACAAGCTGGCTCCGGAAAGGGGACAGGACTCGGCCTTGCCATCAGCCGGGAAATTGCCCGCCTCATGGGTGGAGGCGTCACCGTTGCCAGCCATGTGGGAAAAGGCTCTGTCTTCAGCTTTTCCGTCCCCTATATTGAAGGCGAGATGCACCATGCCGAACGAGCCCCCCGGTTGCAACGCGTCCTCGGATTAAAAGCCGGTCAACCCGGCTATCGGGTATTGATCGTGGACGACACGGAAGACAACCGGGATATCCTGACCGAGATGCTCAGCCACACAGGATTTTCAACCCGTTCAGCAAGCAGCGGCAAGGAAGCTCTCGGAGTCTATAAAACCTGGCGTCCGCATCTCATCCTGATGGACATGCGCATGCCGTCCATGGATGGACTGGAAGCCATCCAATGGATCCGGGCCACAGCCCGCGGAAATACGGTGAAAATCATGAGCGTGACCGCCAACACTTTTGAACGCATGCGGCAGGAGGCATTAGAAGCTGGAGCGGATGATTTTCTTGGAAAACCGTTTAGGCAAGAGGAACTCTTTGAGAAAATCCGGTTATTGCTCGGAGTGGAGTATGAGTATGACTTGGAGAAACACGAAAATGCGCTGCCGGATACGGTAAAACTGCCTGATTTCTCGCCAGAGGAACTCGCATCGCTGCCGTTGGACTTGGTGGAGCAGATGAGGCAGGCCGCCGTCAATGCGGATTATGATCTCCTGCTGGAACTGATCCAAAGGGTGGAATCCACGAACGAAAAGCTCTCGCAAGGCCTATGCGACCTAGTTGAGCAATATAATTATCAGAAATTATTGGATATTCTAAATTCCAAACGGAACGATGTATGAGAAGAACCCCTGACTTGAATGATCTAGCGGATATTCTGGTCGTGGATGACACGCCGGAAAACCTTCAGTTACTTAGCGAAATGCTCAAATCGTGGGGATACAAAGCCCGGCCCGTGACCAGCGGGACGCTTGCCCTACAAGCCGCCAGGAGTAAGCGCCCCGACATCATCCTGCTCGACATTCACATGCCGGAGATGGACGGCTACCAATTGTGCGGGCATCTGAAGGCGGATGCCGCCCTGAAAGAAATCCCGGTTCTCTTTATCAGCGCCTTGAACGAGACGGCGGACAAGGTGAAGGCCTTTGAGTGCGGCGGAGCGGATTACATAACCAAGCCGTTCCAGGCAGACGAGATACATGCCCGCATCAAAGCGCACCTCGAACTCCATCAGCAAAGGAGCCGTTTGCAAGAAAGCTACGAGCAACTGCGCGACCTTGAAACGCACCGTGACAGCCTGGTTCACATGGTCGTCCACGACATGAACTCTCCGATCACGGTCATTTTGGGGATTTTGGAAATGCTCAGCGACCCATCCAGCGGTCATCTGGACAAAGCAAAAAGAGAGTTGGCGGAAATGGCGCTTTCAAGCACTCAAAAACTGGCAGACATGGTGTCGCAATTGCTTGCTGTAAGCCGCTTGGAAGCTGGAGAAATGCACCTGGACAAGGCGCAATGTGATCTTGCTCAGACCATACAAACTGCGGTTAAACCACTTACGCTTGTGAGTGAAAATCGCACGATCACGGTCAAGGCACAACCCGGAATCAATACGCTTTGCGACAAGAACATTGTCCAGCGCATTATCGTCAACCTTGTGGGCAACGCGCTCAAGTTCATCCCCGAAGATGGCGAAGTAAAGATAACCCTTTCAACGAGCAATGGCGAGGCCCGTGTTTCGGTTGCCGATAACGGCCCCGGAATACCGAGGGAGTTCCATCAAAAGATTTTTGAAAAATTCGGCCAAGTGGAATCAAAGAAGAACAAGAAGTTTGGCACTGGACTCGGGCTCGCCTTCTGCCGACTGGCCGTCGAAGCGCATGGGGGCACAATCGGCGTAGAAAGCGAAGTCGGCCAGGGAAGCACCTTCTGGTTCACCTTGCCGCTGGCAGGATGCCCCCTCATTTGAAATGATTCCAAAAAACCACCTCACACCCCTCCGAAAACCGCAGCCCCGCCAGCGGCAAAAGTGCTAATTTTTGGCTATTTCATGAAAACACACCCGCTCCGTAGCCAGTCCCTCGATAATCCCGACCGCTTGGAGGTAATGGTCGAGTCGGGGTTGCTCGACTCGCTGCCTGAAGAATCGTTTGATCGCTATACACGGATTGTAGCGGCACTTCTCAAAGCGGAAGTTGCGCTTGTCTCGCTTGTGGATGATCGACGCCAGTTTTTTAAGAGTCAGGTCGGGTTGCCGTCGCCGTACGATAAGATCCGCGAGACGCCGCTCACCCACTCCTTTTGTCAGTTTGTTGTGCGTGAAGGTGCGCCACTGGTCATTGAGGATGCGCGAAAGGACGAGAGGCTTTGCGGCAATGGAGCAATCCGCGATTTGGGTGTCATTTCATATCTTGGAATGCCAATCACTTCTCAGGAAGGCTTTCTGCTTGGATCATTGTGCGCAATCAACTCGCATCCCAGAATCTGGACAGAAGAGGAACAGCGTGTTCTTGCAGATTTGGCGGCCGCAGTTTCTGGAGAGGTGCATTTGCGGCAAAGTGAGCTGACACTCAAAAAATCGCTCGATCACCTTCAGGAAATGGAAGGGCAGCGTGATAAAAGCATGCACATGCTCGTCCATGATTTGCGCAATCCGGCAGCGGCGATTGTTTCCTTGACTGACTTACTGGAATCAACACCGCCTGAACTCACCACCGACCAACAGGCGTTGCTCCATCACTGTCGCGATTCTGCTGAGAGATTGTTATCTATGGTTGGCGAACTGCTTGTGGTTAACAAAGTTCAGGCCGACAAGGTGGCAAATTCGCGATCAGACATCTCGGTATCTTCTTTGTTGCGGCATGCGGCGCGAATGACTTGGCCCTTTCTTAACGATGGGGCGATACGGCTTTCCGTTGATTATCCGGAGAACGGCGGATCAATTTCAGCTGATGGCAACCAAATCCACCGCGTTCTTCTAAACCTGCTGACCAATGCGACAAAGTTCTCCCCTGCGAACTCTGTGATCTCTCTTTCAGCCCGTCCTGACCAACTCAATGGAGAGGAAGGATTTTGCTTTGAGGTCCGGGATGAGGGGCCTGGTGTTCCGGATATCGAAAAAGAAGCCATCTTTGAGGAGTATTTTAGCGGCTCAGTTGAGGCAGAGCGGGGAATGCAGTCGTTCGGAATCGGGCTGGCATTTTGCAAGATGGCGGTCGAAGCGCATCATGGCCAGATCGGCGTGAAGGACGCACTCGGTGGAGGCAGCATATTTTACTTCTTCCTGCCGACCAGAAAGCAAACAGGAAACTAAAAACAGGTGTCAAAAACAATTCTTGCGCTTTAGAGCAATTTACCAAAAACTATAGCCGCGTCTTGGGGCGGCGAAGGCCGT
>JBAXQF010000067.1:0-13511 GCA_037131875.1 Verrucomicrobiota bacterium
AGCCTTCGGCGCTCCCAAGCCACTGGCCACATTTTTTTGTAAAATGCTCTAGAGGTGCGAGGAATCCTCAGCATGGGATAGCGCGTCACTTCGAGCCATGCTCGAATCAGCTGCACAGTCAATCATAGTCTACCCCCTTGCAACCAACAATTCCCCCCTCTTCCTATTGCATAAAAAGCGCCGCGGCCGGCACCGCACGGACATTTTTCGAAAGCGTTAGGTAGTCCTTGCCTGTGTGAACGACGATGCCAGGGCCATGTCCGGGATTGAGTGCGATCCAGCGCTCAATGGGGGTGGCGTCGGAGGCCGTCACGGTTTGGGAAGCTTTGATTTCGACCGGGAGGTGGCGGCGGCCAATGGCGAGCAACCCATCCACCTCCAATCCATCGTGGGTGCGCACATGAAATAGCTGCGCGGGTTCGCTCGCAAGCGGCCGGAGCGCCTGGATTTCCATCATGACGAGCGTTTCCACCAACCGGCCCAGCATGATGGAATCCGCCCGCAGGGCTTCTACGGAGGATATTCCGCAAAGGTGAGCGGCCATGCCGGTGTCGCACCAAAACAGCTTGGGAGCCTTCACCATGCGCTTGCCGATGTTGGCAAAAAACGGCGGGAGACGGTTGATGAGAAAACTTGCCTCCAATACCGAAAGGTGTCGCCCCGCCGTTGCCGGGCTCGTTCCGGCGTCCCGGGCCATGTGCGCCTGGTTCAGAATCCCGCTCGTGGCTGCGGCGCACAGGTGCATCAGGCGCGAAAACTCCGCGAGATTGCCAATATCCGAAATGCGGCGCAAATCCCGCTCAAGGTAGGTAGTGCGAAACGAATCCATCCACAACACGCGCTGCCTTCCCGAACGGGCCAGCAGGCTGTCTGGATAGCCTCCGCTGAGGACACGCTCCAGCGGCAGCGGGGTATAGCGCCTTCCAGCGAACGCTTCATCCAGGTCGCCAACGCTCGTTGCCTCCATCCATGCCCGCCATCCCGTGGCCTGATGCTCTTCGGAAATGGAAATCGGAGGGAGGCGCAGGATGCCAATCCGCCCGGCCAGAACCGACGAGATGTCGGCGCAATGGTCGAGATCCGCTGAGCCAGTCAAAAGGAACCGGCCCGGTCGGCGGTTTTCGTCCACCAGCAGCTTGATCTCACGCAGCAGCCCCGGAAGGAGTTGAACTTCGTCGATGGTCAGGGGCTTTTTGCTTTCCAAAAAGCTCTTGGGATCGGATTGGGCGACCGACAGCGTGCCAATGTCATCGAGTGTCACATACTGGCGTCCCGCTGCCTCCTCCGGCTGTTGCACCAGCGTGGACTTCCCGACTTGGCGCGAACCGACAACGGCCACGACCGGAAACGTTTCCAGCAATTCGAGAAGCAATGGGGCAAAAAGACGGCGGATCATTTCGGAAAATATATCATGCCGTGAAATACTTACAAGCACATTCAATCCGTGAGTAATGGCTTTTCCATTTTTGGAAAAAGGGCACGCTTAGACACTAACGCGCATCGGACTGTCAATAGCGAGCATCTGTTTTTCGCGTGGCGGTGTGCAACTCCGAAGCGGCTTTTCACTCGGCCACTTCTCGGCCACTTTTTTGGTTCCAAAGTGTGTTTTCGTGTTCCGACATGTGAGCGAGAACCTCCAAATTTTACTCTGGTATTTCCTCTGTAAACCGGCTCAAATCGGGACTCTTGCAAACAGTTCGGAACAATATAACTTAAAAACTACGAATCAGAAGGTTTCAGGTTCGATTCCTGACGGGCGCAGTCCCTCTCCCACAAAGGGGTCTACATCAAAACTTCCGCAACAGCGCGAGCATTTCCCGAAGCCTCTCAACGGGCGTAGAGGAACTCAGGCGCGGGAATTTCCCATTGATAAGGACGTAGTCGCCGCCGCGCGTGAGCATCAGTTTGCGCTCGCGCACTTCCACGCGCGTGATCTTGCGCGCTGCCGCCACGAGGCGGGTCGCTGCGAGGGTGAGGAGGTTTTCCGCGGCGTCCGGGAGCCGCCCAAAGCGGTCGCGCCAGTCGCTGCGAAGCCGATCCAACTGTTCCTGCGTAGTGGCTTCGGCCAGCGACCGGTAGGCTTGGATGCGCGTCTGTGCCTCGGAAATGTAGCTGGTGGGGAGAAACGCAGGGGCGGCGGCCTCGGGCTGCTTGAACCATTCGGCTTCGTTGGTGGAGACAAAGTCGAGGCTCACGGGGAGTTCCACGCGCGGCTGCACCTTTTCGCCCTTGAGCTTGGCGACGGCCTGCTTGAGCAACTGGCAGTAGAGGTCGAACCCGATGGCGACGATGTGCCCGCTCTGCTTGGTGCCGAGGATGTTGCCCGCGCCACGGATCTCCAAATCGCGCATGGCGATTTTGAACCCCGCGCCGAGCGAGGAATACTGCTTGATGGCGTTGATCCGCTTGCGCGCCTCGGTGCGCATCAAGTCGCGCGGGATCATCAAATAAGCATACGCCTTGTGTTGGGCGCGGCCCACACGGCCTCGGAGTTGGTAGAGATCGGCCAGACCAAAGCGGTCGGCCCGGTCGATGATGATGGTGTTGGCGTTGGGGATGTCCAGGCCGCTCTCGATGATGGTGGTGGAAAGGAGCACGTCCGCCTCGCCTTCCACGAAGGTGCGCATCACCTCCTCCAGTTCGTGCTCGTCCATTTGGCCGTGCCCGACGAGGATGCGCGCCTTGGGGATGAGCTTCTTGAGCTTCGCGGCCATTCCCTCAATGGTGCCGACGCGGTTGTGCAGGAAATAAACCTGCCCCTGGCGGGCCATCTCGCGCACAATGGCGTCGCGGATGATCCGCTCGTCGTAGCCGCAGATGATCGTCTCGGTGGGGATGCGGTTTTGCGGCGGCGTCTCCAAGATGGACATGTCGCGCGCCCCCATGAGCGAGAGGTAGAGCGTGCGCGGAATGGGCGTGGCGGAAAGCGTGAGCACGTCCACAAGTTTGAAAAGCTCCTTGAACTTCTCCTTGTGCAGGACGCCGAAGCGCTGTTCCTCGTCGATCACCACCAGCCCGAGATTCTTGAATGCCACATCGCGGGAGATGAGCCGGTGGGTGCCGATCACGATATCCACCGAGCCGTCCTTCAATCCCTCCACCACCTTGCGCTGCTCCCCCGGCGTGCGGAACCGGCTCAGGCATTCGACGGTGATCGGGTAATCGCTCATCCGCTCGCGGAAGTTCTGGTAATGCTGCTGCGCGAGCACGGTGGTGGGCACGAGCAAGGCCACCTGTCTGCCGCCCATCACCGCCTTGAACGCCGCGCGGATGGCCACCTCGGTCTTGCCAAACCCGACGTCGCCGCAGATGAGGCGATCCATCGGCTGGTCGCTCTCCATGTCGGCCTTGGCCGCGGCAATGGCGGTGACCTGGTCGGGCGTTTCCTTGTGCACAAACGACCGCTCAAACTCGTTCTGCCACTTGTTGTCCGGCGGAAAAGGGAAGCCGACGGCGCTCTCGCGCTCGGCGTGGACGGCGAGGAGCTTCGCCGCGTAGTCGAACACGGATTTTTGCGCTTGGGATTTCGCCTTGGCCCATTTCGCGTCGCCCAGCTCGCTCAACTGCGGGTTGCGTTTGCCCACGCCGACATAGCGTGATACCAGGTAGGACTGCTCCAGCGGCGCGTAGAGTTTTGCCCCGTGAGCGAACTCCAGCACCAGCACCTCCTCCTCCGCGCCATCCGCCTTGGCGAATTTTTCCAGCCCGAGAAACAGCGCGATGCCGTGTTCGAGATGCACGACATAGTCGCCTTCGGTGAGTTCGGAAAAATCGATCTGCGCCCGGTGCGTCTGCTCGCGCGCGCGGCGCAGGGCGAGGCGGCGGGCGCGGGTGTTGCGGTAGCGCCCGAAGAGTTCCGCGTCGGAGAGCACCGCAAGCTTCGCCGTTGGAAAAGTGAACCCGTGGGCGATGGAGCCGAGGGCCAGCTCCATGCCGCGATGGGTTGCCAGCGGCTCGGGCAGCACATCGCGGAAGCGCTCCACCTCCCCCTCGTTGTTGCAATAGATCGTAACCTGCCAGCCCCCGTCCAGCCATTGCGTGAGCTGGCGCAGGAAGCGTTCGCGCTGCCCGGCTTCCAGCACCAGATCCCCGGCCTCGAACTCGCCCAGGCCGTGATCAAAAAACGCCGTCGAATAATCCTCCGCCTCCGCGCCCGGAGCCGCTTCCGCTGTGATGGCGACGCTTGCCCATTCGACCTCCGCCTGCACATCCACCACGAGGTCGTCGGGCTGGATGTAGTCGCGCACGGTGCATTGACGGGCCTCCCCGGCTTCGCCCAGCAGGAGGCCCACCGTTTCCACCGGCGCGACGGAGGTCTGCGCGTCGAGATCGAAAAACCGGAGCGAATCAATGGCATCACCGAAAAACTCCACGCGCACGGGAATCGTGTGCTGCCAGGAAAAGACATCCACGATGCCGCCGCGCACGGCGAATTGCCCGCGCAGCGCCACCTGCGGCACGCGCTCGTATCCACTCTCGGCGAGCTTGGAAACCAACTCCTCCATCGGCAGACTTTGCCCGCGCTCAAGCTCCAGCGTGAGCCGCCGCATCCCCTCCGGTGTGGGAGAGGGGTCGTTGAGCGAAGCGGCGGTGAGGAGGACGAGCGCCGTCTTGGAGCCCGCCACCTGCTCCAGCGCCTGGAGGCGGTCGGCGGCGATCTCGGGATCTGCGAGCGCGTTTTCCGCGAGGGTGATCTCCACTTCCGGCAGGAAAACCACCTCGGGGTGCCAGTTGAGCAATTCGTTATGAAGCTGCTCCTGGCTGCGCACCGTGGGGGCGACAATCCAGACGCGGCGCGCCTTTTTGCCCTGCTTGATCTTGTCCGCCACAAGCCCGGCCACAAACGCCTGAGCCGCCTCGTCCACGTGGTCAAAGACCATGCGCTCCCGCCCGAGCGCACGCAGCTTGGCGGCGACCGGCTTGGCTTGGGCGACTAAAGCGAAAAGGTTCTGTGGCACGAATTTCCAAAGCCTAGCATAAAGGCCGGGGGAGCGAAATATAGGACTTATAGGTCGTATGAGTCCTATAAGTCTTATGGGATGGAGCGCGGGTCAAGCACGTCGCGCAGGGCGTCGCCCAGGAAGTTGAGGGCCAGCAGCGTGAGGCTCATGGTGGCGGCGGGGAAGGCGAGCAGCCACCAGTAGCTTTTCACCGGGTTGATCGCCTGCGCACCGTCCGCCAGCAGGGAGCCCCAGCTTGCCTGCGGCGCCTGGATGCCGAGGCCGAGGAAGCTCAGGAACGACTCATCGAGAATCACCGCCGGAACCGTCAGCGTGAGATAGACAATCACCACGCCCACGAGATTCGGCAGCAAATGGCGCGTGAGAATTTTCCAATGGCTCTGGCCCAGGCTGCGTGCGGCAAGGACGAACTGCTGCCCCTTGAGCGCAAGCACCTGCCCCCGCACGATGCGGGCCATGGTGAGCCATTCGATGAGGCCCAGCGAGAGAATCAAAATCACGATGCGCGAATAGCTGACCAAGCCGGGAATTCCCGCGAGCCAGATCTTCATGCGGGAGTCGAAGGCGTTGATGGCGATGAGCAGGATGATCAGGCGCGGCACGGCGTAAAGGATTTCCACCAAACGCATCATCGCTCCATCCGTCTTGCCTCCCGCGTAGCCCGCCACCAGCCCGTAAGCCGTGCCGATGAAAAAGGCGATGAACGCCCCCGCAATGCCCACCGCCAGCGAGACGCGCGCGCCGCTCAACACCCGGTAGAGCATGTCCTGACCGTGCAAGTCGGTGCCAAAAGGGTGCGCCCACGTCGGCGCGGCGAACTGGTTTGCGCTCACCTCGCGAGCCGCGTCGGGAAGGAGCATCGGCCCAAAGATCGCCGCCAGGATCACCAGTGCGAGAACCATGAGGGAAGCGCGTGTCGCGCCTCTTTTCGCAAGGAGCCGTGCCCAAACTGTTTTATTTTCCGCGTTTTGCATGAACTGACTTGAGAGGTTATCCGCAGATGGGGCTGATAAGAACGAAATAAAGGGGGCGCGCAAAGGACGCAAAGGACGCAAAGGACGCAAAGAAAAAGAGAAAAAAAGCTTCGAAGTGCACTGTCTTTTTCCTGTTTTCCTGAGTTCCTGATAAATTCCTTCCTGAGTTCCTGAGTTCCAGATTTCATTTTTGCTTAGCCCTGCAATTTGATCCGGCGATCCAGCCACGGGTAGGCGATGTCCACCAGCAGGTTCAGCGCGACCAGCAGCGCGCAATAGACAATCACCACGCCCTCCAGCAAAAAGCCGTCGCGGTTCTGGATCGAGTTGACGAAAAAGCCGCCCGCGCCGGGAATGTTGAAAATCGTTTCAATCACGATGGAGCCGGTCAGCAGATTTGCCGCGAGCGGGCCGAGGAACGAGACCACCGGCAGCAGCGCGACCTTCGCCGCGTGGAAGGAAACCACGCGCCATTCCGCCAGCCCCTTGGCGCGGGCGGTGCGGATGAAATCCTGCCCCAGCACCTCCAGCATGCTCGTGCGGGTGAGCCGGGCGATGTAGGCCACATAAGGCCCGGCAAGCGTGAGCGCGGGGAGAAGCAAGCTTGCCGGGCTGCCCAATCCGCCAACGGGCAGCCAGCCGAGCCAGAGCGCGAAGATCAAGATGAAGAGCGGGCCCGTGACAAAGGTCGGGATGGAAATGGCCAGCAGCGAGACGAACATAGCCGAGGTCTCGCCCGCCGTGCCCCGGCGCGTCGCGGCCCAGCCGCCCAGCGCCACGCCGCCCAGGGTCGCAATGCAAAACGCCGCCGCGCCCAACGCCGCCGAGACCGGGAGCGTCTGCGCCAGCAGTTCATTGACCGTCCGGTTGCGGTAGCGGGTGGAAGGGCCGAGATCACCCTGCGCCAGTCGCCCGAGATAGGCCGTGTATTGCTGCCAGGGCGTGCCGTCGTAGTGGAACTTCACCTCCAGCGCATGCTTCGCCTGCGGCAGCAACTCGCGTTCCCGGTCGAACGGCCCGCCGGGGGCGGAGCGCATCAGGAAAAACGTGATCGACACGACGCAGAACAAGACGAGCAGCATCGAGACGAACCGGCGTAGGACAAAGGCGGCCATGAGTGAGGGGACAGTTTAGCGCAGCTCTGGAAAAACTCACGCAAAGACGCAAAGGCGCAAAGAAATCTCGCACGGAGACGCAGAGAAGAGGGATTACCCCTCGGTCAACCCCAACTCCGGCTCGGCATCCCGCTTTTCCAGCCGCGCCTTGGCTTCGGCGAGGTAGCCTTCATCAATGTCAAACCCGATGAACCGCCCCGCGCCGCATTCCGCTGCGGCCAGCGCGGCATGGCCGATGCCGTTGAAGGGGTCGAGCACGACGCTTTGTGCATCAATGCCGTGCAGCCGCAGGCACATCGCCGCCAGCCCCACAGGAAAAGTTGCCGGATGGGGCCGATCCTTGTCCCGGCTCACGATGGTTTCATACGGCACAAACCAGTTGTTGCCCCGGCAGCGCCGGTCGCGCCCTTCCGTATGGCCCCAGCGGGTGATGTTGCTCTTGTCGGCATACGGGACGCCGACGGCGAGGCGATCCACCGGAACCTTGCCGCTTTTGGTGAAATGGAAGACGTATTCGTGGCAGTCGGTCACGTAGCGCGGCGAATTGATCGGCTTGAAATGCCCGACGGAAACCAAATCGCCCGCGCGCGTCTCCACGGTAATCGACTTGATCCAGTGCAGCGTGTTCTGGAGCACAAACAGCTCGCTGAAGCGCAGGGCGATTTGGTGCGGCAGGAGGGGATTGGCCGGTGCGGAACCGATATTCAGAAAAAACGAGCCTTCCGGCTTGAGCACCCGGCGCACTTCGGCGGCCCAGCGCATCGACCACTCGAGATAATCGTCCCGGCTCGCCGTGTCCTCGAACTTGGAATAGCGGATGCCGAGGTTGTAAGGAGGCGAGGTGACGACCGCATCCACCGATTCTGCTTCTAGGGTCTGCATCCCCGCAATGCAATCGCCGAGGCGGAGGTCAAAGAGAGTGGGGCAGGGGTGTGTCATTGAAAGCTCATTGATAACTTGCTTGAAATCGCAACGCAAATCGCGATTGCAAACCGGCGCATGAATCGTAGGATGCGGGTTTTCGACAAAATGACGCCAGCCTGGAACATCGACTCAGCCATTGAACTCTACAACATCGACCGGTGGGGTACGGGGTATTTCTCCATCAACCCGCGCGGCCATGTGGAGATTCTGCCCACGAAGAATCCCGCCACCTCCATCGACATCATGGAGGTCATCGACGACGCGCGCGACCGCGGCCTGACCTTCCCGCTGGTGATCCGCTTCCAGGATCTGCTCCAGCACCGCGTGGAGACCATCAACCTCGCCTTCCAGTCCGCCATTGCCGAGTTCGGCTACAAGAACCATTACCGGGGCGTCTTCCCCATCAAAGTCAACCAGTTGCGCGAAGTCGTGGAGGAGATTGTGGATGCCGGGCGGCCCTTCCATCTCGGCATCGAGGCCGGGAGCAAGCCGGAGCTGCTGGCGGCGCTGGCCATCAACAATGACCCGGAGAGCCTCATCATCTGCAATGGTTACAAGGACAGCGCGTTCATCCAAAGCGCCCTGCTCGGCAACAAGCTCGGCACCCGCGTCATCATGGTGGTGGAGAAAATTGAGGAGCTGTTCCAGATTTTGCAGGTTTCCAAAGAGATGGGCGTGGAGCCGATGATCGGCTTGCGCGTGCGCCTCCAGTCCAAGGGCTCCGGCAAGTGGGCCACCAGCGGCGGGGAGAACGCCAAGTTCGGCCTCTCCACTGCCGACCTCGTCCGCGCCAGTGAGACGTTGCGCGAAGCCGGGCTCGCCCATTGCCTCAAGCTCATCCATTTCCACGTCGGCTCGCAAGTGCCGGACATCGGCACCATCAAACGCGCCGTGCGCGAGGCTGCCCGCTTCTATTCCAAGATGGCAAAACTTGGGCACGACCTGGTGTATCTCGACGTGGGCGGCGGTCTGGCGGTCGATTACGACGGCTCCAACACCGCCTTCGACAGCTCCACCAACTACACCCTTCAGGAATACGCGCGCGACGTGGTTTATAACATCATGGACGTGTGCGACTCGGAAGGCGTCACGCACCCCACCATTGTCAGCGAAAGCGGGCGTGCCCTGGTGGCGCACCATTCCGTGCTGGTGGTCGAGGCGTTCGGTTCCATCGAGAAATTCGACTCCTCCGCGCCGGTTGCGGCCAAGCCGACCGACCACAAGCTCGTGCGCGACATTTTCGACATCGAAAAAAACCTGACCGAGGCCAACCGCACGGAGATGCTCCACGACGCCCAGGAAATCAAGGAGCAGACGCTCTCGATGTTCAACTTCGGCCTGATGGATCTGGAGAGCAAAGCCAAGATCGAGCAGGCCTACTGGCGCATCGCCGCGCGCATCGTGAAGTTTTTCCACGCGCAGGAAGACCAGGAATACATCCCCGACGAAGTCAAGGAACTCGAAGTGGCCCTGGGCGACCAGTACGTCTGCAACTTCTCCGTGTTCCAGAGCCTTTTGGATCACTGGGCGCTGGGCCAGCTCTTCCCCGTCATGCCCATCCACCGGCTGGGTGAGGAGCCCGACCGCCACGCCACGCTCGTGGACATCACCTGCGACAGCGACGGCAAAGTGAGCAAATTCATCGACCTCCAGGACGTCAAGGAGACCCTCCCCCTCCATACCCTCAAGCCGGCGGAGCCTTACTACATCGGCTTCTTCCTCATGGGCGCCTACCAGGACATCATGGGGGATCTGCACAACCTCTTCGGGCGCGTCAATGAAGCCCACGTCTTCCTGGATGAGGACGAAGAGGACGGCTTCTACATCGAGGAGACCATCGAGGGAAGCACCATCGCCGAGGTGCTGGCCATGACGCAGTGGAACCAGTCGGATCTGATCCGCCGGGTCAAAAAACAGGTGGATGCCGCCATCAAGAGCGACCGCCTCAAGCCCAACGAAGGCATGAAGCTCCTGAACGCCTACGAACGCGCGCTCAAGAACTACACCTACCTGCACATCCAGAACGGCAAGGCGTAGGAACGTCGTTGCTCCAGACGCTCCGCCCCATTAGACTGCGCAGAGTGTGATGCCCATTACGAATCAGTTTCGGTATAAACCCGAAGGGTTTAAAGACAATAGCCGGGGGTTGAGCGATAGCGATACCCCCGGTCAATGCAGACATGGCTTTCACCCCAAAGGGGTGGCAGAACGCGTGGGATTGCCTGCCATTCTGCCACCCCTTCGGGGTGAGATGTCTGCGTTGCCAGTTCCGGGGGTGTCGCTTCGCTCAACCCCCGGCTATTCGCTGGAAACCCTCCGGGTTTCTCCCAAAGGACATTGCTAAACGGTGTGACAGATCCGACTTCACCTCTCTTTCCCGCGCTCCGATCCCGTTGGTTCGGGGTGCGCAGATTCCTGTCCCGGAGCTTCTGGGTGCTCGTCGCGCTGGCTGGGATCACGGTGCTTTGGGCTCTCTGGTATGTCAGCTACTACGGGTTTTCCCACCCATGGCGGCAGAGGGTCATTTCCGAAGCCGAGAAGCGGGGTGTCCACCTCACACTTGGGCGCCTCACGCTCAATCCGTCCCAAGGGCTGGTGGCTCGCGATGTCCAGGTTCGAGCCTCCCGGGGGCGGGGGCCCGCGATGGCGGTCATCAATGAAATCGTCCTCGATATCAACTACTCCAACCTTGTTCACGGCGCACCGTTCCTCAACGCCTTGGAGTTGCGCAACGCCACGCTCTCGCTCCCGCTGGATACGGCTGCGCATAAAAGCAAACGCATCGAAATCTCCCGCCTCAATGCCCGCGTGCTCCTGCCGGCCCATCATTTGACGGTGGAACACGCGGATGCCGTTGTGCGCGGGCTGCGGGTGCGCGCCAGCGCCCATTTTTTAAACCCGCAGCAATTCACGTGGCCCCCGGATCAAGCGGCGGCATCCCAAGAGAGCCCTTTGGCGCACCTGAATGAGCTTGTGGATGCCTTGGATGACCTGAAAATGAGAGGAGGTCAGCCCACGCTGGCTCTTCGGATGAGCGGCGATTTTGCCAAACCGCGGGATCTCTTTGCGGAAGCCGTGTTGCAGGCCAATCGGTTTAGCATCCACGGCAAAAGCCAAATCGAGTCCCTCAAAATGATCCTCACGCTGGCCGAGGGGCGGGTGCGCATCGACCAATGCGAGGTGAAGGACGCGACCGGGGCGCTCGATGCGACCGGCGCGTATGGGATCGACTCCGGGGAGGCGGCTCTGCAACTCCGCTCCACGCTGGATTTGGCGGGATTGATCCGCGCGGTGCGTCCCGATTCGCCCTTGAACGAACTCGTCCTGAACCAGCCGCCTTTGCTGGAAATGCACGCCGCAGCGAGCCTTCACGATCCGGCGGCTCCCAGCGTTCAGCTCGCCGGACACCTCTCCTTGGGGGGATTCAAGGTGAAATCGCTCACCTTCGAGAGTGCGGGAACGGATTTTTCCTGGGAAACCGGGGGACGCTGGTATTTGCACGATGCCCGCATCCAGCATAAGGAGGGGGGCTTTGTATTGAATGCCCTCCAGATGCCGGGCGATTTCCGGTTCAATCTGGAGAGTCGCATCCACCCCGCCGTGTTTTTCCCGCTTCTGCCTGTCGAGGCGCGCGCCCGGCTCGCCGAGTGGGAGTTCCGCGCCGCTCCGGTGCTGCATCTGGAAGGGCATGGCCCCGTTTGTGAGCCCTCTGCGGTGGAAATCAGGGGCCGGGCGCAACTCGGAGCCACCCGCGCCCGGGGAACCGCCCTCAAAAGCGTCACGGTTGATCTCGGCTTCAAATCCAACGTCCTGACCTGCCAAAACATCCGGCTCGAACGGGAGGAAGGCGCCGGCACCGGCGCGGTGGTTTATGATTTCAATACCGACGAACTGCGTTTCCAAAACGTGCGAACGACCCTCAACCCCGTGGAGGTGGTGCGCATCTTCGACCGCGAACTGGCCGAGCAGTTGACCCCTTACCGGTTCAAAACGCGGCCCGCGCTGGTCGTCAACGGCACGGTGGGATGCCGCCATGGCGATTGGTGCCGGCACAATCTGCGGGTGGAGGTGGAGGGGGCGCGCGGCATGGACTACACGTTCCTCAAAAAAGAACTCTCTGCGAACAAAATTTCGGGAACCGTCAGCATCCTCAATGACCGGCTGAAACTGGACGGGCTTGACGCCTGGATCTGGGGCGGGCATCTGCGCGGCAAGGCGGATATTTCCTTGCGCAAAGCCGCGGGGGACTACACAGCCGAGTTGTTCACCGAAGCCATCGACTTCCCAAGCCTCACCAAGCTGTACTTCGACTTCGACACCTCCAAGGGCAAGCTCGACGGCTCCTTTGCCTTCTCCGGCCTGCACGATTCCGCCCGCGCCATTGTGGGCAAGGGGGCAATGCATGTCGCCGACGGAAACGTCTTTGCCATTCCGATCTTCGGGCCCTTCTCCGGCATCCTCAACGAGGTGCTCCCCGGCACCGGTTACAACGAGGCGCGCAAGGGCACCTGCACCTTTGAGATGCGCGACGGCGTCGTGACCACTAATGATCTCGTCATGGAGGGGAGGGGATTCTCCATCCTCGGCCAGGGCAAGCTCTGCATCGTGGACGACAAAATGGACTTCAGCGCCCGCATCAACGCGCAGGGGATCGCGGGGAAATTCCTCGACCCCATGAGCCACCTGCTGGAATACGTCTCCGACGGCAGCCTTTCCAAGCCGACCTGGCGTCCCAAACGGCTCCCGAAAATCTCCACCCTCACCAACCTGCCCAAGGCGATTTTCAGCCCATGGATCCAGCCGAGCCCCAGCCCTTTGCCTGAGCCGACGGGGGAGAGTCAATAACTCCGGTAGTAATAATAAAGGTAGGCCAGCAACTCGCGAGGCGCGGAGTAGAGGTCTCTCAGCTCAAACCAGTGCGCATGCGCGGAAAACACGGGGGTGACTCCAAACCGCTCCAAGGCAAGCCGGGTGCGGGGGACGTGGAAGTATTGCGTGATCACAAAGATGCCGGTGCCGTTGCGTTCGCGAAGGATGCGGGCCGCGTTCCGGGCGCTTTCGTAGGTGGAGACGCCATTGTTGTCCACGATGATGTTTTTGCGTGGAATGCCGCGCGCCACGAGGTAATCGCGCATGACATCGGCTTCATGCACCCCCGCATTGCTTGTGCCGCCGCTGGCGATGATCAGGTTCAAATACCCCGCGCGATACAGCTCAACGGTTCGATCCAGGCGGGCGCGAAGCCGCGGGGTCGGTTTGCCTTCGGCTTCCACACGGCTGTCGAGCACCAAAGCGATGTCCGCCTTGCCGAATACATCATCCAACCCGGAAGTCGCCAGGTAGATCGTGGCGAAGAGGTAAATGCCCCCCAACACCCCCCCGAGGATCAAGAGCCATTTGGTAGTCTGTGTGGATTGCATGGAAGAGGAAACTTACTCTGAGTAGTGGAATGGAACCAGTTTTTTCCAGCATGACCACTTACCCTAGAGCGTTTTCCCTGAATGTCTTTACACATTCCGTGGCGGCGAGTGGCGTCA
>JBAXQF010000068.1:0-13412 GCA_037131875.1 Verrucomicrobiota bacterium
CGCTCACGGCCTATTGTAAACACCTTCATGGAAAACGCTCTAGTGTCCTGTCAGGTAAGTTAATGAAATAATTCCGAGTCCATTTTTCGCATTTTTCAAGGCGCGACCGAAAGGCAATATCTGAAGATATTGCCCGAGGAAGCAACGCTGAAAAATCGGAAAAGGGGCTGGAATTATGAAAGGAAATTGCCTGACAGGACACTAGAGCAGTTTTCAAAAAGAATTTCCGAATCCCCAGCCGCTCTGCGGAGGGGGGCGGTGGATCGGTCGCTCCGCGGGCGATTCTTCAAACCACATCGAGCGGAGCGAGCTGATTTTGTTTGCAATGCCCACCCCCGGAATCGCGCGCGGAGCGCACGATCCACCCTCTGCGTTTCGGAAATTCTTTCCGAGAAACGCTATAACCCGGAGGGTTTACAGACAATAGCCGGGGGTTGAGCGACAGCGACACCCCCGGTGTGCGGGAGATTTACGTTGACCCCGAAGGGGTCGCAGAAACCATCTGCAAGCTTCTGCCGCTGCGTTGATCCCGCCCTCATTCTTCACGGTCATCCAGCAGGATCACGGGAGGCATGGCGTAAAGGCGTCGGAAGACGACGATGAGAAAGAAGGCCGGGAAGAAAAAGGCAAAGCAAGGGATGGAAATCAATGCGGTGAATGCGCCCCAGCCCGCTTCTCCAAAAAAACGGATCAGCGCCTTCATGATCATCCAGTCGCAGGCTGTCACGACAAAGCAAATGAGCGTCCCGGAGATGATTGCGGAGCGCCATTTTCCGCGCGCTTGCTCTCCCTCCCAAGCGAGCCAGCCCAAAAAAGGGAAATAAAGATAGCTCGGGAAATAGTGATCCCACACCGCAATGTTGAGCAAACAAAAGACAGCCACCGTGCCCGCCAGCGTTGCGGCAACCACGGAGCAACGGGCCGCGCCTTCCTTTGCGTTGCGCCCTCTCCAGTAGCCGTAATAAAGCAACCCGCAGAGCGTCAGATTCAGGACGAGATAAAATTTGCCGGGATAAACACCAAAGAGGCGAAGCATTCCAGCGACAACACCGCTGCCGATGGGCGTTTGCAACCGGGGCAGTATTTCCGTGAAATACTGTCGGTAGACCCCGGCGCCCGCAAGGGAAAGCACGATGCCATTCAATAACACCGTGAAGAACGCCAGTGTAAGCAACGTCTTCCAGCGGATGCGTTTTAACAATAAAAGCGGACACCAGGTCAGCCCTATCCCCTTGAACAAAAGCAGCGGAATCATTGCCGTTCCGACGCCAATTTGCCAACCCCGCATCCAGCCGTAAGCGGCAAAAGCGATCAGGAATCCCAGGATGGGGGTGACATTTCCATACTCGACCGATGTATGGCTGGAAAAAGAGAAGAGGAGCAAGGCGACCGCGATCCAGCCTTCTGCATATGAGGCTTTGCCGCGAAGGAGCCGATGCATCCGCATGGAGAAAAATGCGATTCCGAAAAACGCGGCGATGGTCAGGGTGGGCCAGAGGTGATGGGCGCCGGTGTCATAGTCCCAGAACGCCAATGGCCACAAGACCAAGGCCAGGGGAGGGGGATACATGTAATGCCAGTAGGCATCCGAGATCAAGTTCGGGTGCTGCCTCAGAAGCTTGGGTGCAATATACGAAGCCTTTGGGCTGGCGATGCTCGGGGGCCAGCACGCTTTTCCGTTGCGGTTCTGCGCAGCAAAGAGAAAGGTCTTATAAACCGGCGTGAACTGCGGCGGGTTGTTGTAAACGTCCGCTCTTGGAATGGGGTAGAGGCAGTCCCACATGCCGGTCTTTGCAGCCAGCGCCCCGGTATAATATTGTCCATAATCGCAGGGGAAGTTGGACGCCATGGAGTCATCGAGTTGGTAGGGGCAAAACCAATGCAACGCCGGGTATTCCGCCAAAAACCACACGCCGCAAAGCACCAACGCCATGCGCGTGAAAGCGCGGGGAGAGAATTTTTTCTTAAACCATTCGAGGGCTGAAACCATAAACCGGAGGAGCGGTCTGCGGCCGGGCTACGCGAGGCGGGTGATGCCCACGTTGATCTGGAGGAGGTTTTTGACGATCCAGTCCTTGGTGTTGCCAGAGGTCAGCTTCAAGCGTTCGATGCGGCCCCGACGGCGGAAGAACGCCTCCAAATCCCACAAGCTCGTCCAGTGGATCGCATCGCGATCCCGGTAAACGGGGAGGTGGAAGATGGCCGGGTCAGTATGAACCAGGAACAGGGGGCGCCGGGTAAGGCAGGCCCAGAGCCGTGCGCTCACCAGCCAGAGGGAAATGCCCAGACGCCGCAGGGCACCGTAGTGATCGGCGGAATGGGAGAGGTAAAAAGGGACGTCGTAGCGGGGGCAAAAGATGAAGAGTTTCCCGCCCAGGGTCAGCGAGGAAAAGAGTTTTTCGAGGGTGCGCCTGGGGTCGCTGATGTGCTCAAAGACGAAGGTGGAGAAGATGACGTCGAACTCCCCTTCAAGCGCTCCAATGCTGTTGAAGTGCACCGCATCCGCCGCCTGGCTCAGGTGTTCTTCGTTGGAGCGCGTGATGTCCTGGGCGGTGTAGTGCAGCGAGGGCTTCAAGTCTTGCACAAACCGGGCGAAACCGCTTTTGCCGGCTCCGACTTCCAGAATGCGGCAGACCGGCTTTTTTTGAAGCACCGCTTCCACCGCCGCCCGCACATAGCGCCATTGGTTGGGCAGGTCGTTGACTTCCTGAAAGGCGCAGTATTCCTGGGTGCTTTGATAAAACGCATCCATCCGCGCCCGCAACGCTTCGGTCAGAGGATTGTCTTCGCTTGTTAAGTGGCCCGGCGGTTTCATGGTGGATGACACCCCATCAAGCATGGGGCCTTTTCCTAATAAAGAGCAAAATGACCGATAAGGCGATCATTTCTTCACAGGGCAAACGCATCAAAAATCTATCAGGAACTCAGGAAATCAGGAAAAAGACAGAAGCAACCTTTTCAGAGCACGTATTTGAGCTGGGAGAGGATACAGTTTTCCAAAGTGGGTGATTCGCTTTCCCTCTTCTTGAGTTCCTGAGTTCCAGATTTTCTTTTGCTTTTAAATTGAGATGCGTTTGCCCTGCATTTCTTGCCCCATCATTTCACCGGGCGCAACTGGATGGAGTCGAAGGTGGATTCCCCGGCCTGAAGGTCGCTGACGATCACGAGGTTGTCGCCGTGGTGGACGTGCCCCTGCTTGCGCAGGAGTTGTTCGGCGGCGTCGATGGTCTGCTCGGGATCGTTCGCGAAGGGCATGAGGATCGGCACGATGCCCCAGTTCAGCGAGATCTGGCAGCAGACTTCCATGGAGTTGCAAAACGCGAAGATGGGCGAATGCTCGGGGCGTTGGGCGGAAACGTAGTTGGCCACGCGCCCGCGACGGGTGAAGACGACAACTTTGCTGTTGCGCAGGGAATTGGCGAGCACCACGGCGGAGTGCATGGTGCGCTGGCGGTTTTCGGTGTAAAAAGCCTCCTTGGCGTAGCCTGCGCCGCCGCTGCGCTCGATGCGGCTGGCCACGCGGTGCAGCGCCTCCACGCATTGCACCGGGTATTTGCCCATGCTCGTCTCGCCGCTGAGCATGATGGCGTCGGCTTGTTCGTAGACGGCATTGGCGACGTCGGTCACTTCAGCCCGCGTGGGCACCGGGTTGGAGATCATGGATTCCAGCATGTGCGTGGCGACAATGACCGGACGGCCCGCGCGCAGGCAGCGCTTGACGATGGCGCGTTGGATGATGGGGAGTTCCTCCATGGCGCACTCGATGCCGAGATCGCCACGGGCCACCATGATGATGTCCGCCTTGTCGATGATCCCGCTGATGTTGCGCACGGCGAGCTGGTCTTCGATCTTGGCGATGATGCGGGCGTGGCTGCCGTGCTTTTCCAGCACGGCGCGCAGTTCATCCACGTCGCTCGGTTCGCGGCAGAAGCTCAGCGCCACCATATCGACGCCCAGTTCGGCGCCGAGCGCCACGTCTGCGAGATCCTTTTCCGTCAACGGCGGCAGGTTGACCTTCACGCCTGGCAGGTTGATGTGGCGGCGTGAACCGAGGGTGCCGGGCGTAAGCACGCGGCAGCGCACCCGTTTGCGTTCCTTTTCCAGCACCTCCATGTGCATCACGCCGTTGTCCACCAGCACGGTGTCGCCCACGGAAATGTCATCGACGAGCCCGTCGTAGTTGACGTCCACGGAGTACTGCTCCTCGCTGCGTTCGCCGCGCACGGTGAATTCAATGATGTCGCCCGCTTTGAGGTCGAGCTTGGTGGCGAGCTCGCCCGTGCGGATGGCCGGGCCCTGGGTGTCGAGCAGAATGCCGACCACGGCGTCGAGATCGGCAGCCACTTTGCGGATGCGGGGGACGATCTTGCGCACCCAATCGTGCGCAGCGTGGCTCATGTTCAAGCGGAACACATTCGCTCCCGCGTCCACCATGGCCCGCAGCATTTCCTCGGTTTCGGTGGCCGGGCCCAGGGTGCAGATGATCTTTGTGTTGCGCATGGGCATGAAGTTGGCGCGAGAAAGGGCGCAGTATCAAGATAATCTCCGCTAATTTTAGCAGATTTGCCAACGGAAGCGTTTTTCATGGCAACAAAGGGTGCATTTGCGAGCTGCGTTTTGGGAGTGCTCCCCGGAGCGGAAGGGGGTAAAGTTGGCTCAACATGACTTTGAAAGAAGAACTCGCGCAACTGTTGGGAGCTGACGTGGTGAGTGACGCTGCGGCCACGCTTGCGGCCCACAGCGCGGACAAATGGTTTGCCAGCCACACGCCGGAAGCCGTGGTGTTCGCGCAAACCACGGAGCAGGTGAGCCAGCTGCTGGCGTTTGCGAATGCGCGCGGCATTCCGGTCACGCCGCGCGGCGGCGGGGTCGGCTACGTGGGCGGGTGCGTGCCATCCCGCGGAGGCATCGCCCTTTCGCTCGCGCGGATGAACCGGATCAAGGAAATCCACCCGGCGGACGGCGTGGCGGTGGTGGAGCCGGGAGTCATCACCGGCGAGTTGCAGGCGGCGGTGCGCGCGCTCGGGTGGTATTATCCGCCCGATCCTGCGAGCCTGAAGGAATGCACCCTCGGCGGCAACATCGCCACCAACGCGGGCGGGCCTCGCTGCCTGAAATATGGTGTGACGCGATCTTACCTGCTCGGCCTGGAAGTGGTGCTCGCCAGCGGCGAAGTGCTCCGCACCGGCGGCCGCACGCACAAGAACAAGACCGGGTTCGATCTCGTGGGGCTCTTCACCGGCTCGGAGGGGTTGCTTGGCGTGGTGACGGAAGCCACCCTGCGCCTGATTCCGCTCCCTCCCGCGCGCGCGACGATCTCCGCCAGCTTCGCCACGTTCCCTGAAGCGGCCCATGCCGTGCAGCGGGTGCTCGGCGCGGGGTATCTCCCGGCGGCGCTGGAAATTGCCGACGCCTTCACGCTGAAATCCGCCCGCGACCATCTCGGCACCTCCCTGGTGCCGGAGGGTGAGGGGCATCTGCTGATCGACCTCGACGGGCACGCGGAATCCGTCCAAAGCGAGGTGCGCGCGCTCGCGGAGCTGGTGCGGGGGCTCGGGGCGGTGCATCTGCGGCAGGCGTTTGGTGAGGCGGATTGCGAGGCGCTCTGGGAACTGCGCCGGCAGTTCTCGGATTCGCTTAAAGCCACCAAGCTCACCAAGCTCAACGAGGACATCGTGGTGCCGCGCGGGCGGCTCGTGGACTTGGCGGAATTCGCCGCGGGCTTGCGCGAAAAATACGGTTGCCCCGTGGCGTGCTTCGGCCACGCGGGGGACGGCAATATCCACACAAACATCATGGTGGCCGACTACGACCAACCCGAAGTGAAAGAGCGGATGAACCGCGCGCTGGACGAACTCTTCGCCCAAGTGCTGGCGTGGGGCGGCGCGATCACCGGCGAACACGGCATCGGCCTGGCCAAAGCGCGTTGGTGGGAACAGGCGGCCTCGCCCGTGAGCCGCCGCGTGCATGAGGCGCTCAAAAACGCGCTCGACCCGAAGGGGATTCTCAACCCGGGGAAGTTTGTTTAGAGCATCTCTCAAAAAGAATTTCCGTTATTCGATGGGAGCGCCGTGGGTTGGCGCGCAAGGCGCAAGCGAAGCGGCTGTATTTTCCATACTGCCCGAGCTTGCAACGCAGCGCGACGGCCCACGCCGCCCCGGCGAATAGGAAATTCTTTTTGAGAAACGCTCTAAATTCGGAAGCGGGGAAAGCAGGTTTTCGCTGCTTCCCCCGCTCTCCTAAGCTGTTTATTTCACGTCGCTCATGTCCGCGCCGGAGACGGCACCATCACTGCTCAGGCGGGCTTGGGCCAAGGCTTGGCGCGGGTCGTCGGTGGAGGTGAAGTCCCCGCGCAAAATGCGCAGCGCGTCGCGCTCTTCCTCAATCTCCGCCTGGGTGCGGAAGCCGAGCCGACGCAAGATCGGCAGCGGCGGAGCCCAGCCCAGCAAGGCGTGCATCAGCAGAAATCCCGCGATGATGCCCGACCAGGCGTACCAGCGGCGATCCAGAAATGTCCCGAGCGCCAGCCCCAGCAAAACCTGCATGGCCGCGCCGGTCTGGATGGCCCGCTCAAAGTCCCATTCGCGGTCGAGTTCGTCGAGCCGTTTGGCGAGCGTCTCCTGATCCGTGCCGCAGAAGCGCTCCACGTTGTGTTGTGTCTCGCTGAAAATCCGTTCGTTGATCTTCCGGGATGTGCATTGCGACACCCGGCTGGTGGTTTTGGGCAAAGTGATGGCAGCCATATACCTTGGTTTCGGATGTGGCTGCAGAAGCACGCGCCCTCCCGAATCGCCCGCGGAGCGGCCGATCCACCTTGTCGGCGATCTCTACAGCAACGCTTCGCGTGGCACGCCGTGCAGCTCAAACACGCGCAGGATGGTCTCCTCGATCAGGTTGTTCGGGCAGGAGGCTCCGGCGGTGATGCCGATCACCACAGGCGCGGCGGGCAGCCAGCAGGGGGTGAGGATTTCCTGGCGCGTGTGCAGGTCGTAATGGCGGATCTGCTCGCGCGATTCCATGCGGCTGGCGTTGCGGATGAAGTAGGTGGGCACAACGGCTTCGCCCAGCTCGGCCAGGTGCGAGGTGTTGGAGGAGTTGTAGCCGCCGACCACCAGAAGGAGGTTCATGGGCTGGGCGAGCATCGCGGTCAAAGCGTCCTGCCGTTCCTGCGTGGCGCCGCAGATGGTGTCAAAAAACCGGAAGCTCTCCTGCGCGCCCTCCGCGCCGTCGCGATCCACCAGCGCGG
Organism: Verrucomicrobiota bacterium; assembly: GCA_037131875.1. Lineage (GTDB taxonomy): Bacteria > Verrucomicrobiota > Verrucomicrobiia > Chthoniobacterales > Chthoniobacteraceae > UBA695. The sequence continues at coordinate 7,247 of JBAXQF010000068.1, forward strand.
CCTTCACGCGCCGCTGCACCTCCTCGGTTTCGCCGCGCAGCATCGTGGTCTGGTTCGCCACGCCCACCCGCCCCAAGTGGAGGTCGGGATCGAACCCCTCGGAATACGCGCCGCAAAAGCGTTTCAAAAACGCCGCCTTGTCGCCGCCGTGGCGGATGTAGTCGCACACGGCGTCGGTTTCCTCCAGCGTGAGCACCACCAGGTAGTGCCCCTTGCCGCCGTGGACGGCCCGGCTTGCAGTGGCCTTGGTTTCCTCATGCGCCGCCTTGCCGTGGATGAGGGAAGTGACGTCGTCGTTCGCATTCTGGCGCACGCGTTTCCAGACGCTCATCACATCGCCGCAGGTGGTGTCCACGATCTGGCAACCCCGCGCCTTGATCCGCTCCACCGTCGCCACATCGGTGCCGAAGGCGGGCACGATCACCACGTCTCCCTCGGCCAGCGCGTCCAGATCAGGCGTGCCGGATTTGTCCACGAGATTGCGGATGCCGAGCGCGTGGATCTGTTCGTTGACCTCCGGGTTGTGGATGATCTCGCCCAGGATGAAAAGCCGCCGACCGGCGAACACCTTCGCGGCGGCGTAAGCGAGGTCGATGGCCCGTTCCACGCCGTAGCAAAAGCCGAATTGCTTGGCGAGCTTCACCGTCATCCCGGCGGCGGTGATCACGCCGCCGTTGGAGCGCAAGCGATCCACGATCTCGCTCCGGTAATGGGATTCCACCTGCGCCTGCACCTGGGTCATCACCTCCGGCGTCCGCAGGTTCACGCGCGGGGAGGGAGGGGTGGGATTTGGGATGGCGTTTGGCGTGGTCATGGGGGAAAGACTAAGCGTAACCGGGCGGGGATTCAAAGAAAAGACGCAGGCTGACAGGAGGGGCTTGGTTCTCCGCGAAATCCCTAGGACTTTGGAGACGGATTTGGTATGAAAGCGCACATCGTTGCCATGAACTCAACCTGCGATGTGCTGGTGGCCGGAGGCGGCGTGGCGGGGTTGCCCGCTGCGGTGGCCGCTGCGCGCGCCGGAGCGCGCACGGTGCTGGTGGAGCGGGAGCATTTCCTGGGCGGGACGGGCGTTACCGCATTGCACCGCTACATTTGCGGGCTCTATTTGAACGGCCCGTCGGAACCGGTGGCGACGCTCAATGCCGGTCTGCCTCGCGAAGTCGTCGCGCGGCTCCGGGCGCTCGCTCCCGCCAGCCATCCGTTGCATATGGGTTGCAGCTGGGGTTTTCCGTTTGAACCGGCCCATCTGCGCGCTGTCTATGAGAGCCTTGCCGAGGGGGAAGCGCATCTGACCCGGCTCACCTCCGCCACAGTCCAATCCGTGGAACGCGGGGAGGGTGGCGGCATCGTGCGCGTCATCGTGCAGACGCCCGAGGGGGAGCATTGTTTTACCCCGCGCGCGGTCATTGACGCCACCGGGATGGGAGCCGTCATCCGGCTTTCGGGAGCCCCGTTTGTGCCCGCCCCGCAGTTCGAGCGCCAGTCGGTCGGCTGCACGCTTCACCTTGCAGACATCGAGGGAGACCGCAGGTTTCTTGCGATCAAGATCGCATGGCAGCTCGGTCGGTTGGCTGCCGCCGAAGCGGCGGGCCTGCCTGCCTTTAGCGGATTCGCCGCAGGCATCGATGCAGGGGAGGGCTTTTGGAAATTCACTCTGTCTGCGCAACTCACTCAGCAAGGCAACGCCGCAGTGCAGCAACACTTGGATCACGTCCATGCCCTTCTGGCGGCGCGTTTGCCGGAACTGCGCGGCAGCCGCATTGTGGGGCGTTTTCACCTCATCGAAAGTGACGGCATTCGGCTCTCTGGAGATGGGGAGTTGGACGAAGCTTCCATTCTCCAAGGGCGGAAATTCCCCAACAGCGTCGGGCGCAACGCCTGGCCCATCGAATCCTGGGAGCTGGGGGGCGGCGGCCCGCGCTATGTGTATCCGCCGGAAGGCGATTACTACGAAATCCCCCGGCGCTGCCTGCGCTCCAGCATGGTGCCGAACCTCTTTGCCACCGGCCGGTGCATCTCCGCCAGCGGCCGAGCCCTCTCCTCCACGCGCCCCATGGGAACGAGCATCGCGCTCGGGGAAGCCGCAGGAAAACTCGCCGCCATTCACCGGTAGCGCCCTGGTGCAATCCCCGAACGCGGCGCGCAGCAACAGCCGGTTGCGTTCGACGGCTCGTTCTTGCTCCTGTCAACCCGCTCTCCCGCCGCAGGGAAAACAAACCAATGAAATCACTATGAAAAGATCTGTATTTGGCATTCTGCAAACACGTGAACAGGCCGAGGGTGTGGTGGAGCGTCTCAAGAACGCGGGATTTGTCAGCAGCGACATCTCCATGCTCTTCCCCGACACCACTGGGTCACACGACTTCGCTCACGAACACGCCACCAAAGCGCCCGAGGGAACCGCTGCCGGGGGAACCACCGGATTTGTCGTGGGAGGCATTTTAGGCTGGCTGGCCGGCATCGGCAGCCTGGCGATCCCGGGCGTTGGGCCGTTCATTGCGGCGGGCCCCATCATGGCCGCCCTGAGCGGAGCCGCCGTGGGGACGGCCATCGGCGGAATCGCCGGGGCGCTCATCGGCATGGGCATTCCGGAATACGAAGCGCGCCGCTACGAGTCAAAAATCAAGGAAGGCAACATCCTCGTCTCGGTGCATTTGGAAACTTCCGAGATGACCGAGCGCGCCAAGGACATCCTCAAGGCGTGCGGAGCCGAAGACATCGCCACGGGCTCCGAGATGGCGGTTCCCGAAGAGGAGCCTCGCTCGATGCAACATCCCGGCGGTAATGAGCCGGACTAGGGGCAACGCGTTGGAACGGTGGGGGCGGCACTCTGTGCCGCCCTTTTTCTCGTTCCCAAGCTGGAGCTTGGGAACGAGGAAGCCAACGCCTGTTAGAGCAATTTACCAAAAACTATAGCCGCGTCTTGGGGCGGCGAAGGCCGTTGCAAACCGTTTGTCCCTTGGGCTGTGTTTACAAACACAGCCGCTGCGGGCCAAGCCGCCTTGCACCAGCCTTCGGCGCTCCCAAGCCACTGGCCACATTTTTTTGTAAAATGCTCTAGCTCACCAACCGCAGGATGAGCGGATAGCGGTAGCGGCGTCCGTCATTGGCGGTCACGGCGGCGATGATGACGAGCACGATGTCCAAAAACCAGATGAGGAACAGCAGCGGCAATCCGATGACAACCAGGATCAACACCGCCGCCACGGCGGCATAAATGGTGGCGCTGATCTGTGCATTGAGCGCCTCGCGGGCTTGGTCGGCCACAAACTCCGAGCTGTCGCGCTTGGCCAGCCAGATCACCAACGGTCCAAAAATGTGGCCGAACGGGATGAAATGTCCCGCAAACGCGCTCAGGTGCGCGGCCATGGCCCAAGTCTTTTCCTCTTGGGAGGGCGAGGGCGGGAGCGGCGGTTCAGAGGAGGGAACGGAAGGTGGGATTGGTGGCGTTTCCATAGTGCACCTGTTTCGCGGCTGCCTGATCTCTTGCGCTTTTTGCGGCTATGTATTTGGCCGGATTTTCATTAAAATCTTTCCATGCGCATTTTCTTTTTCGCTGTGACCGGGCTGCTGCTCGCGCCGTTGCACGCGGTTCGGGCGGAGAGTCCGTGGCGGTTGGAATCCGCCGAACCGCTGCCCTCGCGTTCCCCGGCGGTGACGCACCGTCTGCTCACCCTCCAGAGCGACCGGACGCTGGAGGTGCACCTGGTATGTTTTGACCGCAACCGCACGACCCTTCGCGTGCTCGACCTTGCTCCCGGAGCGTCCGTGGCCGCAACGGTGCGGGCCAGCGGCGGGCTGGCCGGGGTGAACGGCGGCTACTTCAAGCCGGACCACACGCCGCTCGGGTTGGTCGTCTGCAAGGGCGTCACGCTGCATGCGTGGGAGAACTCGAAAATCCTGACCGGCGTGCTTGCGGTGACGCCGCGCGGGGCCAGCCTGCTGCGGGCCGCCGAGTTCTCATCGGGGCCGGGCGTGCGGGAAGCGCTGCAAGCCGGGCCGTTCCTGGTGGATCGCGGCAGACCCGTGGCCGGGTTGAACGCCACGCGCCTCGCGGAACGCACCGTGCTGCTGGCCGAGAGCAAGGGCGTGGCCGCTTTGCTCTCGACGGCTCCCGTCAGCCTGGCGGAGTTGGGCCAACTGCTGGCCACGCCTGGGCTGTTTCCGGGGCTGAAAATCGAACGCGCCTTGAATCTGGACGGCGGCAGTTCCACCGCGCTCTGGGTGGCGGCAGAGCCTGCTCCCTACTTGCGCCCGGAATGGAAACCGGTGCGCAATGCGGTGGCGATTCTGCCTGCGGGAAAATAGCGGCTCGAATTACGCGGTCGCCTCGGGGGCTTCGGGCGTTTGCCCGGCCTGCTGCATCGCTTGCTGCTGCTGTTGCTGGGCCGCTTGCATCATTTCCTGGAGTTGCTGGAGCTCCTGCTCGCTGGCATCGCGGACTTCGAGCACTTCCACATCAAACACGAGATCCTCGCCGGCCAGCGGGTGATTGCCGTCCAGAATGACGTGCGCCTCTTCCACTTCTTTGACGGTGAAGGGAATGGGGCTTTGGTTGGACTGGAACATGTCTCCCACTTTGATCTCCTGCTTAGGCAGCGCCTCGCGGGGTACCTTCACGTATTTGGCGAAATCAATGAGTCCATACGCCTCCTCGGCCTTCACCTCCACGCGGCCCTTCTGGCCTGCGGTGTAGTTGACGAGTTCCTTTTCCAGGCCGGGGACAATCATCCCCATTCCGGTCATGAAAGAAACAGGATCGCGACCTTGGGAGGATTCCACAGTGGCGCCATCGCTGTCGGTGAGGGTGTAGTGAAAGGAGATGATTTGGTTGGACATGGGAAAGCGGGAAAGATGCACGAATTAGGCGAGGGCGGAAACGATTTTTCCTAAAATTTCCACCCCGCGCTCCAAATCCGGCTCGGCAGCGCGGGCGCAGTTTAATCGGATGCACGGTGCCCGGCGGTCTTCCCCTGCGGGTGTAGCGAAGAAAACCGATCCTCCCGCGAACACCACCCCGGCGGCGCGCGCCTGAGTAGCGGCTTCTGCAAGATCCACCGTGGCAGGAAGTTGCACCCAGAGCATGTAGCCGCCCCAAGGGGCGTTCACTTCCGTCCCCGGCGGAAAACTGCGCCCAATGGCCTCCAGGGCCAGCGTCCGGCGGCGCAGATTGCGTTCGCGCAGCCAGGCGAGGTGGGGATCAAGGTCGCCGCGTTCAAGAAAGGTGCGCAGGATCACCTCGGAGACCACGGAACTGTGCAGATCAGACTGGCATTTGCGGGCGGCAAAGGCGTCGTGCAGTTCCGGCGTGCCCGGCACGCAATAGCCGACACGGAGCCCCGGCGAGACGGTTTTGGAAAAGCTGGTGACAAAGGAAACCGTCGAGCCGTCATCAAACGCCCGGCACGGTTTGGGCGCGCCGCTGTCGAGCAGTTCCGCGTAGATGTCGTCCTCAATCAGGCGCACGCCCGTTGCGCGGCAGATGCGCACCAGCCGTTCCCGCTGGGATTCGGTGAGCGTGGCGCCGGAGGGATTGGAGAGGGAGGTGCAGACCATCAGGCATTTCGGCTTCCAGCGCGTGAGCGCCTCCTGCGTGGCGTCGAGGTCGAGCCCCGCCGCGCCCACCGGCAGCGGCAGCACGCGCGCCCCGGCTTCGGCGATCAATTCCAAGAGTCCGTAATAGGCGGGTGCTTCGCAGGCCACGATCTCCCCCGGCTTGACCAGCACGGAGAGCATCGCCGCCAGCGCCTGGGTGCAGCCGGTGGTGGTCACGATGCCGCCCGGAGAGGCGTTCGCCACCCCGCGAGCCGTGAGCCGATGGGCCAGCAGCGCACGCAGGGCGTGATCTCCCTCTGGGTGATGATAGGCGAACATCGATGCCCCTTCCGTAGTGAACGCCTGCTCCGACGCCTCGCGCAACGCAGCGAAGGGGAGCGCATCCAGCCCCGGCACCCCGGCGGCGAGATTGATCAACCCCGGCTGATCCGCCTGGCGCATGAAATCGACCAACCGCGCAGGCGCTGGAAACAAAAACGGCTCGTGCATTCCTCTTGAGGTAGCCAGAAACCGCCCGGATGCAAACAGGGAAATGCGCCGGAGCGGGGTTTTACGCTAGAGCATTTTACAAAAAAATGTGGCCAGTGGCTTGGGAGCGCCGAAGGCT
>JBAXQF010000069.1:0-13292 GCA_037131875.1 Verrucomicrobiota bacterium
TGCCACCCCTCGGCGCTCACGGCCTATTGTAAACACCTTCATGGAAAACGCTCTAGCAGCTTGAAGCTGCCCCCGCTTCGCGCTCCCGCGCGAGAATGCTAAACAGCGCAATCATTCAAAGCGCGATGGTCGAAAGGCCATCGCGCTTTTTTTGGCGCGGTAGCGCCCAGGGATACGACCCATAGGTCCTATAGGTCGCATACGGCCTATTTCACCAACTCCCGCAACACCGCCAAATTCTCCCGATCCTCCACCAACTCCTTCCCCTTGGGCGTTTCCAGCACTTTTGGGATCGCATCAAAACGCCGGTCGCGCATAAGGAACCGGAACGGAGCCAGCCCGATCTTCCCCTTGCCGAGGTGCTCGTGGCGATCCACCCGCGAGCCGAGCCCCGTCTTGGAGTCGTTGCAGTGGAGGGCCACCAGACGCTCCAACCCCACAATGCGGTCAAACCGCTCGAAAGTCTCCTGCGCGCCCGCGTCCGTGGAAATGTCGTAGCCTGCCTCAAAGAGATGCGCCGTATCCGCGCAAACGCAAAGCCGGGCCGCGTGCGCCGCGTGCTCGAGAATCCATGCAAGCTGCTCAAACGTGTGCCCGATTGAGGTGCCCTGGCCCGCCGTCGTCTCCAGCGCCACCCGCGTCTTCACCTCCGGCAGCGTGGCAAAGACCGCGTCCAACCCGGCAACGATTTTTGCCAAGCCTTCCGCTTCGCCCGCTCCCATGTGCGCGCCGGGGTGGAGCACCAGGAACGGCAGGCCGAGTTGATCCGCCCGCGCCAATTCCTCCGCGAGCGCGCGGCGTGATTTTTCCGCGAACTCGGGATTCACCGCCGCAAGGTTGATCAAGTAGCCGCTGTGGCCAAACACGGAACGGAGTTCGCTCCGGCGGGGGTGTTCGTGAAACGCTTGCAGTTCGGCCTCCGTGAACGGCGCGGCGGCAAACCACTGCATGTTGTTTTTTACGAAAATCTGCATCGCCGTGCAGTCCACTGAAAGCGCGCGGTCAATGGCCAGCGCCACGCCGCCCGCGATGGACATGTGCGCGCCGACGAGCGGGAGCGGTTTACGGGAAGGCTTGGCGGTTTTCATGGGAGGGATCATCGCGCAAAGGCCGCAAAGAACGCAAAGGAAATGCCCCTCGTCTCTCTTCTTTACCCCGGCCTCACCTCACTCTATATTGGCCCGCAATGTTGCGTTTACAAACTTTGTGGGAAGGTCGCTGGATCTTCGCGGTGCTTTTTGTTTTGACGGCCGCGCTGTGGTATTCCCGTCGGCACATCACTCTCATCCCAAGCCTGCTTGGGCTTGGGTTGATCCTGTTTAGCGTCTATTTTTTCCGCGACCCGGATCGCGTTGCGCCCGCCGACCCCAAGGCGGTGGTGGCCGCTGCGGACGGAGTGGTATGGGATATTCAGGAAATCCATGAACCCGACGTCACCCAAACGAAGATGAAACGGGTGGGGATTTTCCTCTCGGTCTTCAACGTCCACACCAACAAAGCGCCCATCGGCGGCAAGGTGATCTATTCCAAGGAACACGCGGGAGCCTACCTCGACGCGCGTGATCCGGCGGTGAGCGACAAGAACGCCTGCCGCACCTGGGGCTTCCAAAACGACCGCGCCACCGTGGTGGTGCGGCAGTTGACGGGCCTTATCGCGCGGCGCATTGTCGGGTGGTCAAAGGTCGGTGATACCGTGCAAAAAGGGGAGCGCTTTGGCATGATCCGGTTTGGCTCCCGCACGGAAATCTATGTTCCCATGGACGCTGAAATCACCGCGAAAAAGGGCGACCGCGTCGAGGGCGGCGTGACGGTGATCGCGCGTCTTCCCTAAGCAATACTCCATCTTTTCATGAAAGAGCCCCTGAACGACTCGCCGAAAATCTACCTGCTGCCGAACCTGATGACGGCCGGCAATCTCTTTTGCGGTTTTGCCGCCTCGCTGCTCATCGTCAAGGGGACGCTGGCGATGGAGACGGGCGAATCCCTGATTTCTTTTTTCAAGCAAACCTATTTTCATCTGGCCATCTGGCTGATTCTGGCCGCCTGCGTGTTCGACATGCTGGACGGGCGGCTGGCGCGGCTGGGCGGGCACGAGAGCGAGTTCGGGCGCGAGTTTGATTCGCTGGCTGACGTGATCTCCTTCGGAGTCGCCCCGGCGTTGTTGCTTTACAAAATCGTGCTCCAGGATTTCGAGCAGGGCTGGCTGGTCGCCTTTCTTTATTTGCTCTGCGGTGCGCTGCGGCTGGCCCGCTTCAACTGCATCGCGGCCAAGGGAGGCGGCGCCGACAAGGATTTTCGCGGATTCCCGATTCCCGCCGCAGCGGGGGTGATCTCGTCGGTGACTCTCTTCCTCCTCTGGTTTGAGCAACCCGAACGGGAACTGGGCAGCTTGAAGTATCTGCCGTCCGTGATGAAGTATCTGCTGCTGGCGCTCATGATTTTCCTTTCCTTCATGATGTTCTCGAAGTTCAAATACCCGAGCTTCAAGGCGCTGAACTGGCGCACAAAAGGATCCATCCCGCGCTTTATTTGCATCTTCCTGCTCCTGATTTTCACGGTGCAGAAATACATGTGGATGCCGGCGGTGATCTTTATCTCCTACCTGCTCTACGGCTTCCTGCGCCCGTTCCTTTCCCACAGGATGCGGCATGAGATTGAAGAATCTGAGGAAGAGGACGAGCCCACCCCGCCACCGCAATAGGGGGCGGCTACTTGAGTTGCGCGAGCTTTTTGAAGTCGATCTTTTTGAGCCACACCCGGAGCTCGCTTTGGTCGAGGTTGGTCACTTCAATCTGGATGAAATACCGCCCCCCGGCCACCACGGAAAGCGAACCGCCGTTGGCCTCCTTCTTGAAATGCTCATAGCCGGGCATGCCGTCGATCTCCACGGTTTTATCATAGCCGTCTGGAGTTTCGGCGTTCCCTTTCCAGAGCGCCGTGGAGGCTTCAAAATAGCCTTTGTGCCCGCCCGCGTCGATGATCGTCACCGTGACGACCGGCACGTTCTCCTGATCCCCCTTTTGGTAGGTCTGCGTGACCGTGCTGAGCTTGAAGATGTCGATATCCGTGGTCGATCCCGCAGGCTTCTCGGCAGTCCACCCTTCGGGTGTTGCGGGCAGGAAGGGGAGCAGCGCTTCGTAGGGAACGACCGGCGGCGGAGTGGGGCGGGCCAATGGGGTGGGGCTCGCAGCGGGAACGAGAGCGGGGGCGGCATCGCTCGTTTGGGTTGCCTGCGGGCTCGCAAAGCCCCCGGTTACAGACAGCAACAGAACCACCGTCAGCCAAAGAAAACGCGTTTTCATGGGGCAATCTATCCTGCCAGCCAGGGAAAATGTCAAACCTTCTGCGTGTCGGCGGCTAGGGGGCTTCGGGCGGCAGATCGTAAACCATCAGCCCGGGGTGAAGGTAAGTGACCAGGCTGCGCGGGCGTTCCCAAAGCGGTTTGCGGTCGGCACGCAGCACCCGGTAGAGTTCGCCGATTTTGCGCCAGGCCTCTTCCTTGCCGGATTGCGGGCGCAGGCTTTTCAGGTTGTACGTGCCAAAGTCTCCTTGGCAGAGCGCGACCAGCGTGACGCCCTCGGCGCGGAGCGCCGCCAGGTCGCCCAGCTTGTCCACCGACTTGCCCAGCACCCGGGCCGAGAGCCCGGGCTGGTAGGGGAGAAAGCGTTTCTCCTCCGCCGTGGGCAAAAGCGTCCGCGAATCCTGGGCGATGACCGCGGCGGGATGATGCGCGTTGATCCACGCGGTCAGTTCGGTGCGGTCATCGACTTGAAAAGCGCGGTAGTAACTGCGCAAGTCTCGCTTGGAAAGCCCGGCCACCTGCAACGTCCCCGCGACCAATGCGAGCACGAGAGCGGCCTTGCGCCAGCCCGGGCGCGCAGAGAGTTGCCCCGCCCCGAGCGCCGCGCCGCACACAAACAGGGCCGTGGCGGGCAGGAAGTAGCGGTCGTGCGTTTTGGGTGAAAAGGAGAGAAGCGCCAGGAAGAGAATGGGAAAGAGAAAGAGCACCCAGCCCAGTGCGGTACGGTGGGAGCGTTGCGCGTAAAAATTTCTCCAGAAACAGAGGAGCAGCAAACAAAGCCCGACGTGGACATTATCCCGGAAAGCCGTCAGATAGACCGTGTGCGGCACCGAGCGGGTCGTGCCCCGCTGCCCATGCACCACATAGTCCATCTCGCGTTGAAAACTCGTCCCAAAGGTCGCCAGCTTCAGCAGCAGCGGGAGATTCACCAGCGCGAAGGCCGCCACGAACGCGCCGAGAAACACGCCGAGCGCCGCGCCACGCCGGCCGGGCTGGGTGTAATGGGGAATCAAAAACAGCGAGAGCACCGGAGCAAAGACGCCGATGTATTTTCCCGAGACCGCCAGGGCCGCTCCCGCGCCAACGAGCGCTGCGGTCGTCCAATGGGGCCGCTTGCTGTAGAGCGCCACGGCAAGCAACCAGGCGCTGAGCCCAAAGAGGAGCGCGGTGTCTTCCTTAAAATAGTGTGCAAGCTCAAAAAGCTGGTGGTGAGTGAGCAGGAGCAGCCCGGCGGCGACCCCCGCAAAGCGCCCGCCCACAATCCACACCAGCGCGGCGAGCAGGGCGACCGACCCGGCGGCAAACCCGGCGGAAACCGTGCGCCCCACCTCGACAACACGCTGGGGGTTGGTGAGATCCACCCCCGCAGCCAGCACCGCCAACCGCGCCGTGGAAAGCATCAGCATCGGGTGGTTGAAATTCCAATGCGCCGTCTGCACCTGCTCGACTTTCCCGCCTTCATCCGGGTGATAATAGAAGGGGAACCCGTTCACGCGGGTGAACAGGGCGAGAGCGGCGACGAACAGAAGCGCCGCGAAGAGCCAGATTTGCAGGGTTTGTTTCACGTTATTTTTGGGAAGCTGCCGACGCTGCAAAGAAGCGCTGGAAGAAGATGAGTTGGTAGGGAAGCGCGTTTGCCCAATAAGGCCCGGTGTGGCCGCCGGGCCGCTCGGTATAGTCGTGGTCGATTTTCAGCTTCAACAAAGCGTAATGGAAACTGCGGTTGACCTGGATGAAGAAGTCGTCCACGCCGCAGTCGATGGTGAGCGCCAATGCGCCGTTTTTTAACTGGCCGATGTTATTGATGACCGTCCGTGCCTCCCATTGCTCCGGGTGTTCCTCAAGGGTGCCAATGCGTTTGCTGATGTTCCAATTTTTGGGAAAAGGGCGGATGTCCAGACCGCCGCTCAAGCTGCCCGCCGCGCCGAATATCTCCGTATGCCGTAGCGCGAGGAACATGGCGCCATGCCCCCCCATGCTGAATCCGGTGATGGCGCGTCCCTTGGGAGTTGGGATCGTCCGGTAGTGCTGATCCATGTAGGAAACAACCTCCTTGGAGACGTAGGTTTCATACTGGTAGTCGGGGTCAGCGGGGATGTCGAAATACCAGCTGTCCGCACCGTCGGGGGAGACGAGGATCACATGAAAACAGTCGGCGAGTTCCCCCAGCGGGATGATCTGATTCCAAGTGTCATATCTGCCGCCAAAACCGTGCAGCAGATAGACCACCGGGTAGTTTGCTGTGTCAGCAGCATAGGAATCCGGCACGGCGACCAGAGCCGGGATGTTTTTCTGCATCGCATCGCTGTGGATGTTCAGCGTCTCAACCTTTGCCGCATGGCTAACCGCAGCAAGGGTGAGCGCGACAAAGGCGAGGGCGAAGACCTTGAGGCGGACTGGAAGCATAAGAAACAGGGGTCGGGAGGTGAAACGGGGGAAGGGCAAATTACGCAAACGTGCCGCCGTTGTGCGCCCAATGCGCGGGGGAGATGTCGGTGAAGTTCATGAAAACGCGGTTGCCGCCGATACGGCAATGCTGAGCGACAAGCTCCGTCAACGCAGCGGCCAAGGTATTGAGCTGGTCTGGAAGGCCGATGCTTTTGATATCCAGGAATGCGGCGGGCGCGTCCGATCCTCCGAAATACAGCGTCTGGACGGGATGCACGGAGACCATGACATAGGCCTCGGGTTTCCCCATCTCCGCAGCGAGGGACTTGGATACTGCCGCGGCCAATGCGGCTTCGGCGTCCTGTGAAAGAGGGGCATTTGTGGTGATGGAGAGGTAAGGCATGGACGGAGAATAGGGGATCGGAGGAATTTTGCGAAGTAGGAAACGCCTGCCCCTCAAAATGAGACCACGGGGAGCAGGGATGCCGTAGTCATAGACAAATGCAGAATGCGCCTTTCCAAAAATACGCGCCGGAACCCGCGCTTTCCCCGCTGGAACGCATCGACCGGGTGATCGCCTCGGTGCCGCCCGGCCACCCGTTGCAGCGGGAGTTGGTGGAGCTGCGCGCGTCCCTGTCCGAGAGCCAGGGGACGATGGAGGAAGCCCGCCAGACCATCGAAAAGCTGGAGCAGATCGTGCAAAAACTGAGCGCTCCGGCGAACCGCATCGGCACGTTTCTCCATGCGCCCAATGCCGAGACGGCGCAGATTGTTGTGGGCGGTGCGGATTACTATTGCAACGCCGATCCCCGCCTCGCCCTGGGCAATCTCAAACGGGGGACGCGGGTGCTGGTGAACGAGGCGTTCGCCATTGTGGGCGATCTCGGCTACGACACGACCGGCCCGGTGGCCAAGGTGACGGAGGTGCTCGGCGAGGAGCGGCTGCGCGTGGGGACGGAGCACGGGGTGCAATCCGTGGTGCTCCAGCGCGGGGCCGATCTCTGCGCAACCACCGTCAAATCCGGCGATGAAGTGCGGGTGGACTCCAATTTCCGCGTGGCGGTGGAGGTGCTCTCGCGCTCGAAGGCCGACGATTACTACCTCGACGCGGTGCCCGAACTGCCGTGGGAGAAGGTGGGCGGGCAGGAGGAAGCGCTCGCGGCGATCAAGGACGCCGTGGAACTCCCGCTGTTGCACCGGGAGCTTTTCGCCCGTTTTCGCCATCAAACACCGAAGGGCTTCTTGCTCTACGGCCCTCCGGGCTGCGGCAAGACGCTCATCGGGAAGGCGACGGCTTACAACCTCACCGCCATGCTCTCCGCACAAAGTGGCGCGCCGGTGCGCGAGTGCTTCATGCACATCAAGGGGCCGGAAATTTTGAACATGTGGGTGGGCGAGAGCGAACGGATCGTGCGCGAAATCTTCGCCACGGCGCGCGAAAAACGCCGCGACGGTTTTCTGCCGTTTCTGTTCATCGACGAAGCCGAGAGCGTGCTTGGAACCCGGCGCGCTTCGCGTTACTCGAACATTCTCTCCACGCTCGTGCCGATGTTTTGCGCGGAGATGGACGGCATCGAATCGCTCAACGACGTGGTGATCATCCTCGCCAGCAACCGGGCGGATTTGATCGACCCGGCGATCCTGCGCCCGGGCCGCATCGACCGCAAGATCAAGGTGAACCGGCCTGACCGCGAGGGGGCGCGCGAAATCTACAAAATCTATCTCACGCCCGATCTGCCTTACGACCCGAAGCTGGTGGCGCAGTCCGGCGGCGCGGCGGGAACCGTGGAACGCTTGGTGGAAAGCCTGCTGGACTGGCAGTTCGGGCGGCGCGACGAGAACCGCTTCCTCGAGGTGACGCTGCGCAGCGGGCGCAAGGAGCTGCTCTACCGGGGCGACCTGGTGAGCGGGGCGATCATTGCCTCCATTGTGGAGCGGGCAAAGGCCGTGGCCATCAAGCGGGCCATCGCCACCGGCGGCGCGGAGGGGATCAGCGAGTCGGATTTACGCTGTTCGCTGGATGCGGAATACACCGAGAACGATATTTTTCCACCGACGGACATCACCGAGGATTGGCTCAAGCTGATTGATTACGATGCGGAGAACGTCGTGCGCATCACCCCCGTGCGCCCCGGTCTGGCAAAAGCCGCCCCGCACACGCATGTGGTTTAGGGCCAGTTCACGAATTTGAAAACAAATCTGGAACTCAGGAACTCATGAAGAGGATGAAGCAAGGGAGCGGCTGCTATTTTTAGCCTCCATGCCATTTTGGATTCACACCCTCTCTTTTCCTGAGTTCCTGAGTTCCAGATTCTCTTCTTCTCTTTTAAAAATCTGCGTCAATCTGCCAAATCTGCGGATTCTTATCTTCTATGAACAGGGTGTTTGGCATCGAGACGGAATACGGGATTGCCGTGGACGGGCAGGAGAATGTGGACGTGGTGGCGGAGTCCATCGAGATCGTCCGCAGCTACACGGAACACGGGGCGTCGATGAAGTGGGACTACGACCTGGAAGACCCGCACCGGGATGCGCGCGGCTTTCGCGCCCGTGAACTGCTCCAGGACACGGATGAGGCGGCGTATTACGAAATCGACAAAGCGCGTCCGCTCAGCTTCGAGGAGATCAAGGGCGACCTGGTTTTGAGCAACGGCGCGCGGTTTTACAATGACCACGCCCACCCGGAATACAGCACGCCGGAATGCACGACGCTGCGCCAGTTGGTCGCGCAAGACAAGGCGGGCGAGCGCGTCCTGTGGGAAAGCGCGCGGCGGCGCAACGAGCGGATTGCCGGGGCGCACCCGGAGCGCACGGTGCGCTTATACAAGAACAACACTGACTTTGTGGGCCATTCCTACGGCTGCCATGACAACTACCTCATGGCGCGCCAGACGCCCTGGGAGCAAATTGTCACCGGCAGCATTCCCTTCCTGGTGACCCGCCAGATCTTTGCGGGCGCGGGAAAGATGGGCGTCGAGGGCGAAAACACCCCGCCGCAGCCGGGCGTCTTCCAGATCTCCCAGCGGTCGGATTTCTTCAGCGTGCTGGTCTCCATCGACACAATGAACCGGCGGCCCATCGTCAACACGCGGGACGAGCCGCATGCGGACATCGCGAAATACCGCCGCTTCCATGTCATCATTGGCGACGCCAACATGAACGAGGTGGCGACGGCGCTCAAAATCGGAACCACCTCGCTCGTGCTGGAGCTGATTGAAAAAGGCCGCGCGCCCGCGCTGGAACTGGCTCACGCGGTGGAGGCGACCCAGTCGATCAGCCGCGACGCGAGCTGCGAATGGATCGTCGAACTCGCGAACGGGCGGAAGATTTCCGCCATCGACATCCAGCGCCTCTACCTCGCCGCCGCCCTCCGTCACTGCGACCAGGGCAGCCAGGAAACGCGCTGGGTTTTGAGCGAGTGGGAGAGCGTCCTCAACGACCTGCAAACCGATCCGATGGACTGCGCCGACCGGGTGGATTGGGCGGCCAAGAAATTCCTGCTCACAACCTTCCGCGACGAGGAGCAACTCGACTGGGCCGACCCGTGGCTGCAATCCATTGACATGGAATACCACAACATCGACCCCGTGGCCGGACTTTACCACGAGATGCAGCGCACCTGCGCGGTGCGGCGTTTTCTGGATGAGGAGGACATCCGCAACGCCATTTTCCAGCCGCCGCCGACCACGCGCGCTTTTTTCCGTGGGCGCGCGGTGGCGAAGTTCAGCGACGCAATCGCCTCCATCCAGTGGGATGAAGTCGTATTCAAAACACCCAACGGCCCGCGTTCCGTGCCGCTCGTGGAGGCGTTCGACGACGAAGCGCTCGACGCCCTCAGCGCGCGGATGGAACGGGCGGAGTCGGTGAGTGATCTGTTTTAGAGCATTTCTGACTCGAAAATTTTCATGCCGCGTGGAGCCCCGTCTGCGGGGCATAGGTATCTCGGAAAAAATTCAGAATCCCCAGCCATCGCTGTGTGGTGGATCTGCTGGTGGATCGGCCGCTCCGCGGGCGATTTTCCAAAGCACATCGAGCGCAGCGAGCGGATTTTGTTTGCAACGCCCACCCCCGGAATCGCGCGCGGAGCGCACGATCCACCTTTTGCATTTCGGCGTTTCTTTTTGAGAAACGCTATAATAGGCAAAGGCGGCTCCGTCCCCGCCTACGCCCTCGGCTTCATGTGCGGGAAGAACACCACGTCGCGGATGGACTCCGCGCCGGTGAGCATCATCACCAACCGGTCGATGCCGATGCCGACGCCGCCTGCCGGGGGCATGCCGTGCTCCAGGGCCGTGAGGAAATCCTCGTCGATGTTCTGCTTCTCCTCGCCCGCCTGCTCTTCCAAGCGTTGGCGTTGGACGATGGGGTCGTTGAGTTCCGAGTAGCCGGGGGAGATTTCCTGGCCGTTGATGACCAGTTCATACACGTCCACCACGTCCGGGTTCGCCAGGTTTTGCTTGGCCAACGGCACGAGTTCCTTGGGGCAATGCGTGACAAAGCACGGGTTGAAGGTCTTCTCTTCCACCAGCTTTTCAAACACATGCTGGGTCACTTCAAAGTCCGCCATCTCCGGGGAAAGCTCCACATGCATGGCGCAGCATTTCTCGCGCCGCTGCTCCGGGGTGAGGGAGAACCAGCCGGGAACGGCCTCTTCGATCAGCTCCCGGTACGGCGCGCGCCGCCACGGACGGGTCAGGTCGATGGTGCGGATCACGTTCCCCTCGGCGTCCTTGTGGTCGATCTTGAGCGTGCCGACCACCTTTTCCGCCGCCGTCGTCACCATCTCCTCCACCATGTCCGCCATCATCTCAAAGTTGGCATAGGCTTGGTAGACCTCCAGCATGGTGAACTCCGGGTTGTGGCGGCGCGAGACCCCCTCGTTGCGGAAGTTGCGGTTGAGCTCAAACACCTTCTCAAAGCCCCCCACCAGCAGGCGCTTCAAATACAACTCCGGGGCGATGCGCAGGAAGAGATCCATCCCAAGCGCGTTGTGGTGCGTCTTGAAAGGGGCCGCCGCCGCGCCGCCCGCGATGGGCTGCATCATCGGCGTCTCCACTTCGAGAAAACCGCGATCCTCCAGAAAACGCCGGATCTCCCGCACGATGGCGATGCGCTGCTTGAAAACCGTTTTGGATTCCGGGTTGGCCAGCAAATCCAGGTAGCGCTGGCGGTAGCGCGTCTCCACATCGGTCAGGCCGTGCCATTTGTCCGGCAGAGGACGGAGCGCCTTGGAGAGGACGGTGAGCGCCTTGACCCGGAGCGACAATTCGCCGGTCTTGGTGACAAAGGTCTCGCCCTCCACGCCCACAAAGTCCCCCATGTCGAGCAACTGGAAGATGGCGTAGGCCTCCGGCCCGACTTCCTTGGCGTGGATAAAAATTTGCAGCCGCCCGGTGGAGTCGCGCAGGTCAAGGAAATGGCTCTTGCCCATGTCGCGGTGGGCGGTGATGCGGCCCGCGATGCGTTCCTGGTTGCCCTCGGCAAAGCGCTCGCGCACCTCGGCGATCAAGCCGGTCACGTCAAAGCGTTGGCCGTAGGGGTCCACGCCTTTCTCGCGCAGAGCGAGCATTTTTTGTCGGCGGGTTTCAAAGAGGGCATGCGTCTCGTCCATATTTGTCAAAAAGGGGAGTCAAACAGGCCGGGAGGGGAAAGTCAAAACCCGAGGCGGCAAATTGATCGCCCGCGAAGGATGCAGGCGTGCAAAATAGTTTTGACAGCGAAGGGGGGCATGGCGTAAGCCAGTGAGGTTCCTGACCTAAAAAAGACATCCATCCCCACCTCCATCCTCCCATGAAGCGTTTCATTTTTGCCCTCCTGTCTGCCGTTCTGTTAGCCGCCCCCGCCTTCGCCAGTGGGCCGTGGGATGCCGGTGTTCCGGGGAATACAACAAAGGTCAATCCCTCCAATCCCACCGGAACCTATCAGGGTAGCATCAAGGGAGTAAATATTGCCGGAATTTTTCGGGTGGGCACATCCCCCTCTGGATCGACGGCTGCACCAGGCTATTATAGCTATTATATTCATGGATCAGGATCCAACACGATTGTAACCTCCCAGTATACTCCAGGCTCCGCCGCAGGCATTGCCACCCTTTTTATGGAAGGCGCCTCTGGAGTTGCGAATGTGGACGCCATCGTGGATCTGGCTGGGCGAACGCTCTCCGGCGTGATGGACGGCGGCACCACGCGCGCTAAGCAGCTTGCCGTTACGAATCCGCATTTCAAATATGTTATTACTCTCACAAGTACTAATTCCTTTGGTGTACCTGTCATTACTTCCTCCACAATTTCCGCTCCAGGCAAGTGGGTGGTCACCGATAATGCTTCCTTCAGTGGATACTTCAATGCCAAGCTTTCGAAAAACTGGGCGGCGAACACCTTCAGCGGAAGCGGGCTCTTGACGATCAGCAAGTTTGATCTCGATCAATTTACGGCGCAAGTAAGTAGCACTGACTCTTCAGTTGCGAGTGCGGCTACTCCAGACGGCAATGTTTCCAGCCATGACGTAAACATCAAGGTTGCCGGATCCAAGACTGCGAACACGACAAACCTCTCTGCTGTCACGATTCCTGATGGCCAACCAGTCATCAAACAGATCACCCCATAACTTGTCCTTTTTGCTGCCGCTCGTGAAGCACCTTCGCGCTTTCCATTCCGGGAAAGAGATCCGCAAGCGAGATGGGTTTACCCTGATCGAATTGATGGCGGTTATAGCCATCATCGGCATCTTGTCCACCTTGATGCTGCCCGAGATCGGAACCATCCGTGAGCGGGCGGAAAAAGTGGTCTGCATGGGCCATCTCCGTTCCCTGCATGTCGCCTTGGGTTCCTACCTCAACGACAACGAGCAGTGGCCTCAACTCCCCAAGGATGCCAATGGGGCCGAGGCGGATCTCTCCCCGCAGGACGAAGAACAATTTTGGTTTGACGCCCTCAAGGATTATGGGATTGGGGTGAAAGACTGGCAATGCCCCACTCTGACGCGGCTGTTGGGCCTCAACAACCCCAACGCCGACACCTCTGAGGCGCCCAAAATGCACTACACGCCGACCCATTTCGACGACAATCCCTTGACGCCCCGGAAGTGGGCCGCCATGCCGTGGCTGGTCGAGAACGGCGACATCCACCACGGAGGCGCCCTCATTATTCGTGCCGATGGAGCCGTACGAACGGACATGGAAGCGGTGAACGCCTTCGGCAATTAGAGAACTGTTGGATCATTTGCCCCTGCCCTCTCCCGCTCGGCGCATCATACCGGCATGGCGCGTATTTGCTACGATGCCATTTCGCATCACGATGCTGACCATCGCAGGCAATCTATAACCGGGAATGAAATTTCGCGCAAAGGGACGCAAAGGACGCAAAGACAGAATCTTGGAAGGACAGAACGCAAAAAAACGCAGTCACCTTGAAGGTGAGGAGCATAAAATCCTTAAGTTTTTCTCTTTGCGTACCTTTGCGCGAGTCCTTTCGCCGCTTTTCCATACTGCCCGAGCTCGAAATGCACCGCAACGGCCCACGCCGCCGAAGAGCATGCGACAAATTAAATCGAAACTGCTCTAGAGCAATTTACCAAAAACTATAGCCGCGTCTTGGGGCGGCGA
>JBAXQF010000070.1:0-13196 GCA_037131875.1 Verrucomicrobiota bacterium
TCCGCAAATACATCGGCCAGTTCCTGGTCGAAATGAACGGCGCGGACGTTCTGATCTTCACCGCCGGCATTGGCGAAAACGAGCCCCTTTTGCGCGAAAAAGTTTGCGCCAGCCTGGATTTCTGCGGGCTTGAGCTTGACCTCGAAGCCAACCGCAACAGCAAGGCAACCGAAGCCATTATTTCCACCCCGCGCTCCAAAATTGAAGTGCGCGTGATCCCCACCAATGAAGAAATCATCATTGCCCGCAACGCCTGGCAAAAACTCTCCCAAACCTCAGCTTAACGCAACACCCACCCTTATGGCACAACAAGCAATCGGAATGATCGAAACCCGCGGCCTCACCGCACTCGTCGAAGCGACGGATGCGATGCTCAAGTCCGCCAATGTTGAACTCGTCGGCCCCATGGTTCAGGTCGGCAACGCCCTGGTGACCGTCGCCGTCACCGGCGATGTCGCCGCCGTCAAAGCCGCCACCGAAGCCGGTAAAATCGCGGCCCAATCCCTCGGCGAAGTCGTCAGCGTCGCCGTCATCGCCCGCCCGCACAGCGATGTCGCGGTCGTCCTTCCCAAGTCCAAATAAATGATCCTCGCCCGCGTAGAAGGCAGCATCGTCGCATCCAAGAAGAATGAGAAGATGACGGGGAGCAAATTCCTCGTCGTCCGGCCCCTCGTGGTCGATTCTCCAACGGCGCGCGAATTCCGTCCCGGCACGAGCACGCTCGTCGCCGTGGATACGCTCGGCGCGGGCGAAGGGGAAGTCGTCCTGGTCGTCCAGGGCAGTTCGGCCCGACTGGCTGCCGACGACAAAAACTCCCCCGTGGATGCGGTGGTGATCGGCCTGGTCGACACCGTCGATCTCGGAAAAAACCTCCTCTACCGTGCGCACTAGCGCACCCTCTTTTAGAACCTGATCCATGGCTACGATTGACGAAACTTTGGTTTCCAAAGTGGTGAGCGAAGTGCTCCTGCGTTTGCAATCCCAGAACGGGGTTGCCAAGACGGGCGGTTTTTCGCAGACCCAATATGGTGTCTACGAGAAGATGGAAGACGCTGTTGAAGCAGCGCACCGCTCGTTTTTACAGCTCAATGAACAGGGCTTCAGCGCGCGCAAGAAAGCGCTCGCCGTGATCCGCCGCCTTTGCGTGGAAAAGGCTGAGGAGTGGGGCAAAATCGAGTTCGCCGAGACGAAGATCGGCCGCGAAGACCACAAGATCGGCAAGCTCAAGATTTGCGGCGACCTGGTTCCCGGCGTCGAATTTCTCGAACGCAAAGCGTACAGCGGCGACCACGGGTTGACCGTCATTGACGCCGCTCCTTGGGGCGTCATCGGAGCCATCACCCCATCCACCCACAGCGTGCCGACCCTCACGGGCAACGCGATCAACATGATCGCCGCAGGCAACGCTGTCGTTTACAACACGCACCCGAGCGCCGCCAAGTGCGCCGCCATTGCCATTCGCGCCTACAACGAGGCGATCTGCAAGGAGACCGGCATCTCGGATATGCTGACCACCGTCATCAAGCCGACGCTGGAGACCTTCGACCAGATGGTCAAGCACCCCAAAGTGGCGCTGCTCTGCGTCACCGGCGGCCCCGCCGTCGTCAAAGCGGCGATGGCCAGCGGCAAGCGCGCTGTTTGTGCCGGGCCCGGCAACCCGCCCGTCGTCGTGGATGAAACCGCCGACCTCGTGAACGCCGCAAGCTCGATCATCCAAGGCGCATCGTTTGACAACAACCTGCTCTGCATCGGCGAGAAACAGGTGTTCGTCGTCGCCTCCGTGGCAGACAAATTCATCGAAGAGATGCGCAAAGCGGGCGCGGTGCAGTTGACGCCCGCGCAGATTGAGGCGCTGACCAAGGTGGCCTTTACTGTGACGCCCGGCCAGGGGGGCGGCTGCGCTCACGCTCACGCACACAAAGATTTCATCGGCAAAGACGCGGCGGTGCTCGCGAAGGCCATCGGCCTTGAAGTGCCCGCCTCCACCATGCTTCTCTTTGGCGAGACTACCGAAGAACACCTCTTCGTCCAGGAAGAGCAGATGATGCCTTTCCTCCCGATTGTCCGCGTGCCCAATGCCGATGCCGCCATCGCGGCTGCCATCCGCACCGAGCACGGCTACAAGCACACCGGCATCATGCACTCGCAGAACATTCGCAACCTGACCAAAATGGCGCAGGAGATCGACACCACGCTCTTCATCAAGAACGGCCCGTCGATGACCGGCCTGGGGCTCGGCGGCGAAGGTTTCTTGAGCTTCAGCATCGCCACGCCCACCGGCGAAGGCGTCACCACTCCCATGACCTTCACCCGCTCCCGCCGGTGCGTCATGGTGGAGAGCCTGAACATGTTCTAAACCCGATGCGCACCGCGATCATCCAAGGCTACGCAACGTCCACCGTGAAGCACAAAAGCTTCGAGGGGCAGCGTCTCTTGATCGCGGTTCCCGAGAGCCCGGATGTCACCCCGCAGCTTGTCATTGACACCCTCGGCGCGGCCATCGGCCAGCGCGTCCTGATCACCAGCGACGGCAGCGAAGCCCGCCTGATGCTGCACGACCCCTCCAGCCCCGCGCGCTGGGCCGTCTGCGGCATCATCGACCCGAAAAGCACCCCGGCAACATGAGAATGGGAACCGTCATAGGTCGCGTGACTCTCTCCGTGAAGAACCCAAAATTCTTCGGCGAACGGCTGCTGCTCACGCTTCCGTGGAAGCGGGAAACCTTCGAGGGAAAAGAGGTTTTCGATCCCTCCATCGTCGTATTTGATCAACTCGGTGCGGGCGTGGGCGACCACATCGCCATCAGCGAAGGAGCTGAAGCCGCCTGCCCCTTTCAACAACCAACCCCGGTCGATGCCTACTGCGCAGCGCTCATCGACTCCCATTTTTATAATCCACAACCATGAAACTATTCGCCCAAAAAGAAGCTGAAGCGTTCGTCAAAACCGGCGCAAAAGAATTCCGGTACAACCGTGACATCCGCCTGACGCCAGGCGCGAAGGACATCTTTGCCGAAGCGGGCGTGAAGCTCGTTTTTGACGAGGGCGCCGCGACTCCCGCAACGGGCGCAACCGCTGCTGTTTCCTCTGGAACAGGGGATGACGAGAAACTCTGGAATTCGCCCGAAGCGGCAAAGCTCAAGCAGGAAGTCTGCGACATTGGACGCCGCATCTGGATGCGCGAATACTGCGACGGCAACGGTGGCAACATCTCCTGCCGTCTCGGCGAGGATCGCTACCTCTGCACGCCCACCGGCGTCAGCAAAGGGTTCATGACCCCGGACATGCTTTGCATGGTGGACGGCAACGGCAAGCAACTCGCCGGAACCTGGAAGCGAACCAGTGAATTCATGAGCCACGCGGCCATCTACAAGAGCACGCCCGCAGCGTTCTCCGTCTGCCACGCCCACCCGTGCTACGCGGGCGCGTTCGCCGTCAAGGGCCTGCAGCCGCCGCCCCGCTTGATTCCTGAGCTGGAAGTGTTCGTCGGCACCGTCGCCTACGCTCCCTACATGACTCCCGGCAGCCCCGAAATGGCCGACGAAATCTTCAAGCGCGCCCCGCAACACCAGTCCATCATCATGGGCAACCACGGCGTGATCACCTGGGGCAAATCCGTCGAGGACGCTTACTTCAAGATGGAGATCACCGACGCTTACTGCCGGACGATCATCCACGCGCAGTCGCTGCCCGGTGGTTCCGCGATCCCGGCAGAAGGCATGGCGGAATTGCTCAAACTCAAGCAAGGCATCGGCGGGCTTCCCGACGAGCGCTATGACCTGAAACCCGCGCAACTCGCCGAGATCGACCCGTGGGCCGAAGTTTGCGGACAGCACGGCTGCTCCTCGCCCGTCACGCCTTGGAGCCCGCAATCGAATGTCGAGGCGGCCCCGGCGGAAATGGAAGCGCTGGTACAGAAATTGACCGACGAAATCGTCAAAAACCTTTCCAAATAATTTCCCTATGAAAGTAGCTATCATCGGTGGCGGCGGGCGCGTCGGTTCCTGCGCGGCGTTTGCCCTTCAATGCTCGGGCGTGGTCAAAGAAATCGTCATGCTGGACGCCAATCAGGCGGCGGCGGAAGGCGAAGCGCTTGACCTGCTCCACGGGGCGGCGTTCTGCGCCGACCAGAACATCTACGCGGGCGCCTATGCCGACTGCGCCAACGCGGACGTGATCTGCATCACCGCTGGCTTGCGCCGCAAACCGGATGAGTCCCGTCTGGATCTCATCAACCGCAACGTCACCCTCTTCAACGGCATTCTTGAGAGCATCAAAGCGGCGGGACTCAAGCGTGAGGCGATCATCCTTGTTGTTTCCAATCCCGTGGACATCCTCACGCAGCTTGCGGTGGAACAACTCGGGCTGCCGGTCAACCAGGTTCTCGGCCTTGGCACCTTGCTCGACACCTCCCGCTTTTGTTCGCTGATCGCCAGCACGCTCAAGCTCGCTCCTTCCCAGGTGCGCGCAATGATCCTCGGCGAACACGGCGACACGATGGTTCCCATCTGGTCTTCCTCGACCGTGGACGGCTTCCCGTTGTTAAAATTCCCCGGCGTCACCCCGCAGTTTGCCACGCAAATCTTCGAGCGCACGCAAAAGAGCGGCGCGGAAGTCATCTCCCGCAAGGGCGGTGCCGGGTACGCCGTTGGCGTGGCCATCCGCGAAGTCATCGACACCATCGCGCTCGACGGACGCCGCATTTTGCCGGTTTCCAGTTGCGTAAAGGGCGCTTATGGCATTCGCGACATTTCCATCAGCGTGCCCACCGTGGTGGGCCGCTCGGGTGTGATCCAACACGTCGAAGTGGAGCTTTGGCCCAAGGAACTCCAAGGCCTGCAAGCCTCCGCAAAGGCGCTCAAGGATACCCGCGCGAAGATCAAATAGAGAAGAAAACGACAAGACGGCCCATGAGCGAACATCATTACATTGCGTGTGATTTGGGAGCGGACAGTGGCCGGGTGATTCTCGGCACTCTCAAAGCGGGGAAAGTCACGCTCGAAGAGGTTCACCGGTTTCCCACCGGAGCCTCCAAGATCAACGGTTCATTGCGCTGGAATATCCTTCGCATTTTTGAAGAACTCAAAACCGGCCTGCGGAAAGTGGCCGGGAAAAAGGTCGCGGCGGAGAGCCTGAGCGTGGATTCGTGGGGGGTCGATTATGTCCTTTTCAACCAGCGCCAGCCGATGCTTGCGCTGCCTTACCAATACCGTGACTCCCGCACAGATGGCCCTTACGCGAGCGTTCGGAAATCCTTAGGGGATGAGAAAATCTTTGCGGAAACGGGCATCCAGTTTCTGCCATTCAACACGCTTTATCAGTTGATGGATGACGTGGAGCGCAATGCCGATGTGCTCGCCATTGCCGATCAGTTTTTGACCATCGCCGATTACCTCAACTACCTCTTCAGCGGAGTAGCGCGCGCAGAAGAAAGTCTCGCCAGCACTACGCAGCTTTACAACCCGAAGAGTCGCAAGTGGTCGCAGGAATTGATTGTCGCGCTCGGGCTGCCCGCTCGTATTTTCCCGCAGATCGTCCCCTCTGGCACACGGCTTGGCACTTTGCTTCCCGGCATTCAAGAGGAAACAGGCCTCCCGGCCATTCCCGTTTGCGCCACCTGTTCGCATGACACGGGTGCCGCTGTCGCCGCTATCCCTGCACAGGGCGAAGGCTGGGCCTACCTGAGTTCGGGAACGTGGTCGCTCATCGGCGTGGAGCTGCCCGCGCCGCTCATCAATGAGGAAGTGCGCCGCCACAACTTCACCAACGAAGCCGGGTATGGAGGAACTACGCGGTTTCTGAAAAACATCGTTGGCCTCTGGCTTTTGCAGGAGTCCCGGCGGGATTGGATCCGCCAGGGAATGACCCTGAGCTTTGATGACCTGGATCGCCAGGCCGAAGCCGCTGAGCCGTTCCGCTCGCTGATCAATCCCAATGCCGAGTGCTTCATGAAGCCCGACAACATGCCCGCGCGCATCGCCGCCTACTGCCGCGAGACCGGCCAGCCCGTCCCGGAAACACCCGGCCAGGTCACTCGTTGCATTTTCGAAAGCCTCGCTCTTTCGTATCGGCAAATGCTCACTCAGATCGAGCAACTCACCGGCCAGTCCATCACCCGCCTGCACATTGTCGGCGGCGGCAGCAAGAGCCCGCTCCTCAATCAGTATGCCGCAAACGGAACCGGGCGAACCGTATTTGCCGGCCCGGTGGAGGCGACCGCCTGCGGCAACATCCTTGTCCAAGCCCTCGCGTTGGGACATGTTGATTCCCTGGCAACCCTGCGAAAAATCGTTCTGGAATCGAGCCAGATCACTCCATACCAGCCGACGGATAGCGCCCAATGGGACAAAGCCTTTGCGCGTTTCTCCCAACTGCACCCAGCCCAATAATGACTTTTTCCCTTTTGCATCCTCGCGATCAGATCGTCGCGATCATGGCGCGCATCTATGGTCATGGTATGACCACCACCTCGGGGGGGAACATCTCCGTTCGCGACGAAAACGGCGACGTCTGGATCACCCCGGCCCGTGTGGACAAAGGCAACCTGCGTCGACAGGACATCGTGCGGATTTCAGCGGACGGCTCGGTGGAAGGCAATCACCCGCCCTCCTCGGAGTATCCGTTCCACCTCAGTATCTACAAGGCCCGCCCGGATATTGACGCCATCATCCACGCGCATCCCACGGCGCTCGTCAGCTTCAGCATCTGCGGGCAGGCTCCCAACACGCGGATTTTCCCGGAGGCCTGGAACGTTTGCGGCAACCCCGGCTTTGCCCCCTACGCTCTGCCGGGCAGTCGGCAACTGGGCGAGAACATCGCCGCAGAATTCGCCGCCCCGGAGCAGCCATACTGCGTCATCCTCCAGAACCACGGAGTCGTTGTGGGAGCACAAAACCTCGCTGTGGCATACCAGCGTTTGGAGAGCCTGGAGTTCGCCTCGGAAACGATTGTCAACGCCTGTATCCTGGGGGATGTGCGTTATCTGGGAGACGCGCGGCTCGCCCTTTCCAACCAGCCCCGCCACATCCTCTCTGAGCACGCTCCGCAAGCCCCCACCGTCCGCGAACGGGAATTGCGCAAAGAGATTTGCGACTTCGTGCATCGCGCCCATGCCCACCGCCTGATGACCAGCACCAAGGGAAGTTTTTCGGCCCGGATCGACGCCGACCGCTTCCTCATCACCCCGTACAATGTTGATCGGCGGGATCTCGACCTTGCCGATCTCGTGGTGGTGGACAACGGTACACGGGCGGCGGGACAGACCCCCAGCCGTGCCGTGGGGCTCCACCGCGCAATCTACAACGCGCATCCCGAGATCCAATCCATCGTCAACGCCCTGCCGGTGCATGCCACCGCGTTTTGCGCCAGCGACACCCGGCTGGATACCCGCACCATTCCCGAGAGCTACCTCTTCCTCAAGGACGTCCAGAGCATTCCCTTCGAGCAGCAATACGGCGACCTGCGGGCCATCCCCGCGTTCATCGGCTCCAAGAACCCCGTCGCCCTGCTGGAAAACAACGGCGTTCTCGTGGCGGGCCGCTCCGTGCTCGACGCCTTTGACCGGCTGGAAGTGCTGGAAGCCACTGCGGCAGCCATCCTGCGCAGCCGCAGCCTGGGCGCAGTCACCCCGATGTCCGAAGCCGTCATTCAGGAATTGATGGACGCCTTCCCTTCCATGTAGTCCCTCGCTTTCGTGAAAATAACCCTCTTCATTCCCTGCTTTATCGACGCCTGTTTCCCCAAAGCCGGGGCAGGAGCCGTGGAAATTTTGGAGCGCCTGGGCCACACCGTCGAATATCCCCGGGAACTCACCTGCTGCGGGCAACCGGCGTTTAACTCCGGCTACTGGGAAGAATCACGCACCACCGCAATCAAGGTGCTGGAGCGTCTCAAGGATGCGGAGGTCGTGGTGATCGTTTCCGGCTCCTGCGGCGCCATGATCAAGAATTTCTATCCGGAACTCTTCGCCGGAACCGAACACGAGGAAGCCGCCCGCACGCTTTCCGCCAAGGTTTGGGAGTTCTCCGACTTCCTCGTGACCAAGCTGGGCGTCACCGATCTCGGCGCGCAATTCCCGCACAAGGTCACCTTTCACGACGGCTGCCACGGGCTGCGCGAGCTGGGCATCAAACAACAGCCCCGCACCCTGCTGGCCCACGTCCGGGGGCTGGAGCTGGTGGAGATGGGCGAGGCCGAAAGCTGCTGCGGCTTCGGCGGAACCTTCTCCGCAAAATTTCCCATGATCTCCACCGCCATGGGCGAAAACAAATACGGCTCCGCGCTGGAAACCGGGGCGGAATACATCGTCTCCAACGATTCAAGCTGCCTCATGCACATCCAGGGATTGGTTGACCGCCAGGGCAAACCCCTGCGCACCATCCACCTGGCCGAACTGCTCAACCACCGCTAGGATAGCATGACACCCGACGCCGCCCAGTTTAAGAAAAGTGCGATCAAGCTGACCCAGGATCTGCGCCATCGCGACCTGATCCGCACCGCGCTCAAAAAATACGAGGTCGTGCGGAATGACAAGGTGGCGCGCTTCCAGAACTGGCAATCCGCGCGACAAAGCGCGGCGGAAATCAAGTGGGACGCCATCAACCACCTCGACACCCATCTCGCCGAGTTTGCGAAGCATCTCGAAGCGCGCGGCACGCATGTCCACTGGGCCAGCAACGCCGCCCAGGCGCGTGAGATCATCATCGGGATCATCCAAGAGCGCAAGGCGCACTCCATCATCAAGTCCAAGGTGATGACCGGCGAGGAAATCCACCTCAACGAAGCCCTGGAAAAAGAAGGCTTCGAGGTCGTCGAGAGCGACCTCGGCGAATACATCGTCCAGCTTCGGCACGAAGCCCCCTACCATTTCGTCTTCCCCGCCATGCACCTCACGCGCGGGGAAATCAGCGACCTCTTTACGAAGGAACTCGGCACCGCCGCCACCGACAGCCCCGAAGAACTGACCATGATCGCCCGCCGCGTGCTGCGCGACAAATACATCACGGCGGACATCGGCATCAGCGGCGCAAATTTCGGCATCGCGGAGACCGGCATGATCTCCATCACCGAGAACGAAGGCAACGCCCGGCTCACCTGCGCGCTGCCCAAAGTCCACATCGCCTTGATGGGGATCGAAAAAATCCTGCCCAAGCTCGAAGACCTCGCCCTCTTCCTTCCCATGCTCGGCACCGCAGGCGCGGGCCAGGTGCTCACCGGCTACAACACCATGTATGGCGGCCCCCGGCAGCCCGGAGAAGCCGACGGCCCCGAGGCCTTCCACGTCGTCCTGCTCGACAACAAGCGCACCGCCTTGCTCGCCGATCCCGAGCAGCGCGACGCCCTCCACTGCATCCGTTGCGGCGCATGTCTCAACACCTGCCCCATTTACAAAAACATCGGCGGCCACAGCTACGGAGCCACCTACCAGGGGCCCATCGGCTCCGTCATCACCCCGCACCTGCGCGGTCTCCAGCAGTGGAAACACCTCGCCTTCGCCTCCTCCCTCTGCGGAGCCTGCACCCAGACGTGCCCGGTGAAGATCAACCTCCACCACCACCTGCTCCAGACCCGCCGCAACGCCATCGCGCAAAAGCCTGTCTGGTGGGAAAAGCCCCTCTTCCAAGGCCTCGCCTTCCTTTTCAACCACCCCGCGCTCTTCTCCCTCGGCATGAAAATGGGCCGCATCGGGCAACTCTTCCATCCGCTGATCAAGGCCACGCGCCTCGACCCCGCGCTGGCGTGGACCCGTTCGCGCGAGCTTCCCAAAGTCGCCCCACAAACCTTCCGCGAATGGTGGCAAAACCGCAAATGAACGAACGCGAAAACATCCTGGGCAGAATCCGCGAAGCGCTGAGCGTCCCCGCGCCCATCCCCGGCGCGCATTCCGGCGAACCCGTGCACGCCGTTTCAGAGAGCGAAGCCGCCTCCCACATTCCCGAATGGCTGCCGAGCGTCGGGAGCACCTTTGAGGAACGCCTCGCCCTGTTTGCAAAAAACGCCGCGGAACTGAAAGCCGACTTCGTATTCCACCATACGCCGGAAGAGCTGACCGCCAAACTGCGTGAAATCGCCGCCGTCGAAGGCTGGAAAAAGGTGGCCACCCACTCCCACGAGTTCACCAACGCCCCCTGCGACGCCCTCGGCCTGCCCGTCTTGCGCACAGAGAATGGCTACGATGCCTGTGAGATGGAAGCGTGCGACGCGGGCATCAGCGCCTGCGACGCCCTCATCGCGCAAACCGGCAGCGTGCTCGTCACCAGCCAAAGTGCCGGAGGCCGCGCGCTTTCCGTCCTGCCTCCGCACCACGTGGTGATCGCCCGACGCGAACAACTGCTCGCGGATCTCCCCGCCGCCTTCGCCCTGCTCAAGGCAAAATACGCTGCCGCCTACCCCAGCCTCATCTCCTTCATCACCGGTCCCAGCCGCACCGGTGACATTGAGCGCATCCTCGTTTTGGGCGCGCACGGCCCCAAGAAGCTGACCATCCTCTGCGCTTAGAGCAGTTTGCGGGAAGGATTTCTGAAACGCAGAAGGTGGATCGTGCGCTCCGCGCGCGATTGCGGGGGAGGGCGTCGCAAACAAAATCAGCTCGCTGCGCTCGATTTGCTTTGGAACATCGCCCGCGGAGCGGCCGATCCACCCCGCAAGATGCCGGGGATTCGGGAATTTTTTTTGAGAACGGCTCTCCCCCGCGCCTATTTCTCCAACGCCGCGCGCATGGCTGCGAAGCGCGATTTGGCCGCGGGCGCTTCCACCGGGGTGTTGAGCATCTTCTTCAAATCAATGCGCTCGATCAATTCCGGGTCGAGTTCCTTGATGAAGCTGCTCGGGTTGCACGGAACCACCCCGCCGTAGCGGAACCGGTTGAAGCAGTAAGTCATGGTGAGCGTTTTTTGCGCCCGCGTGATGCCGACATAGAGCAGCCGCCGCTCCTCGTCCATGGTGCCCTCGATCTTTGAGCGGTCGTGCGGCAGGATGCCCTCCTCCAGGCCCACCAGGTAGCAATGGGGAAACTCCAGGCCCTTGCTGGCGTGGAGCGTGATGAGCATCACGCCGGTGCCCTGCTCCTTGTCCTTGTCGTCGTCTTCCTTTTCCTGCCGCAGCGCCATGGCGTCGAGGTAGCCGCGCAGGCCTTCGCTGGAGTGTTCGCAAAAGCGCTCGAAGCCTTCGATCACGTCGCGCACTCCGCTCTCGCGCTTGAGCGCTTCATCCGCGGTCTTGCACGAGCGGCGCAGGTCTTCGTAGTAGCCGGACTCGTCAACGATGGAGCGGAAGAGGGCGACTTGATCCACCAGCGGCTCGTTGACCTTCGTCTCCCAATGGTCGAGCTGCCCTACGAAATGCGCAATGGCGTTGGCCGCGCGCGGGATGACGCTCTGCTTCAACTCCGGCAGTTGGAGCGCCTTGAAAAGGCTGCACTTCTTTTTGATGCTCAACGCCAGCGCCCGTTCCACCGTGGTGTCGCTGATGCCGCGCGGCGGGGTGTTGATGATGCGCAGCAGGCTCACATCGTCGTCAGCGTTGAGGATGCAGGCGGCGTAGGCGAGCACGTCCTTCACTTCGCGCCGGTCAAAGAAGCTCTTGCCGCCCACGATTTTGTAAGGGATCTGCCGTTCGCGCAACGCTTCCTCCAGCAAGCGCGACTGCGCGTTCATGCGGAAGAGAATGGCGAAGTGATCGAACTCCAGCACTTCCTCCGCCTTGCGTCGCGCGATCTCGTTGGCGATGAACTCCGCTTCCTGCCGGTCGTCGGGCGCTTGCACGAGGCGGATTTTTTCGCCATCGCCCTTGCCGCTCCAGAGTTTCTTGGGACGGCGGCGCGGGTTGTTTTTAATGAGCGCGTTGGCCGTGTTGAGGATCGCGTTGGTGCTCCGGTAGTTCTGCTCTAGCTTGACGACGGTGGGGTTGGGGAAATGCTGCTCGAACTCCAAAATATTCGAGACCTCCGCGCCGCGCCAGCCGTAGATGGATTGGTCGTCGTCGCCCACCACCGCCACGTTGGGCACGGTGCCGTCATCGTGATTCGCCAGGTAGCTCACCATCTCCAACTGGAGCCGGTTGGTGTCCTGAAACTCGTCCACCATGATGTAGCGGAAACGTTTGCGCCAGCGCTCGCGCACGTCCGGGTGCTCGGCCAGCAGCTTGACGGTGAGCAAGAGAAGGTCGTCGAAATCGACGGCGTTGAGCTGCTTCAACTCCACCTGGTAGCGCGCAAAGACCGAGCCCAAGAGGGTTTTTTCATCCTGCGGCGCGTTCCAGCCGTTGTTCTTGGCCTTGCTGATGAGCGACTTGGCGGCGTTTGGCTCCAGCTTCTCGCCGATGGCGGCGGTTTTGGTGAGGATCTTCTTGATGAGCCCGTTCTGATCGCCCTCGTCGTAGATGGTGAAATTCTTTTTGTAGCCGAGCTTTTCGATGTCCGTGCGCAGAATCCGCACGCAAAGGGCGTGGAACGTGGACATGGTCACCTTTTTGGCCACCTCCGGGTCTACCATGCCTGCCAGGCGCTCGCGCATTTCATTGGCGGCCTTGTTGGTGAACGTGACGGCGAGGATGGAGTTGGGGTCGATCTTCTGCGCCAGCATGTACGCGATGCGCACCGTGATAACCCGCGTCTTGCCCGTGCCCGCGCCCGCGAGAATCAGCAACGGCCCCTCGATGGTGGTGGCGGCGTGACGCTGGGGGTCGTTGAGGTCAAAAAGGCGGAAGGACATGCGGCGGTGTGAAAGCGGGATTTTAGAGAGCGCGAGACTCTAACGGCGAATGGGAAACGCCGCACGCTTTTTTGCTCTCCTGGGGAAATAGTCGGGCAGGGAGTGAACTTGACATAAAATCCCCCATAGATCATTTTTTCAGTTGGTTCTGCTCTCGCTTTCTCAATATGAATCCTTGGTTTTACCTTCTCGTGCCTTCGGCCATCATTGGGATGATCTTTTCGCTCTGCCCGGTAAATTGGCTCGGGCGAGTGTTGTCCGGTGTGATTCCTTGGAGCGGTTTTCTGGCGTGGCTTCTTCACGATGAGTATTGCCTTCCGTATCGCGGGGGAGGTGCGTCGATGTGGCCTGTCGCTTTGTTGTTCGGAGGAAGCATTGCTGCGGCTACAGGCATTGTCTTCTACCAACTTGGCGTGTATTTCTTCCGAAGACGGCATTAGAGCAATTTACCAAAAACTATAGCCGCGTCTTGGGGCGGCGAAGGCCG
>JBAXQF010000071.1:0-13190 GCA_037131875.1 Verrucomicrobiota bacterium
TGGCAATGGTCTGATCAATGGCAATGGTCTGATCAATGGCAATGGTCTGATCAATGGCAATGGTCTGATCAGTGGCAATGGTCTGATCAGTGGCAATGGTCTGATCAGTGGCGATGGCCGGGTCAGGGTTGCGGCTGCACCGGGGCGGTGAACCGTTCCCGCAACCATTGCTTTGTGCGCTCCTTGCCAGCTTTGGAGTATTCGTGCATGACGCCTTCCATTTTGCATTCGGTGACTTTACGACAGCGGCTGGCGGCAAAGGGGCCAACCAGGCTGTTGAAGCCGCACGCGCGGGCGGGCAAGTCACTTTTGTGGCACGCGTCGGCTCTGATCTCGTTGGCGAACAAGCCATTGCCGGGTTCAAGCGTGACGGCATCTGCGTTGATCATGTCTTGCGCGATAAAACCGCGCCGTCAGGCGTCGCGCTCATCTTCGTTGCCAGGGATAGCGAGAATTGCATTGCCGTTGCCGGAGGCGCGAACGCAAAACTCTCACCGTCTGATGTGAAGAAAGCCGCGAAAGCCGGTGTTTGTTTCATCCTCAATCCCGCGCCAGCGCGTCCGTTGCCCGATCCATTGCTGGCGTGCGTCTCCATCCTCACACCGAATGAAACGGAGGCTGAACTGCTCACCGGCATTAAAATCACCAATGAAGCCGCCGCCGCTCGTTTCGCCAACGCCGCCGCCGCGCTCTCAGTCACTCAACTCGGCGCGCAGACGTCTGCGCCAACGCGGCGGAAGATAGAGTCCTTCCTCAAGCGCCAGAAGCAGCCGATTGTTTGAAGAGAGACACCGATCTCGACCAAGCGGTAGCTGTGCCAGACCCAGGCGATGGCCCCCACCACGAGCAGCGTGGGCGAATGGGTGCGGAGGAGCATTTCACCGCCCCCGCCCCAAACATCCCCAAAGTTGAGGCTTGATGCGCGGGTGTCTCTTCGTGTTCACTGTGTATTTAATGTCAAACCACACCCCGAGCCCGAAATACAAACGGATCGTCCTTAAAATCAGCGGTGAAGCATTAAGAGAACACGGAAGCCGCGACACCATCTCCCCCAACATCGCCAGCAACATCGCGCGACAAATCCGCGAAGTGCACGAACTGGGCGTCGAGATCGCGGTCGTCGTGGGCGGCGGCAATATCTGGCGCGGCCTCTCTGCCAGCCACAAAGGCATGGAACGCACCGCTGCGGACTACATGGGCATGCTTGCCACGGTCATCAACGGCATGGCCCTGCAAAGCGCACTGGAAGCCCAGGGCGTCTCCACGCGCGTCCAGACGGCCATTGAAATGAAGAACGTCGCGGAACCCTTCATCCGCCGCCGCGCCATGCGCCACATGGAGCTGGGCCGCGTGGTGATTTTCGTCGCCGGAACCGGCAACCCTTACTTTTCCACCGACACCACGGCCGCCCTGAGGGCCAGCGAGATTGGCGCGGAAGTCATCCTGAAGGCGACCAAAGTGGATGGCATTTACACCGCCGACCCCGTCAAAGACCCGACCGCAACCAAATACGACAAGCTCACCTACACGGAAGCCCTCAGCCAGCGCCTGGCGGTGATGGACTCCACCGCGTTCTCCCTCTGCATGGATAACCGCGTTCCCATCATCGTTTTCGATATGATGCGCGACGACAACATCAAGCGGGTCGTGATGGGCGAATCCATCGGCACCCTTGTCACCTCGGAAGATTAACAACCGCACCTTATTTTATGAACTCTGACGACATTCTTTTGGAAACCGAAGAAGCGATGGAAAAAGCCGTGGATTACATGCACCACGAGTTTTCCAGCGTGCGCACCGGCAAAGCCTCGCCCGCACTGGTGGAAAATATCGAGGTGCAGGCCTACGGCAGTTCCATGCGCATGAAGCAGGTGGCCCTCATCACCACGCCCGAAGCGCGGTTGCTGGTCATCCAGCCCTTCGACATGAGCACGATGAAGGACATTGAACGCGGCATCAAGGAATCCAAGCTCGGCATCAACCCGACCGTGGACGGCAAGTTGATCCGCCTACGCATCCCCGAACTGAGCGAAGAGCGTCGCGTCACCCTTTGCAAAACCGTCAAAACGATGGCCGAGGAAGCCCGTGTGCGCATCCGCAGCGTCCGCCGCGACGGCATGGACAGTCTCAAAAAGCTCGAAAAAGAGGGAAAAATCACCGAGGACGACCTGCGCACCTTTGAAAAGGAAGTGCAAACCCTCACGGACAAATCCGTCAAGGCCATCGACGAAGCGGTGAGCCACAAAGAGGCGGAAATCCTCAAAGTTTGATCCGTTTCCCCATGAAAACGCTTACCCTGGCCCTTCTCGCTGCGTTCACCCTGGCTTCGGCCCATGCCGAGGTCGTCCGGCCCGCGCCCAACTTCACTTGGGGCACCGGCAGAACCCTCAAGAGCTGGCAGGGGCAGCCGGTCGTCCTGATCATCGCCCCCTCGCCCCGCTCCGGCGCTTTCCGCAAGCAGGCGCAACGCATCCAAGCCGCCTACCAGGAACTTGCCGCCCGCAATGTGGTTTTTGTCGCCGCGTTTACCGACCCGGAAGCCGCTGCTGAAAAGATCCCAAGCAACGTGCCGTTTGTCATCGCCAACAACGGCACGCAAATTGCCACCAACTATGGACTGGAGGGGAACTTTGCCCTCGCCGTCATCGGCAGGGACGGCAATCTCGACCTCAACAGCCCCAAAGTGATCCCCGCCTCACGGATCATGGACATGGTGATTAATAACGCCGAACAACAGACGGCGGAGCGGAAGCCGTAGGGATTTCTCACGCAAAGCCGCAAAGGCGCAAAGAAAAGAGAGAGCCTGGAACGCTATGAGCACACCGAATCTAACGGAGATTGCTGGCTATCTGGAGACTCTCTTGGATCACGCCAATGTAGCCGACTGGCCCAACGCCCTTAACGGGTTGCAGGTGGCAAACAGCGGGCGCGTCCGGCGGATCGGCGCGGCTGTGGACGCCTGCGAGGCGACCCTGGCCCTTGCCGCTGAGCGGGGTGTCGATTTCCTGCTTGTTCATCACGGTCTCTTTTGGAGCGGATTGCAGCCGGTAAACGGGGCGGGCTATCGCAAGCTCAAGCTGGCGTTCGACGCCGACATGGCGGTGTTCAGCTCCCATCTGCCGCTCGATCTCCACCCAAGATTTGGCAACAACGCCCTTCTCGCCAAGGCGCTTGGGTTCAAGCGCCCCGAACCGTTCTTCTTGGAGAAAGGGAGCTTTATCGGTCTTAAAGCCCGGCTTGCTCTGGATCGCGCCACGCTGTGCGAACGCCTGCAAACGGCGGTGGGCGGCCCGGTGAAGCTGATCCCCGGCGGCCCCGAGCGCACCGGGGTGGTGGGCATCGTCACCGGCGGCGCGGGCAACGAATTATTCAAAGCGGCGGCGGAAGGCGTGGATACCTTCGTCACCGGCGAAGGATCGCACTGGACGTATACGGCAGCGGAGGAACTTGGCCTCAACGTGCTTTATGCCGGGCATTACGCCACGGAAACCTTCGGCGTTAAAGCGCTCGCCGCCCACCTTTCCAAAAAATACCGGCTCCCGTGGGAGTTTCTCGATCACCCGACCGGATTGTAATGACTTTGGAACGCGAGTTCTTCCGGCGCGATCCCCTCACCTGTTCGCGGGAGTTGATCGGGTGCGAGCTTTTTGCAGGCGAGTGCGCGGGAATCATCGTGGAGACCGAGGCTTACTGCGCGGAGGGCGACGAGGCGTGCCACACGTTTTTCCGCCCCAGCACCCGCGCTTACATGGCCGTCCACGAGCCGGGAGCGGCCTACGTTTACCTCAACTACGGGATGTATTGGCTCCTCAACGTCCTGGTCAAAGGAGGAGCCGAAGACGGTTTTGTGCTGATCCGCGCGGTGCAGCCGACCCGCGGCCTTGACCTCATGCGGCAGCGCAGGGGGCGCACCGCCCTCCACCAACTCTGCTCCGGGCCGGGCAAGCTGACGCAGGCGTTCGGGATCACGGGAGCGGATCACGGCGCCAATCTTTGCGGCGGGGCCATCGGGTTCCGCCCCCGGACGGAACCCACCGAAGTGGAAACCTGCCTGCGGGTTGGCATCAGCAAAGCCGCTCATCTGCCGTGGCGGTTCCTCTTGAAGGGAAGCCCGTTTGTGAGCGTCGCAGCGGGGAGGAAGAAATAGCCGCAGCCTACGGCAGTTCTGCGGGCTGCGGCACCAGAACCGTTGCGCGCCGCTTGGGTACGACGAGCCCGGCGGAGACGATCAGCTTCATGGCTTCCTCCAGCGTTAGCGAGCTTTCGGTCAGTTTGCTGGCGGGAACCACCACCACGAGGCCGGTCATGGGACTCGGTGCCGTGGGGATCACCACGGTGGTCATTTCCTCACCCAGCTTGGAGTCGTAATACTGGCCGGTGACAAACCCGATCAAGCGCGCCCCGTCCGCCGGGTAGTCCAGATAGACCACGCGCTTGAAGTTCTCCATGCTCTTGAAAGACCTGAAGGAGTCGATCACCTGTTTGATGCCGGTATAAACCGTGGCCACAACAGGGATGCGCAGGAGCGTCATTTCCATCCGATCCAAGAGCCGCTGTCCAAAAACATTGGAGGCCATGAACCCGAGCGTGATAAACAGGCTCAGCGTGACAAAAAAGGGAATGAGCGGGAGATGAACCCCCAACCGCGCTAGCGCTGGGGCGCTGATGTCGGTGATGGTCGTGTAGGCGAATTGAACAACCCACAGGGTGGCCAGCAGCGGGATGGCCACCACCACGCCCGTGAGCGCCATGTTGCGCGTGACCGAGAGAAAGGGGCGGATCTGTTGCGTGGCGGCAATGGTTTTTTGCAGCCCGCGCTCGGCTACCGCCAAAACTTGGGCGAGTTTTTTGGGAAATTCCATGAATGCGGGGGAGTATAGCCTATGATCGGGCAATTGCCAGCATGGCGGAAGCAAAAATCAGGGGATACACAGGGTAGCAAATCTGGAACTCAGGAACTCAAGAAAAGAAAAAAGCGTGGCTTTCGCCTGCCTTCTCCTGAGTTCCTGAGTTCCAGATTGTTTTTTGACTCGCGAGGTTTGGTCAAGAATCGTTGCATTTCCCCTCCGTAACGCCTAATGCTTGCCTTAGCCGCTGTATGTCCCTTTACCGCCGAACCCTTGCCTATTTCCGCCCGTTCCTGGGGCCCACGATTTTTGCCACCGCCCTGACGCTCTTGAGTATCGGCCTCAACCTGCTCAAGCCGTGGCCGTTCAAATATATCGTCGATGGCGTGCTCTTCCCGCCGGACGCCGCCCATGAGGGGGCGCACGCGCAGCTTGCCCGGTGGTTCGGCTCGCTGGCCCCGCAGTCGGTGGTGGTGGCGCTTTGCGTGGGAATTGTATTGATTCACCTCTTCTCGGGGATCGTCAATCTCATCACGAATTTGATTTTTGTGCGCGTGGGCCTTTCTGCTCTGCTCAAGCTGCGCACGGAACTCTACGCCTATTTGCAGTCGCTGCCGCTCAAGTTCCACGATTCGCGCCGCTCGGCGGATTCCAGTTTCCGCGTCGCCTACGATTCGCAGGCCATCCAGACCATCTATAACAAGGGGTTCTCGAATATCTTCCAGTCGGTCATCACGCTGGTGAGCACCTTTGCGGTGATGGTGACGCTGGATTGGAAGCTGACGCTGATTTCCCTTGGCATCGTGCCGTTGATGGTGGCGACGATCCGCTATTACGCGCTCCAGATTCGCAACGAATCGACGACCATCCAGGAGCGCGAAAGCGCGGTGCTCACCGTGGCTCAGGAAGGGCTGGCTTCCGTGCGGATGGTGCACGCCTTTGGACGCGAGGACTGGGAAGTGGGGCAATTCCACAAGAGCGCCCGCCAAAGCCTGGAGGCGAACCTGAAACTAACGGGCACCAACATGCGTTCCGCGCTGGTGATCAGCACGCTGATGGCTTTTGGAACGGCGGCGATGTATTGCCTCGGCTCGCTGCACGTGCTGGATGGACGGC
Source organism: Verrucomicrobiota bacterium (assembly GCA_037131875.1). Taxonomy (GTDB): domain Bacteria; phylum Verrucomicrobiota; class Verrucomicrobiia; order Chthoniobacterales; family Chthoniobacteraceae; genus UBA695. Next base: position 5,964 of record JBAXQF010000071.1, read on the forward strand.
TCTCGCTCGGCACGCTCACGGTCTTCGCTTGGTATCTGACCGCACTCTATGCGCCGCTCGAACAGCTCACTTACACCGCCTGGGCGTTGGAAGGGGCGGCAGCCGGGATGCAGCGCTGCTTTGAGGTGCTCGACCGCGAGGACGATGTGAAGGATGCGCCCGATGCAACGGAGATCACCTCCACGCAAGGGGCGATCAAGATGGAGAACGTCGCGTTCGGCTACGACGAAGCGCGGCTGATTTTGAAAAGCGTGGATGTGGAGGTGCTGCCGGGGCAGACGGTCGCTTTTGTGGGCGGCACGGGCGCGGGCAAGAGCACGCTCCTTTCGCTGGTGCCCCGGTTTTACGATCCCAACGCGGGCCGGGTGCTGCTGGACGGGCGGGACGTGAAGACGATCACCAAAAAATCGTTGCGCAACCAGATCAGCATCGTCTTGCAGGACACGCTGCTCTTTTCCACCACCATCCGCGAGAACATCGCCTACAGCCTGCCCGGCGCGACCGAGGAACAGATCATCCAGGCCGCCAAGCGCGCGCAGGCGCACGACTTCATCATGGCCATGCCGGAGGGCTACGCCTCGCAGGTGGGCGAACGGGGCGGCCACCTGAGCGTGGGCCAACGCCAGCGGCTCGGCATCGCGCGGGCGTTCCTGAAAAACGCCCCCATCCTGCTGCTCGACGAGCCGACCAGCGCGCTCGACCCCACCACGGAAGCGGCCATCATGGAGACCATCAAAGAGCTGATGCGAGGCCGCACCACCCTCATCATCACCCACCGCATCGCCACCGTGCATGACATGGAAAAAATCGTGGTCTTGAAAAACGGAACCGTCGTCGAACAAGGCGCCGGGCCGGAACTCGTGGCCCGCGGCGGCGCGTATGCGGAGCTGTACCACTCGGCAAATTTGGGGTAATCTATGTTTCCATTTCTCCTCCCCCTCCTTGCGTTACCCGTTTTCATTTATGGTTTGGGACTCTTCCAAGGATGCTGGCATTGCGATAAAGGGTGGGCACGCTTTGTTCTGTTCTGGGTTTGCATCCTCGGATTCACTCTTTATGGCGCATGTTTCTTGTTCATCATGCTGAGTAGTCTTTTCTATCCGTGGAATGATTCGTTCGTTTTGAAATCACTCTCAGAGTCCGTTCCTATCCTGTTCAAGGTAACGTTGTGGCTAGAGCATTTTACAAAAAAATGTGGCCAGTGGCTTGGGAGCGCCGAAGGCTGGTGCAAGGCGGCTTGGCCCGCAGCGGCTGTGTTTGTAAACACAGCCCAAGGGACAAACGGTTTGCAACGGCCTTCGCCGCCCCAAGACGCGGCTATAGTTTTTGGTAAATTGCTCTAGCACCCGCCGTCGGTTTCCTCCTATTGCTCTTCAATGGCTATCTTTTGCTAAAATGGCTGCGTGGCAAAATCACAAAAACTCCACATGACTAACATCCTTTGCCCCCATACAGAGCGTCCGCAAAGCAAATGGAACCTCATCCCGCAATGGAATTGCCGTTGCAAGTGCGTTCCCAAATGGAGTTTGGGAACGAGGAAATTTCCTGAGTTCTTGAGTTCCAGATTTTCTTTTCCTAGCTTCCTAGTTTCCTGATTAAAATTTCCTGATTTTCCTATGACCAACGTCCTTCCTGACCGCACTATCGAGCACGACTGGTTTCACAAGCCGATTCCCGAGGGGGTCGTCTGGGGCGACGGTTGCTATTTTGAGACGGCACAAATTTTCCGCTTCGTCCGTTCCCGGCACCAACCCAGCGTGACCCTTGGTTCCAACTGCTCTTGCTACTCCGGCTGCTCGTTTTCCATCGGCAAGGAAGGCAAGTGCATCGTGGGCGATTACACGCTGCTCAACGGCGCGCTCATCATGGCCGAGGAATTGATCGAGATCGGCAACTACTGCATCATCTCGTGGAATGTCGGGATCGCCGACAGCGATTTTCACCCCATCGACCCGGTGCTGCGCCACCAGGACGCCATGGCGCTCGCGCCGTTCGCCGAAGGCCGCCCCCCTCGCCCGCTCATCCGCACCGCGCCGGTGCGCATCAAGGACAACGTCTGGATTGGCATGGGCGCGGTGATCCTCAAAGGCGTGACCATTGGGGAGAATTCCGTGGTTGCCGCCGGGGCCATCGTGACCAAGGACGTGCCGCCGAATGTGGTTGTCGCGGGCAACCCGGCGCAAATTGTGAAGCAGTTGGCGTAGCTCGCACTGCCCCCCTCGTTACCAGGCTCCAGCCTGGTAATGCCCTTGTCTTCGAAGCTCCAGCTTCGACCGCGCGGACTTGCCGCAAAGCACCTTCTCCTCGCATTCAGAAGCGTGTGGAAAATTCCACGTTTTCATTTGCCTCCACGATTTCGAGGCAGGAGCCTCGCAGACAAGCCCGTTCCCAAGCTGGAGCTTGGGAACGAGGAGGTGATATGAACCCGTTGGCGCGAGCTTTTTAAGCTGTTCTCCGCGGGCTGACGCGATATAAGGGAGGCTCAAGTCTCACCCAATCTCATGGACGTCCTTACTCTCGCTCGAATTCAGTTCGCGTTTACCGTTGGGTTTCATTACCTCTTCCCGCCGCTCTCCATCGGGCTGGGCTTGATCCTTGTCCTCATCGAGGGAACCTGGCTCGCGACAAAAAACCCGGTCTACCACCAGATGGCGCGCTATTGGACGCGCATTTTCGGGCTCGTGTTCGCCATTGGTGTCGCCACGGGCATCGTGATGGAATTCGAGTTCGGCACGAACTGGGCGGGCTATTCGCGCTATGTGGGGGACGTGTTTGGCAGTGCGCTGGCCTCGGAGGGGATTTTCGCGTTTTTCCTGGAATCCGGCTTCCTTGCGCTGCTGCTTTTTGGGTGGGATCGCGTGGGCCCAAAGATGCATTTCTTCGCCACCTGCATGGTCGCGCTCGGCGCGCATTTCAGCGCGGTCTGGATCATTGTGGCCAACTCCTGGCAGCAGACGCCCGCCGGTTATCATATTGTGACCCACGCGGGCGTTCCCCGCGCGGAGATCACGGATTTTTGGGCCATGGTTTTCAACCCCTCCTCCGTGGATCGCCTGACGCACACGGTCGTTGGGGCGTGGCAGGCGGGCGCGTGGTTTGTGGTGAGTGTGAGCGCGTGGTATCTGCTGAAAAACAAGCATCTCGACTTTGCCAAACGCTCGCTCCAGATCGGCCTGCTGGTCGCGCTGGTGGCGTCCATCATGCAGTTGGACACCGGGCACGACAGCGCCGTGGGGGTGGCCCAAAACCAACCCGCCAAGCTGGCCGCGTTTGAGGGACACTATAAAACCGCGCCCGCGCCGCTCTATCTCTTTGGCTGGGTGAACGAGGCGGGCCGCGAGGTTCGTTGCGGCGTGGCGATTCCCAAGATGCTGAGCTACCTGGTCTATGGAGATTGGCAGAAGCCGGTGCGCGGGCTCAACGAGTTCGCGCCTGCCGACCGTCCGCCGGTGAACGTCGTTTTCCAGACTTACCACGCGATGGTGGTCATCGGCATGGGGCTTATTGCGCTGGCGGTTTTCAGTGTTGTGCAATGGGTTCGCGGCAAGCTCTTCACGCAACGCTGGCTGCTGGGCATTCTGGTGCTCTCCGTGCTGGGGCCGCAGTTGGCGAATCAACTTGGCTGGGCCTCGGCGGAGATCGGTCGCCAGCCGTGGATTGTCTATGGGCTGTTGCGCACCTCGGACGCCCTCTCCAAGGTCGTAAGCGGCGGGGTGGTGCTCTCTTCGCTGATCCTGTTTTCCCTGGTCTATGCGCTGCTCTTCGCCGTTTTCATTTTCCTTCTGAACCACAAAATCCAACACGGGCCGGATGAGGCAGATCTGACTCCGGTGGCACCGTTACGCAAGGAACCCCGCGCCGATGTTTAACGATATTCCCTTATTGAACTTCATCTGGTTCGCCCTGGTGGGCGTCCTGTTCACCGGCTACGTCATCCTCGACGGGTTCGACCTCGGGGTAGGCACGCTGCATCTTTTTACCAAAACCGATGAGGAGCGCCGGGTGATGCTCAACTCCATCGGCCCGGTATGGGACGGCAACGAAGTCTGGTTGGTGACGGGCGGCGGCGCACTCTTCGCCGCGTTCCCGATGGTCTATGCCACGGTGTTCTCCGGCTTTTACCTGGCGTTCATGCTGCTGCTGGTGGCGCTGATCTTTCGCGCCGTGGCCATCGAGTTCCGCAGCAAACTGCCCATGCGCTGGTGGCGGCAGATGTGGGATGTCGGCTTCAGCATTGGCAGCGGGCTCTCGGCCCTCTTGATTGGCGTCGCGCTGGGCAATGTCATTTGGGGCATTCCGCTGGATGCCGGAAAGGAATTTGCGGGCGACTTTATCCACCTGCTGCGCCCCTACCCGCTGCTCGTGGGCGTGACAACGGTGGCGCTCTTCGCCATGCACGGAGCGATCTACGCGGTGATGAAAACCGAGGGCGCACTGCATGAAAAACTGCGCGGCTGGATCAACCGCTGCATCCTCATCTTTGTGGTCTGCTACGTGGCCGTCACTGCGGCAACGCTCCTTTACGTGCCGCACATGACGGAAACGCTGCAAGCCCACCCGTGGCTCTTCATCGTGGCAGTGCTCAACGCGCTGGCCATCGCGAACATCCCGCGCGAGATCAGCCGGCGGCGGGACTTCAGCGCGTTTCTCTGCTCCTGCGCAGCGATGGTGGCGCTCATGACGCTCTTCGGCATCGGGATGTTCCCGAACATGGTCTACTCGTTCCCCAATCCGGAAAACAGCCTCACACTGCTCAACTCCGCCTCCTCCGCAAAGACGCTCACCATCATGCTCATCATAGCGGCCATCGGCGTCCCACTGGTGCTGGCCTACACAGCCAGCATCTACTTCATTTTCCGCGGCAAAGTGAAGCTTAATGCCTCAAGCTATTAGCGCGCAAAAGCCGGTTGACAGGAACCCAATATGTTATTGAATATCGCTCCCATGAAACGAACGGCACTTGTTTTGGCACTGATGGTTCTTCCGATGTTGGCCCAGGCTGGGGATCTCGAAATCATCTTTCAACGAAAGAAAGAAAACGAGGGGGCATCGAAGGATAAACCATATCAGAATTCCTCCAAAACCGGCCAAAAGTGGATGGGCGAAATTAAAATCGAGAACCACGGATTCAAACCCTCTCCAGCCGTCGAGGTTCGCTACATGCTGTTTGTGAAGCGGCAGCAGCTTGGGCAAAAGTTTGGGACGGATCAAATCGAGAAAGTAAAAGGCAACGCCAAAGTAGAGCCGATAAAAACGGGCACGAGCGCCACGGTTTTCACCTCTGAAGTGAGCCTCGCCCAACAACAACTCGATCCGGGGTGGCACTTCAAAAATGGAGGCGCGGTAAAGGCGGAGGACAGTGTCACCGGCGTCTGGATCAAGCTTTTCAATGGAGCCACCGAAGTGGCGGAATTTGTAAACAACCCCTCGACAAAGGAAAAATTCAAGTGGGAGCAGTAGCGGCATTTTTCCAGGGCAAACGCATTTCAATTTGAGGCAGACAGAGAATCTGGAACTCAGGAACTCAGGAAAAAGAAAAGAAAAAGAGCGGCGCAGCAAGTCACCTCTTTTGGAGTATCCTCTCCCTGCTAGAGCATTTTACAAAAAAATGTGGCCAGTGGCTTGGGAGCGCCGAAGGCTGGTGCAAGGCGGCTTGGCCCGCAGCGGCTGTGTTTGTAAACACAGCCCAAGGGACAAACGGTTTGCAACGGCCTTCGCCGCCCCAAGACGCGGCTATAGTTTTTGGTAAATTGCTCTAAAATACGTATTCTCAAGATGTTGCTTCTGTCTTTTTCCTGATTTCCTGAGTTCCTGATAGATTTTTGATGCCTTTGCCTTGGGCATTTTCCGCTTTCGGGTGGCCGGTTTCGCAGGTAATGTCTCCGGCGTGACGTCACATTCCTCTTCCATCGCCGCGTTTGCCGAGGCCAAACGCTTCATCCCCGGCGGGGTCAACTCCCCGGTGCGCGCCTTCCGCGGTGTGGGCGGCGAACCCTTCTTTGTCGAGCGCGCCAAGGGCTCCCATATTTGGGATGTGGACGGCAACGAACTCATTGATTACGTCGGCACCTGGGGCCCCGCCATCCTTGGGCACGCGCCGGAAGTCGTCCTCACCGCCATCCGCGAAACGGCGGCGCACGGCGTCAGCTTCGGCATCCCAAACCCGCTGGAAGTGGAAATGGCGCGCCTTATTTGTGAATGGGTGCCCAGCATCCAGAAAGTCCGCATGGTCAACTCCGGCACCGAAGCCACCATGTCCGCGCTACGCCTGGCACGCGGCTTCACCGGGCGTGACAAGGTGATCAAATTTGACGGCTGTTACCATGGCCATGTCGATTCCCTGCTCGTGCGGGCCGGCAGCGGCGCCCTCACCCACGGCGAACCCGACAGCGCCGGAGTGCCGCGCGCCTTCGCCGACCTGACCATCACCCTTCCCTTCAACGATCCGGAGGCCCTCCGCGCCATCTTCAGCCGCGAAGGCCGCGAAATTGCCGCCGTCATCCTGGAGCCGATCCCCGCCAACGCCGGGCTCTACTTCCCGCAGCCCGGCTTTTTGGAAGAACTCCGGAGGCTCTGCACCGAGCACGGCACGCTCCTCATTTTCGACGAAGTCATGACCGGCTTCCGCGTCGCGCGCGGCGGCGTGCAGGAACTTTACGGGATCACCCCCGATCTCACCGCGTTGGGCAAAGTCATCGGCGGCGGCCTGCCCGTGGGAGCCTTCGGCGGCAGGGCCGACATCATGGATCGCCTCTCGCCCGACGGGCCCGTCTATCAAGCCGGAACCCTCTCGGGAAATCCCCTCGCCATGGCCGCCGGGCTTGCGCAACTGCGCGAACTGGAGCGCGTCAACGGCTGGGCGCGCTTGGAACAACTCGGCGCGGCGTTTGAAGACGCCGTCCGCTCCACGCTCAGACACCAAGGGCGCGCCATGGCCTTCCACCGCGTCGGCTCCATGTTCTGCCTCTTCTTCACCCCCGGCCCCGTGAGCAACCTCGCCGACGCACAGCACAGCGACCGCGCCGCCTTCGCCCGTTACTTCCACGCCTGCCTGGAAGGCGGAATCTATTTCGCCCCCTCGCAATTCGAAACTGGCTTCATTTCCCTGGCCCACACGGAAGCGGACATCGAAAAAACGGCGCGCATTGCAGCAGCCGCCCTGTGAGATTTAACCTAAAAACGTGAATGGAGACGCAGCCGCGAGCTTGAACTGCGGGTTTTGGGAGC
>JBAXQF010000072.1:0-13029 GCA_037131875.1 Verrucomicrobiota bacterium
GGCGCAGCCCCATGTATCGGGAAAAACGGGAGCAGGGCTGAAGGCCCGCACCATCTCTTCCGAGATGCGCATAGTGCGGGCTTTCAGCCCTGCTCGTTGCTGGCTGGAAGTCCTGGGGCGATGCCCCAGGCTGATATGGAGTCGGGCCTTTGGCCCTGAAATGAAGCAGCCAATTTTATACCGAAGCTCATCCGAAACGGGTATTGCATTGCAGGCGTTTCCCGATGCTTCAGGGCGTGGAGAGGCGCGCGACAAGCCAAAGCAAGCACTCCGCCCGATGATAACGGCACAAAAAACCAGCCGCCCGTTGCCGGGCGGCTGGTTTTAGAATGCAGTTTACGTTGAAATAAACCGGCCTCAGTTTGCAGGCAGGTAGGGCGAGAAGAACGTGGTATCGATCACATCGGCAACAGCGTTTGCTGTAGCGGTAGGCACTTTCACGCCGGTTGTAATATCCGACAGGGTGATCTTATTTCCGAGGGTGTCGTTCCCACCACTATAATAGAGGGGGCTGTTCTCTTTGATATACGGTTTGAGATCGTTGAAGGTCACCTTGGACGAGCCTTGTTTGTTGTTCTCAATGGCATACTGTTCGAGGGCCGCATCCAGCATCCGAAGATCCTGTTTGCAAGCGGTGGCCTGCGAGCGCAGACGGGCGCGCAGGAAGTTTGGCACGGCGATGGTTGCCAGCAGGGCGATGATCGCCACAACAATCATGATTTCAACGAGGGTGAAGCCCCCGCGACGTGAGTTTAGTTTCTGGAGCATATGTTTTTTTGGTTTTGTTGTTTGATGAGTTATGGCTGCCAGCCACTCGCCGACGCCTACATTCTCATATAGCAACTCCCGCACCCAGCCCCCGCTTGGGCGTGCCAAATTCGCTCTGCGCGGCTCTTCCACGAGTAAAAAAACAGGAGAAACCCTGCCTCCAAAGGCTGTTTTTCTCTGTAAACTGCCTTGCGGGCTTTCATTATGGATTCAGCCAAAAAGATTATCGCTTTTGCAAGGCCACTGTCAAAATTGAGGAATTCTCACCTCGTTCCCAAGTACAACTTGCGAACGAGGTGAAAACCGCTGGGGGATGGATCGGCTTGGTGGAGCGGCCGCTCCGCGGGCGATTCTTCAAAGCACATCGAGCGCAGCGAGCGGATTTTTCTCTGCGCCGCCCACTCCCGGCATCGCGCGCGGAGCGCACGATCCACCTTTTGTCGGAGATTCTTTTTGAGATACCTATGAATTTCCTGTTGCAACCCTCCGGGAAGCCACTAACTTGAAAAGTGTTCCCCCTATGAAAGAAGGCGCAAGGTTTTAGAACTTTGCGCCTTCTATTTTTTTGTACAGGGGATGTGATCTTCGCGCTACAGGAGCATCAGCGCCGGATTTTCCAGCAAGCTGCGCAGTTCGCCCAGGAACTGCGAGCCGAGCGCTCCGTCCACCACGCGATGGTCGCAGCTCAGCCCCAGAGCCATTCGCTGGCCCGCGACGATCTGCCCCGCCGCATTGACGACCGGCTTTTTCACGACGGCGCCCACACTCAGGATGGCGGCCTGCGGCGGGTTGACGATGGCGTAGAAGCTCTCGATGGCGTAGCTGCCGAGGTTGGAGAGGGTGAAGGTGCCGCCCTGGTATTCCTCGGGCTTGAGTTTCTTGCTGCGGGCGCGCGTGGCGAGATCCTTGACGGCTTCGCTGATCTCGCGCAGGGATTTGCGGGCGGCATCGAACAGGACGGGGGTGACGAGCCCGTCCTCGACGGCCACGGCCACGGAGAGGTTCACCGAGGCATATTCAATAATGGAGTCCCCCGCCCATGCGGCGTTGACCTTGGGCACGCGGGCCAGGGCGGTGGCGAGGGCTTTGATGACCAGGTCGTTGATGGTGATTTTTCCGCGCCCGCTGCTTTCTGCCGTGGCGTTGATCTCGCTGCGCAGCGTGAGGAGCGGCGCGGCGTCGGCTTCCACCTGAAGGTAGAAATGGGGAATGGTGGTTTTGCTGGCGACCAGGCGCTCGGCGATGACGCGGCGCATGCCGGTGAGCGGGATCACGCGGTCGTTGGGGCCTGCCGGAAGGGCCGGGATGGGCGCGGCGGCAGCCGAAATCCCAGGGGCGGGTTGCGAGGCCGGGCGCTTGGCTGGGGCGGCTGCGGGGGCTCCCGCGGAGGGCTTGGCGGCAAGCACGTCGTTTTGCACGATCCGGCCTCCGGGGCCGCTCCCCACAACGCGCGTGAGATCCACACCGCCCGCGGCCGCGAGGCGGCGGGCCAGCGGGGAGGCTTTCACTTTTGCTCCCGGCGTGGCGGCTGCGACGGCAGGCTCAACCGTTGTTTCAACGGAGGAGGCCGGCGTTTTGGTTGGGGCAGCGGTTTTTTTCGCAGGTGCGGCGGGTTTCGCGGCGGTGTCGCCCGGTTTGTCGCCGGGCAGGGTGAGCAGCGCGATCTGTTGGCCGACGGCTACTTTTTCGCCTTCCTGGACGTAGATCTCCGCAAGCGTTCCATCGTCGAACGCCTCCATCTCCATCGTGGCTTTGTCGGTTTCGATCTCGGCGAGGACGTCGCCCATCTCTACCTTGTCTCCGGGTTTCTTGAGCCACTTGACGAGGGTTCCCTCGGTCATCGTGTCGCTCAGTTTGGGCATTTCAATGGTTAGCGGCATAGGAAAAAAGTGGGGTTGGATTTTACAGGGGTTGAAGGGATTTCAGCAGATGGAGAGCGCTTTTTGCACCACGCGATCCGGGGTGGGCAACTGGAGTTTTTCCAGCGGCAGGCTGTAGATGGCCGGGGCGTCCAACGCGCTCAGGCGCTGGATGGGGGCGTCGAGGTCGTCAAAGGCTTTCTCCTGGATGAGCGAGGCGATCTGGGCGTCCACACCGCAGAAGGGCTTGTTTTCTTCGACCAGCACGGCCCGGTGCGTTTTGCGCACGCTGGCGAGGATGGCTTCCTCATCCAGCGGACGGATGCTGCGCAAGTCGAGCACCTCGGCGTTGATCCCGTGTTCGGACTGGAGGATTTCTGCGGCCTTGAGGCAGGTGATCACGGCCCGCCCGTGGGCGATGAGGGAGATGTCGGCGCCCTCGCGTTTCACATCCGCCACACCCAGTGGTATTAAGTATTCTTCCTCCGGGACTTCCCATTGCTCGCCGTAGAGGAGGGTGTTTTCCATGAACATCACCGGGTCGTTGTCGCGGATGGCGGCCTTGAGCAACCCCTTGGCGTCGTAGGCGGTGGCGGGGCAGACGACTTTGAGTCCCGGCACGTTGGCCAGGAAATTCTCCGGCGTGTGCGAGTGGGTGGCTCCGACGTTGGTGCCGCCGTTGGCGGGGCCGCGGATGACAATGGGGCAGGCGATCTGCCCGCCGGACATGTACCGCACGCAGCCCGCGTTGTTGACGATCTGGTCAAAGGCGACGTAGGAGAAGCTCCAGAACATCAGCTCGACCACGGGCCGCAGGCCCAGCATGGAGGCACCCACGGCCATGCCGATGAAACCGGCTTCCGAGATCGGCAAATCCACGAGGCGTTTGCTCCCAAAGCGGCTCCAGAGACCTTCCGTGACTTTGTAGGCCCCGTTGTATTCCGCGACTTCCTCGCCCATGACGACCACGTTTTCATCGCGCAGAATCTCTTCCGCGAGCGCGTCATTCAAGGCTTTTCTGTAGGTAATGAGTGGCATAAGTAGCTGACTGCTAGAGGTTTACCTTGAATTAAAAAAGTGGGTTCCGTGCGGGCCGTCGCCGGTGGGGTTGTCCACTTCACTGTAAACGTCGGTGAAGATATCCGCCTCGGTCGGGAACGGGCTTTCATCCGCAAAGCGTGCGGCGGCTTCGGCTTCCGCGCGGGCTTCATGGTCGATGGCTTCAGCCTGGGCCTCGGTGAGCAGACCTTCGTCAATCAAGCGTTTCTGCCAGAGCCGCAGCGGGTCATGGTAGGTCTTGTAATGGTCGATCTCCTCCGGGGTGCGGTATTTGCGGGCGTTGGCGTCGGCCACGGAATGGCCGTAGTAGCGGTAGGTGGCGATCTCCAGCACCGTGGGGCGGCTCTCCTCGTGGGCGCGCTCAACGGCGGCCTGCGTTTTGGCTCGAACCTCGTAGAGGTTTTCTCCGTTCGCCTGATCCCATGGGATGTTGTAGCCCTCGGCGCGTTGGGCCAGCACCTGCTTGAAAGCGGAGGAGCGGGCCAGGCTGGTGCCCATGGAGTAGCCGTTGTTCTCGATGATATAGATGACCGGCAGGCTCAGCAGCGAGGCAAGGTTGAGGCTTTCATGGAACACGCCCTGATTCACCGCGCCGTCGCCCATATAACAGAGGCAGCAGCCGGGGATGCCCTTGTATTTCAGCGCGTAGGCGAGGCCCAGGCCCAGCGGTGTCTGCCCGGCCACGATGCCGTGCCCGCCCCAATAACGTTTGTCGGGAGCAAAGAGGTGCATGGAGCCCCCCTTCCCCTTGGAGCTTCCGGTGGCCTTGCCGAAGAACTCCGCCATGCATTCGTTCATGTTCATGCCGCATACCAAGGCATGCCCATGATCCCGGTAGGCGGTGATCACATGGTCGTTTGGGCCGAGCAGAGAGATGGTGGCCACGGCCACGGATTCCTGCCCTGTGTAAAGGTGGAGGAAGCCGCCCATCTTGCCTGCATTATAGGCCTTGAGCGAGGTTTGTTCAAACCGGCGGATGCGGAACATCTCCCGGAGAAATTGAATTTTCTGTTCCGGTGTAAGGCACCGATTTATTTCCGCACTGGCAAATGATCGAGATTCAGATTCCATCGCATGAATGTGTTGGTCGACAGCGGGAATTCTAGACACTCGAGACCGCAAAGCAAGTAAAGATCAGCCTCCCAAGCTGTTTTGGCGATTGTGAGCAAGCATTAGAAAACCCCGTTGCTAACTTAAATAGCCCCCCTGTTTCTAGGTTGCTTTGCCGGGCGGCATGGGGGAAACTGCGCCCATGCCATGCCCGTGGTTGGAAGGTGTTCCCGCAGCGGACGGCAAATTGTTCCACGTAGAACATGTTTATTGATCCTAAAATCTATGATGTGGTGGTGGTGGGGGCGGGGCACGCCGGTTTGGAAGCGGCGTTTGCCGCGGCCCGGCTTGGCTGTGAGGTGGCCCTGTTCACCCAGAACCTGGACACCGTGGGCCAGATGTCGTGCAACCCGGCGGTCGGCGGCCTGGCCAAAGGCCACATTGTCCGCGAGATTGATGCGCTGGGCGGCTTCATGGGGGTCAACACCGATGCCACGGCCATCCAGTGCCGTCTGCTCAACAGCACCAAGGGCCCCAGCGTGCGTGCTCCGCGCGCCCAGTGTGACAAAAAGGCTTACCAGCTCCGCGCCAAGGCTGCTTGCGAACGCCAGCCGGGCCTGGCCCTCAAGCAGGGCAATGTCACCGAGATTCTCACCGCCGAAGGCCGCGCCACAGGGGTGCGCACCAACCTCGGTCTGGAAGTGCATGCCCGTGCCGTGATCGTCACCACCGGCACCTTCATGCGGGGCTTGCTCCATGTCGGCCTGAGCAATACCCCCGGGGGGCGGATGGGGGATGCTCCCTCCAGCCTCAGCGAGGGCCTCGCCCGGCTCGGGTTTGAGATCGGACGGTTCAAGACCGGCACCCCCTGCCGTCTCAACGCCCGCACCATCGATTTCACCCGCTGCGAGCCCCAGTACGGGGATACCCCGGCTCCAGTCTTCTCTTTTCTGCCCGAGCTGATCGACAAGCGCCCTGGGGACATCTTTACCCTCAATCACTATTGCGACGGCGTGTTCCACGTGGAACAAGTGCCTTGCTGGATCACGCATACCACCGCGCAAACCCACGAGATCATCCGCTCCAACCTCGACAAATCGCCCATGTTTTGCGGCAAGATCGAGGGGGTGGGCCCCCGGTACTGCCCATCCATTGAGGACAAGGTGGTGCGGTTCCCGGAGAAGGGGAGTCACCAGATTTTCCTCGAACCCGAAGGGCTGCACACGGAGGAGATCTACGTGAACGGCCTCTCCACAAGCCTCCCCCACGAGGTCCAATACGCCTTCATCCGTTCCATTCCCGGGCTGGAGAACGCGGAGATCCTGCGCCCCGGCTATGCGGTGGAATACGACTACTGCCCGCCCACCCAGCTTTTCCCGACGCTGGAGACCAAGCGGGTGGCCCATCTTTACTTTGCGGGGCAGATCAACGGCACCTCTGGCTATGAGGAGGCGGCGGCGCAGGGGTTGGTGGCCGGAGCGAACGCCGCCCTCAAGCTTTTGAACCGTGAACCCCTGGTCATCGGAAGGGCCGAAGGTTACATCGGCGTCCTCATCGACGACCTTGTCACCAAGGGAACCCAGGAGCCTTACCGCATGTTCACCAGCCGGGCGGAATACCGCCTGCTGCTGCGCCAGGACAACGCCGATCTGCGGCTCACCCCCCTGGGCCACCGCCTTGGTCTGGTGGAGGAGCGCCGTTGGGCAGCCGCGCAGGAAAAGCGCGCCCAACTCGCACAGGCGGAGGCTTTTGCCGAAACCGAGCGGCACGAAGGCGTGCGCCTCTCCCAATGGCTGCGCCGTCCCGAAGTGACCGCCCAGACGTTGCCGGAAGCGGTGCGCAGCCGGTTTCCGGAGGAAATCTGGAGCCTGCTGGAGACCGACCTCAAATACGAGGGCTACATCCGCCGCCAGCAAGCCCAGGTCGCCCGTGCCCAGGCTGGAGAAACCCGCCCCCTTCCTGCCGACCTCGATTACGCCGTCGTGCCCGATCTCCGTGCCGAAGCCCGGCAGAAACTTCTCAAGATCCGGCCCGCCACCTTTGGCCAGGCAGGGCGCATCAGCGGGATCACCCCCTCAGATCTCGCCATCCTGGAAATCTGGCTGCGGAAAAAGGGGAGGGCAGGGGAGTGAAAATTCGCAAAACCCTGTTAATCAAGATATTATAACAAATTTAAGCTGCAAGAAAAGCGTCTTTTTCGTATTCAAACCATGCCCATCGCTTCCTATTTGATTGACTCCCCCTTTGCCTGTGGGCCACTTTGCAAGCCGTGACCTCCTTCATGCCGCCGACGTGGCGGAGGGACGTCAAGACCCCCTATTTTTAGATAACGATGAAAGGCCTTTCCGAAACTCCGGTCTCTGGCGAGAAGCGTCCTTCCGTTCTCGTCACCATCCCCGCCTTCAATGAAGCCAAGCGGCTTCCGCGTTTTCTCGACACCCTTTTGTCTGCGCTCAGCGCGTTGGAGGATGCGGTGCAACTGCACGTTCAGGTGGTGGACGACGGGTCAGCGCCGGAGGAAAGGGCCCGTTGCCGCGCGGAAGTCTGCCAGCGGGAAGGGCAACACCCGGGCCTTTCGCTCACGTTTTTGGAACTTCCGCAGAATGTCGGCAAGGGCGGGGCCATTCTGGCAGGGTGGCGCGCCGTTCCCGAAGCGGATTTTTACCTTTTTGTCGATTCCGATGGCGCCGTTCCGGCTGCCGAAGTGGCCCGCCTGCTCAGCGAAGCGGTGCGGCGCGAGGAGCCTGTCTTGATCTTTGCCTCCCGGGTGAAAATGCTGGGCAAGAGCGTGCAGCGCACCGCGCTGCGGCATTGCACCGGGCGTTTGTTTGCTTTTTTTGTGGGCTGCTACATCAACAGCAACATTTATGATTCCCAATGCGGGTTGAAGATCGTGCCCGGAGCCCATAGGAAGCGCATCGACCGCTACCTTCAGGGCAACCGGTTCGCCTTTGACGTGGAATTGCTCGCGGCGGCGTCCTCGCAGGGGCTCAAAATGGAAGAAGCGCCGATTGACTGGTTTGACGTGCCGGGCAGCAAGGTGTCGCTGATCCGGGATACCGTACGGATGATCAAGTCCGTATGGGTGATCCGGCGGTTGATGAATACGGGGTATTACACACGCTGAAATCCACTCCCACGCACCATGGACGTCGCCGAAACCGATCAACTCACCGCAGCGCAGGCTTTCAGCCACTGGTATTACCGGGCGAAGTTTGACCTGTTGAGAGAACACCTGGAGCGGGAAAAAATCACGCCCGCCTCCCAGGTTGCGGACGTCGGGTGCGGGCTCGGCCTTTTTCTCTCCTTTTTGGAGCGCACAGGCCGCGTTTGCGCCGCCAACCTGGTCGGCGTCGACCCGGCCTTTGCGGTTCCCACCCCTGCCGTGGAAGGCAGCGTCTTGATCCTGCCGGAATGGCCCCCGGAGCGTCGTTTTGATTTGATCCTGATGATGCATGTGCTGGAGCACGTGGAAGACGACCACGCCATGTTGAGCGACGCCGCAGGGCGGCTATCCGACGGCGGAACGCTCTTCATTGAGGTGCCGGCCTTTCCCTTTCTTTTTTCCGATCACGACCGCTACCTGGGCCATTACCGGCGCTACACCACCGGGTCGCTCAAGCGCTTGGTGGAAAGCGTGGAGGATTTGGAGCTGGTGAAAGTCCATTACCTCTTCGCCACGATCTTTCCCATGGCCGCCGTCATGCGGCTTCTGGGGGGGACGGGCTCTTTGAAAAAGCATTCCGACCTCCATGCGTATCCCGCCTGGCTTAACCAGGCGTTGGTGCTCATTCACAAGCTGGAATGGCTCGTCGCTCCGTTCAACCGTCTCTTTGGCCTTTCGGCCTTCGCTGTTGCGCGGAAAAAAAGCAGATAGGCGAAAGCAGCAGAGGGCGAAATAGCCTTGGTCATTCAGACGGCCTGGAAGCGCCCCGCCCCGCCGCTTTTTCTGTAAAATACCCTAGCGGGATGCCTGTGCCTTGGTTAACCTAGTATTTACCTCCCATTGCAATTATGAAGTCTCGTATTCCCTCGCGGCGCTTGCTTCTGCTTTCTGTGCTCGTCACCCTAGCGCTCTCCCTTTCCGAAGGAGAGACTCTGGCCCAGGCCGTCAGTGCCGAAGACGCCAACAGTGCAGCGATCCAGCTCATGAACGAGGGCAAACTCCCTGAGGCGGTGACCGCACTGGAGGGAGTCATCAAAAACTACCCCACGTCCACCATTGTCTCCGACACCCAGTATCGGCTGGCCACCCTTTACTACATCCTGGGCGACTACGACAAGAGCCGCGCTTTGATCCAAAAACTCCTCCAGCCGCCCACGCCTGCGGATCTCACCGAGCTTGCCTCCGTCCTCCAGCCCCAGGTAACCGCCGCGAAGAGCTCCAAGGAAAAGGACGAAGCGGCCCGCAAGGCGGGATTCGAAGCGTCGCTCAGGGAATTCGATGCCTTCTTGCAAAAATACCCCGCAAGCGCCCAGGTGGAGACGGCCAACTATGGACGGGCGCTCTCTTGCTTTCAGATCGCAAAATACGACGAGGTGGCAACCTCCCTGCGCGCAAACTTGAAGCAGTTCCCCAACAGCGAAACCGTGCTCGAAAGCCAGTTCCTGCTCTCCCTGTGCCTGATGACCCAGGGGGCGTTGGCCGCGCAGGAGACCCCGAACGCCGCGAATCCCAAAGCCGATGCCGCTTTTGAGGAAGCCCAGCGTTTGCTCGCCGACATCGTCACGCGCCGCAGCGACATCGCCCTGCTCAACGACGCCCAGTATCAACTCGGCGAACTCCTGGCCACTCGCGCCCGCTTTGCTCCCGAGGCCCAGAGGGAAGCCCTCTACGCCAAGGCCTTGGAAGCCTACCGCTCGCTCTTGCCCAAGGCGACCACCATCGCCGCGCAGGAGGCCCGCATCAAGAATGTCCGGGACCGGCGGCTGGCCGCCTTGACTGCCAAAAACCTTGCGCAGATGAAAAGCATCGAGGGGCTGCTGGAGCACGAGATCACCAAGCTCTCGGCGGTCAAAGCAAAAGCGGATCCCTCGGTCTCCGCCGTGATCAAGGTGGGCGAGCTTTTCTACGCCAAGGGAGCCTACGATGAAGCGCGCGTCGTTTTCCACCAGATGCAGCCTTTTGCTGAAGACGAAGACCAGAAAAAGGATCTGCTCTATTACCTCACGCTCAGCTACGCCCAGCAAAGCCGTGTGCTGCCTGGGGAAGTCCGCCAGAAACTCACCGAACAAGCCGTTGCCCACTACGACGAGTTTCAGCAGAACTACAAAGGCGACGCCCTTGCCGACAGCCTGCCCTACACCATCGGCACCCTCTTCCTGGCAAAAGCTCCAGAGAAAGCCCTCGAGTATTTTCAGCAAGGAATCCAGATTTATCCCAAAGGGCGCTTTCTCAACGACACCCTCATCGCCCAAGCCACCGCCAGTGTGCAGTTGAAGCAGTTTGACCAAGCGCTCGCCACCTACCAGGCGTTCCTCAAGGAGAACCCCAAGCGCGAAATCGCGGCCCAGGCGGAATCGGGCATCGCAAACATCCTCAAGGACACCGGAAAAATCGAAGAAGCCCGGGCCCAGTTCAAAAAAGTGCTCGCCACCTACGCCGGCACGCCGCAAGCGGAGAACGCCGCGTTCTGGATCGGACAGATCAGCCTGCAAAAGGGAGAGATGGACGCCGCCCTCACCGAGATGGGAGCTTTCCTCAAAGACTTCCCGAAGAGCGAACTCTGTCCCGGAGCCAAATACAGTCTGGCGCAAGCATACGCGCGCAAGAACGACCCGGCGACCGCCTTGCGGATCTTCAAGGAAATCGCCGAGGAATACCCGAAATCCGACGCCGCGCCATACGCCTTCTTTGAGCAATCCAACCTCCTTGCCGGGCCGGAAAAAGCCGACGAGCGCGACGCGATCATGAAGGAATTCATCCGGCGTTACCCGGATCACGAGAAAATCTTCTTCGCCTACAACAGCATCGCCCAGGATCATATCGCCAAGGGCAGGCCCGCAGAAGCCCTCGCCGTTTTGAACGAGATGGTAGAAAAGCACCCCTCCGATCCGCAAGGGGCCACCGCGCTCCTCACCATCGTCTCCCTCTGGAACCAGCAAGCGAACGCCCTGGGTCGCTACTTCGCCATGAGCGACGCGCAAAAAGCGCAGTGGAACACGGCCATTGCCAATGCCCAGGCGGCGGCGGAGAAAGTCATCGCCGACTACCCCGAGAGCCAGCAGGTGCCGCTCGCCATGCAGTTCCTGGTTGCCGGGCAGAAGCTCCTGGCTGGCGCCAAGCTCAAGACCGATGAGGAGATTACCGAGTATTTCCAAGGACTCGCCGCGAAATTCGAAGCCAAACCCCAGACCAAGAGCAAAATCCTCTTCACCCTGGCTGCGTTCACCAGCCAGAAAGACAAAGCCAAAGCGCTTGAGCAAATGCAGGCGGCCTATAACCCGCAACTTGTTTACGCCGCGGCCGACATCGATCTCTACGCCGGAACCCTGCTCGAACAAGGCAAGATAGGGGAAGCCGTCAAACTCTACCAGAAACTGGCAGCCGACTTCCCGAACCCCGACCCGGCCCAGCCCGACAAGGCCCCCCTGCAAATACAGGAAGCCCAGGCGATCGCCCTTTTCGGCGCCGCCAAGGCGTTGCAGAGCCAGGGCCAGATCGCCCAAGCCGCGGAGAAATTCGAAACCTTCAAAAGGCTCTATCCGCGTTCGCTTGCCGTGAAGATTCTTGAGGCCAACTACGGCATCGCCGTGGCGGCCTACCAGGCCAAGCAAAGCGACAAAGCCCTCCCGTTGCTCATCCAGGTTTTCCGCGCTCCCACCGCCAGCGTGGATCTGCGGGCCAAAGCCATGCTCCTCCATGCCAAAATCCAGGAGGAAAAAAACGAAATCCTCCCCGCCATCGACCAGTATTTCAAAATCGCCCTCCTCTTCGACTCCGTCCCGCCCGCCGCCGCCGAAGCGCTCTGGTGCGGCGGTCAGCTTTTGGAAAAGCAAGCCGCCACGCTGCCCGCCAGCAGCCAGAATCCCAAGGACGTAACCAAGCCCAGGCAACTCAAAAAAGCGGTCAAAGCGTACACGGATCTCATCTCAAAATACCCGGACGCCCCGCACGTCAAAGAAGCCCGGGCCCGCCTTGCCGCGCTGGAACTCGCATTGAAATAGCGGAAATTCACCACCGAGAACACGAAGAGCACGAAGGGCGGAAAAAGAATCGGGAGGAAAGCTCGCCGCCTTTGGCCTCGTTCCCATCTTTCTGCTGATTGAGGCTGTCGCGTCGCAATCTATCCTCAATTTTCTTCGTGCTCTTCGTGTCCTCTGTGGTGCAATCTCTTTCCCTTAAATGAACCGAAAAGATCGCACTGCCGCGCTGATTGAGGCCTTCCCCCGGGTTTACCCCAACGCGCACTGCGAGTTGGTCTTTGCCAACCCGCTCCAACTCCTTGTCGCCACGGTGCTCTCCGCCCAGTGCACCGACAAGCGCGTCAACCTCGTCACCGAGAGCCTTTTTGAGCGCTACCGGAGCGCGGCGGATTACGCCCAAGCCAGCCAGGAGGAGATGGAGGAAGCCGTCCGCTCCACGGGATTCTTTCGCAACAAAGCCAAAGCCCTCCGCGCCTTGAGCGCCGCCCTCATCGAACGCCACGGCGGGGAGGTGCCTGCCGACATGGATGCCCTCACCGCGCTGCCCGGCGTGGGCCGCAAAACAGCGAATGTCGTTCTTGGCAACGCCTTCGGCAGGAATGAAGGCATCGTGGTGGACACCCATGTCACCCGCCTCGCGGGACGGCTCGGGCTGACTGCCGCGACCACTCCCGAGAAGATCGAAGAAGACCTCATGACCCTCGTGCCGCGTGGGGAATGGACGAACTTCAGCCACTGGCTCATCTGGCACGGACGCCGCCGCTGCACCGCGCGCAAGCCCGACTGCGCCGGGTGCGAAGTCCAGACCCTCTGCCCCAGCGCATTCCAGGTGCGCTCATAGCGAATAATACCGTCTTGCAAAAATAAAATGACACCCGGGTAAAGCGATTGAGGCAAAGGAACCCGCAGGGTTCCCAGACCCTAGAGCAATTTACCAAAAACTATAGCCGCGTCTTGGGGCGGCGAAGGCCGTTGCAAACCGTTTGTCCCTTGGGCTGTGTTTACAAACACAGCCGCTGCGGGCCAAGCCGCCTTGCACCAGCCTTCGGCGCTCCCAAGCCACTGGCCACATTTTTTTGTAAAATGCTCTAGATGGAAGAAGCGGGAAGTCGTTTCGGATCGGCCAACGGGGCCGAAGGATCGGAGA
>JBAXQF010000073.1:0-12417 GCA_037131875.1 Verrucomicrobiota bacterium
GCCGCGGCGGCACGGGCGTGGAGATCGATTTGGAACGCGTGCCGAAACGCGAAGTTGGCATGACGCCTTACGAGATCATGCTGAGCGAGTCGCAGGAGCGCATGCTCATCATCGTCGAGAAGGGCAAGGAGCACATCGTCAAAGAAATTTTTGAGAAGTGGGATCTGCCTTACGCGGAAGTCGGCGTCGTGAATGACGACGGCATGATGCGCGTGAAGGTGGGCGCTGTGACCGTGGCGGAAATCCCCGCGCGCCAGCTCGCCGACGAAGCGCCGATTTATAACCGCGAAGTGAGCGCCAAACCGGCTCCCGTCGCGCTCAAGGAAATTCCGAAGACCGACGTCACTCTCGCGCTCGGCAAGCTGCTGGCCGATCCCTCCATCGCCTCCAAGGTCTGGGTTTACCGGCAATACGACCACATGGTGCGCGACGGCACCATGGTGCTTCCCGGCTCGGACGCCGCCGTGTTCATCGTCCGCGAGGCCAACAAAATCCTCGCTTCCACCAGCGACTGCAACGCGATCTACTGCGCACTCGATCCCCGCGAAGGCGCGCGTGTGGCCGTGGCGGAGGCCGCCCGCAACCTCGCCTGCTCCGGCGCGGTGCCGCTGGCTGTCACCGACAACCTCAACTTTGGCAACCCGCACAAGCCGGAGAATTTCTGGCAACTGCGCGAGTGCGTGGAAGGGCTCGCCGAGGGGTGCAACGCGTTCAACACGCCCGTCACCGGCGGCAACGTCAGCCTCTACAACGAGAATCCCGCAGGGGCCATCGACCCGACGCCGACGGTCGGCATGGTCGGTATTATTGAGGACGAAAGCCACGTCACCACCAGCTTCTTCAAGAACGCGGGCGATGCCGTCCTCCTGCTCGGCGAACTCGGCGACGAAATGGGCGGCTCGCATTACCTGAAGGTTCTCTTTGGCCGCAAGGAAGGGATTCCGCCGCGCGTCGATTTCACAAAGGAACGCGCGTTGCACGACACGGTGCGCGGGTTGATCGCCAAGGGGCTTGTTGCGAGCGCGCACGATTGCGCCGAGGGCGGTCTCGCCGTGACGCTGGCGGAAAGCTGCATTTGCGGCAAGAAAACGCTCGGCGCGGACATTGATTTCGGCGCGACCGGGCTTGCGCCCGAGGTGCTCCTTTTCAATGAATCCCAAACGCGCATCGTGATCTCCGTAGCGCCTGAAAACGCCGAAGCCGCGTTGACGCTGGCCCGCGAAAGCGGCACCCCGGCCCGCCGTCTCGGCACCGTGGTGGGCGGCGCGCAACTGGCGGTCAAAGCGGATGGAACTGAATACAAATGGCCGGTGGCTGAACTGAGCGCCACATGGTATGGTTCCATCTCGTCCCTCATGTCGGAAGCCTAGTCGGAACCCCTTTAAACATGTCCCAACAACCCATCCGGCCCACCCACGAGTGTGGAGTTTTTGCGGTCTTCGGTCACCCGAACGCCGCCGTGTTAACCTACTACGGGCTCTTTGCCCTCCAACATCGCGGCCAGGAGAGCGCGGGGATCGTGACCGCCAGCGGCCCCAATACGCAATTTGTGACGCACAAAGGCATGGGCCTGGTCTCGCAGGTGTTCAATCCGGCGGATCTCGACCGGCTCAAGGGCAACCGCTCCATCGGCCACGTCCGGTATTCGACCACCGGATCGAGCAACCTCAAAAACGCGCAGCCGCTGGTGGTGGATTGCGCGCGCGGGCAGCTTGCCATCGGCCACAACGGCAACCTCGTTAATGCCGGCGTCCTGCGCGATGAACTGGAACAAGCGGGTTCCATTTTCCAGACGACTGTGGACAGCGAGATCATTGTCCACCTCCTGGCGCAGCCAAGCTCCAACGGCGGCGTCCTGTCCGCGTTGCGCCGGGTGCATGGAGCCTTCTCGCTCGTGATGATGGGGGAACGCGAGATCATTGGCGTGCGCGATCCGCTCGGGTTCCGCCCGCTGGTTTTGGGCAAGCTGGACGGCGCTTACGTCCTCTCCTCGGAAACGTGCGCGTTCGATCTGATCCACGCGGAATTCATCCGCGAGATCGAGCCGGGCGAAGTGGTGATTATCGACGAAAACGGCGTCCGTTCCGAATTTCCCTTTGAGCAGCAAAAGAAGGCGTTTTGCATGTTCGAGTATGTCTATTTCGCGCGGCCCGACAGCATCATCGATGACATCAACGTCGCCAAAGTCCGCACCCAAATGGGGCGCGAACTGGCCCGTCTGCACCCTGTGGAAGCCGACCTCGTGGTTCCCGTGCCCGACTCCGGCAACTACGCCGCGCTCGGCTTCGCCCAGGAACTCGGCATCCCCTACGAGCACGCTTTTGTGCGCAACCACTACATCGGGCGCACGTTTTTGCAGCCCACCCAGTTGATCCGCGACTTCAATGTGCGGGTGAAATTGAACCTCATCAAGGAAGCCGTGAAAGGCAAGCGCGTGGTGGTCGTGGATGACTCCATCGTGCGCGGCACCACGGCGCGGGCGCGCGTCGTCACCTTGCGCGAGGCCGGAGCCGCCGAGGTGCACATGCGCATCTCCTGCCCTCCCCACAGGCACGCCTGCCATTACGGCATCGACTTCCCCGATCCCGCCAACCTGCTCGCCAACCAGTGCACGCTGGATCAAATTCGGGAATACTTGGGGGCGGACAGCATCGGCTATCTCGACGTGGATGGCATGGTGCGCGCGACCGAAAAAACGTGCGACCGCTTCTGCCTCGCCTGTTTCAACGGCGAGTATCCCGTGCATGTCGACCCCAAGGTGGACAAATTCATCATGGAACGCCGGCAGAACCGAACCAGCCACCTCATCGAACCGCAATCGCAACCGCAACTCTTCCCGCTGTAACGAGGAACCCGGGATTTTAAAACAATCAGGAACTCAGGAAATCAGGAAAAAGACAGAAGTGAATCCGCAGATTTCACAGATGGACGCAGATTCCAGAATCAAGGCATAGAAACTTCATAAAACGCGCTTTCTTAAACCCGAAGGGTTTACAGCGAATAGCCGGGGGTTGAGCGAAGCGACACCCCCGGGATGTTGCAAAAAAGCGGATTCACCCCGGAGGGGTGGCAGAAACCCAACGACTTACTTTTCACCTCAAAAATCCCTTCTTATTTATGGCAACCAAGCCCAACTCCTCCAAAAAAACCGCCATTCCCTCCAAAAAAGCCTACGCGCAAGCGGGCGTGGATGTCGATCTCGGCAATGCCGTCAAGAGCCGCATCCACAACATGGTCAAGGTCACGCACGGGCCGGAAGTGCTCGGCAAGATCGGCGGCTTCGGCGGCCTCTTCAGCGCGAATTTCAAAGGGATGAAGGACCCGGTGCTCGTCTCCAGCGTGGACGGCGTGGGCACAAAACTCAAAATCGCCTTCGCCGCCGGACGCCACGACACCGTGGGCCAGGACTTGGTGAACCATTGCATCGACGACATTGCGGTGCTCGGCGCGCGCCCGTTGTTTTTCCTCGATTACATCGGCGCGGAAAAGCTGGAGCCTGCCGTGTTTGAAAAGCTGCTCTCCGGCTTTGCCAAAGCCTGCAAGGCGGGCGGATGCGCCCTCATCGGCGGCGAGACCGCGCAGATGCCCGGCATGTATCAACCCGGCGAATACGACCTCGCGGGAACCATTGTCGGCGTGGTGGATCGCAAGAAGATGATCGACGGCAGCCGCATCAAGCCGGGCGATGTCATCATCGGCCTCCCCTCCAACGGCCTGCACACCAACGGTTACTCGCTCGCACGCAAGGTGCTCTTCGAGACGATGGGACTCAAGCTCACCGCAAAGCTCCCCGGCGTCGTCAAGACTGTCGGCGAGGAACTCCTGCGCGTCCACCGCAACTACCAACCGCTCCTGGCCACGCTGCCCGAGAAGTTCGTCAAAGGCATCGCCCACATCACCGGCGGCGGCTTGGTGGATAATTTCCCGCGCGTGCTGCCGGAGAACTGCGACGCCGTGATCGAAACCAAGAGCTGGAAGGTTCCCGCGATTTTCCAGCACATCCAGGAGAACGGCAAGGTCGATCCCGCCGAGATGTATCAAGTCTTCAACATGGGCATCGGCATGACGCTCGTTGTCGCGGAAGCCGACGCCCGCGAAGCGGTGCTGCTCACCCGCGGACGGCCGATTGGCCGGATCGTGAAGGGGAGCAAGAAGGTGCAGCTCGCCTGACCGGCCTGAGGCCGGTTGCGGTTCGCGCTCCCGCGCGCTGCGGCGGCTGACGCACGCCGCTTCAATGGCACGCGCTCTCCCCTTCTCCTCGTCTCCGCGTCTTCCTCACCGGTGCAGCGGCTTCCATTTCCGTAGATCCGCAGGGGGCGCGGCGGGGGTGGGCTTGGGCCGGCGGTAGGGCGTGGCGAGCGGCAGGTGGTGCACGGCCATGGCGAGCGCCATCACGTCGTCGTCGTGTTTGCCGGGGAGCGCGGCCACGCGGCCGTCGTCATGCACCACGAAGCTGCCGAGTTCGTTGATGGTATGCGCGTCGAAGAGGTCCAGCGGCGGATCGCCATCGAGGGCGCGGCTCAATGAGCCGATCACCATCGGCTTGGTCGCGGTGTTGCTCTGGAAGCCGAGTTTCTCCAGGGGCGTGGTCGGCCCCCCTGCCCCGCCGAAACCGGTCATGCGCCGTTTGAAGAGGGGCAGTCCGGCGCGGCGCAGCCCTTCCAGGAGCGTGAGCCCCATCGGCACTTCCACGCCAATGAGACACCTTCCGTAATACTCGCAAAGTACGATTACTTTATCCTCCAGGATGTGCCAGTCGTCGAAACAGGGCGGGCGCACGCGGGCGACGAGCATCGCGTTGCCGTGCTCGCCGGTGGGCGTATTGTACCCCTGCCGCAGCACGAGGATGGAATGGCGGTCGGGATCGCGGCTTTCGCGGGTCTGCTCGCGGCCCGTGGCCGTGTCGCACCAAAGCAGGTAGCGGCAGTCCTCGCGCGGTTCCTCCCAGATTTGCACCCAGCCGGATGCGTGGGGTTCAAAGAACATCCCCTCCCCGTTTGCGGACTCGCGCAAGAAGCCGCAGCGCGCGGGGTGTTTTTTTTGCATGGCGCGCAGGCGCGTCATTCCGGCCATGGAAAACCGGGGTCGCCCGCTGGTGAGGAACGCCACGCGCTCGTCCTCCGGGTATTCCTGGTCGAAGAGCTCCTCCCGCTCTCCGCACTTCTGCGCCAGCGTCCAGCGCCGCCAGGCGATCTGCGCGCGATCCCAGCCGTAGAGGGTGATTCCGCGCTGTTCGCGTTCGGATAATTCCGGCGCATTGCTGGAACTCAGGAACTCGGGAAGGGAAAGGCGGCTGTCTTCAAACACATGCCACGGGGCGAAGACTTTGATCCACCCGTTGCCGTTGCGCCCGGCGAGCGCTTCGCCAAGTGTTGCGGCGCGCTGCCAATGCTCATAAAACCAGCCCGCCGAGCCGTTGGCGGTTGTTTCCACAATCGCCACGCTCAGGGGGATGTCGGCCAGGGAGTTCAGGAGTGAGAGCATCGTTTTTTCCGCGCTTTTTTCCCCACGGTTTGCAAAGTGGGCGGCCTCGGAGACGTGCAATACTTGCAACGTCCCGGAGCGGCCCGCGCGCGGGTTTTCCGCCGTGTCGCGGTCGATCCTGCTCCAGAGCTGGTCGTTGCACATGAGGGTTGCCGAGGTGGCTGTCGCCTGCCATTGGGAGAGCCACGGAAAATCGTCGTTCTCCGCGTAGCGGCACGTCATGGCAAAGAGGTTGTCGGAATTTTTGTAACGGTCGGCGATCTGTAGCGCGCGCGAACGGAACCTGCGGCAGTGGTGGTAGACCACCGCCGCGCTCACCGTGGAACTCCCCTTTTGGCGCGGCTTGAGCGCGAGGATGCGGCAGGGCATCCCGTTGGCCATGCACCATTCGTAAACCTCGAGAATGCGGAGTTGGTAGATGTTGGGATCGGGCGTCACCAAACGCTGGTCTTTGGTGAGGATCTTTGCGCAGGTGGCAAACCAGAGCGTGGGGCTGCTGGCGACGGATGCCACGGCCCTGGACTTCTCCGCTTTCGATATGCTTTTTTGCTTCCGGGGGGGCCGTTCACGGCGTTGCGCGCCGTCCTGTAAGTCGCTTCTCTCCATCCCACCCAACGTAAGCCGCCGCAGCCCCGTGGCTACAGGAAGCCGGGCGCGCGGCGTAAGAAAACGGATGCGCGGGGCTAATAAAACTCTTTGATTTCCTTCATCATCCGCTGGATATGACGGCAGTGGCGCACGGGCTTGAGCCGTCGGCAACTCGCCCAAGGGTCGCCCCATTCGAGCACTTCGATATGCACGCGCTGGGCTCCCCAGCGGCACATCTCCCGCCGCGAGGGTTTGTAGAGATCAATGGTGTTTCTTCCCGCCAGCGCCCATCCGTAATCATCCACCCGGCAGAGTTCGCCTGTCTCTTGAATGCGAAAGAGCGTCCCGGCAGGCCAGCGCGCCCAATCCGCCGCGGCGCTGTGGATTTTGTCATACCGCAGGCGTGTTCCCAGCGCCGTGTGCGCACCATAGGCGCGGTGATCCCGCTCGGAATGGGTGTAAGCCGTTGTGCGGACGGTTTGGAACCGGGTGCGGGCAAGCGGCTGCTCATACGGCGGGAGCGAGCGCATGCACCCGGTGAGGCAAAACAAGGCAAGCAAAAGGGGGAGGAAGCAGGGCCGCATCGCGCGGAAGTATAGCGCTCCCAGCCCAACCCGGCAACCGATTTGACGACCGGCTTACCGGGCAAACACATCTAAAATCTATCAGGAACTCAGGAAACCAGGAAAAAGACAGAAGCAACCTCTTCAGAACGCGTATTCTTGCTGGGATGGGATCCAGTTCTCCAAAACAGGTGACTTGCTTTCCCTCCTTCTTTTCCTGATTTCCTGAGTTCCTGATCCTCTTTTGCCTTTAAATTTAGATGCGTTTGCCCTACCATTTGACGACTGGCTTACCGGGCAAAAATCCAGTCGTTGTTGCGAGGGGATTGCCAGGGAGGGATGATGCCCAGGCGCTCCCATTCCGCCAGCTTGCGCTCACAGGCCAGGCGCACGTCTTCGTAATTGTCATATTCCATGCGGGCCACACCACAGGTGTCCTGGTGCATGCGTTTGAACTTCGGCTTGGGTTTTGAGGATTGGGATTCTTCCATGCTGTTGGTGTATTACACCTAAGGAAATAAATCGCTTCGCCCAAAAAACAAAGCGGGATGCGAGGCAGCGGCGTCAGAAATCGGTTCGCCGGGAAAATCTGCCGCGCCATGAGGCAGGCGGTCGCTTCTTTGCGGGCTTCTTCCCAATTCTGCTTTATAAAATGCGCCCAGCGAGTAGTGTAGCCTCACTTTTACCCAACCCGCCCTGAAGCGGCATGAACTACTCCACCCCCATTCCGTCCCGCCAACCCAAGTCTCGGCGTGTGCGCAAGCGCCGCAAAAAGGCCGAGACTGGCAGGTTCTATATTTTCTGCATTTTCGTGTGGCTGCGGACCATCGACGCGGCCACGCTGCATTCCCTCTACCCAGAACTCCCCATTGTTTACCAACGCTATCTGATTTTATCTCTTGTCATCAGCGCCACTTGGAACACCGGTCTTTTGCTGGCGATATGGTTCCGCCAGCAGTGGGCGAAATACATTCTCGCCGGCAGCCTCCTTTTAACGGTTGCCTCCATTCTTGCGATGCTTCCCGGGTTGCCCGAATCCACTGATCCTCAAAAGCAACTGACCTTCACGCTGGGGGTCGCCGTGGTTTATCTTCCGGTGGCCTTGCTTCTCATCCTCTCCAAGTCGATCCAAAAATTGACCTTCAGGAAAGAGGGCAAAATGCATGATTAAGGTCGCAAGCGGCGGAGGGAAGCCGTATTTTAAACCCATGAATGTAGCGATCATCGGTGGAGGTCCCGCAGGTTTGCGCGCAGCGGAAATCGCTGCTGCAGGCGGAGCTTCTGTGACTCTTTTTGACGCCAAACCCTCGCTGGGGCGCAAGTTTCTGGTGGCGGGTTGCAGCGGTCTCAACCTGACCCGGGCGGAATCCCTTGACCGGTTCTCCACCCGTTATGTGGGCACCGAGATGCCGGAGGATGTCTGGCCGTCGCTTTTGGCGGATTTCGATTCCCAGGCAATGCGCGCTTGGGCGGCAGGGTTGGGCATTGAAACCTTCGCCGCCTCCTCGGGGCGCGTCTATCCCGTGGGCCTCAAAGCGGCTCGCCTGCTGCTCCGCTGGATGGCGCGGCTGCGGAGCCTGGGTGTCCGCATTCAGCCCAACCACCGTTGGACCGGGCTCACTGTTTGCGAGAGTCCTTCCCGCCATTTGCGGCTGGAGTTTGAAGTTGCCAACCAGGCGCCTGCTGCCGTGGATGCCGATGCCGTGATTCTGGCGCTCGGAGGCGGCTCGTGGCCGCGCACCGGTTCCGACGGCGGATGGGTTGCCACCCTGGAAAAGCTGGGCGTTGCGGTTGCTCCGCTGGAACCGACCAACAGCGGATGGGAGCTGCCGTGGAATGATTTTGTGCTCTCCAGGGCAGAGGGGAGGCCGCTTAAAAACATTGTCGCCCGCATTGGCAGCCAGGAGGCGGCAGGCGAACTGCTCATCACCCGTTATGGGTTGGAAGGAAGCGCCCTCTACGCGCTGAGCGCGCCTCTCCGGGCGATGCACCGGGCGCAGGGCACAGCGGAGTTGCACGTGGATCTCAAGCCCACTTTCACCGCGCAGGAACTGGTTGCAAAACTGGGCGCGCCGCAGAACCCGCGGGATATGTTGAACGAAGCGCGCATGCGCTGGCGGCTGAGCGAAACCGCCTTCACCATCCTCTCTTCCCGAGGCCCCTTTTCCAGTCCCGCCGCGCTGGCTGCGGAAGTCAAGGACTGCCGGCTCGTGCTGACTGGGCCGCGCCCGCTCGCGGAAGCGATCTCTTCTGCGGGAGGCGTGCGCTGGAGCGAGCTGACACGGGGGCTTATGCTGCGCCGCATCCCGGGGGTTTTTCTTGCCGGAGAAATGATTGATTGGGAAGCGCCCACGGGCGGCTATCTTCTCCAAGGATGCTTTGCCACGGGAACGCGCGCGGGAAACCGGGCCCTTGAGTGGCTGCGTTCAGCTTAGAGGCGCAGGAGCCGTTGTTTCCCGGCGGGCTTGGATTTGCGCAAGGATGGAGCAGACATCCTTCTGGATATGCTCAAAGCGCACAAGAGCGGCGGGATAATCATGCGCGCGCAAATCCGCTTCCAGAACGGAAATCTGCTCGGAGATTTCCCGCGCGCCAAGAGAGTCCAGCCCAGCCTTTAAGTTGTGCGCCACGCGTTCTGCGTCCCGGGATTGCCCCGCTTCCAGCGCCTTCCCAAGCTCCGCCAACCGCTCCGGCATCATCTCGGCAAATAGATCGCAAGCGCCTTGGAACAAGGATTCATCCCCTCCCATCGCCTTCAAAAAGCCGTCGAGCGAACCACTCTCCATCTCTGGGGCCGCCACGGCGTTCCGGGTCTCCCAATCCTGATTCCTCACGCGGGATTCGATGGACTTGATGAGCATGAACAGCTCGTCCTTGTGGAAGGGCTTGGAAATATAGTGGTCCATGCCGGAAGCCAAAAAGCGCTCTCGGTCGCCCTTCATTGCGTGGGCTGTCATGGCCACGATGGGCAACTGGGCGCGGTGATCCGGGAGGGAACGGATCATGCGCGTGGCTTCCATGCCGTCCATCTCCGGCATTTGAATATCCATGAGGATCAGATCAAACGGTTTGTTTTCCACGGCTTCCACGGCCTGCCGTCCGTTGGGCACGGTGGTGATGTCACAGCCGAAGCTGAGCAAAATGCGCTCCACCACGATCTGGTTGACCATGTTGTCCTCGGCGACCAGCACACGCAGCGGCGGCTTGGCATTCGGCTTGTTCGTCGCCGACTCAGGCAGCTGTTGCTGCCGGACGTGCGCGGGCTCCACCATGAGCATGCTGCGCTCCAGGGTTTCCACCAGATCCGCATGGATTACCGGTTTGTATAAAATCCAATCCGGCCCTGAAGCCCATGCTTTTTTCACTTCTTCAGGGGATGCCGACCCGGCAAGCATCAAGACCACGGGCACCTTGAGTTCCCTGTGTTCGGCCAGGCTGAGGATAAACCTGTCGCCGCTCATGTCGCCCAATGCGGAATCCACCATGACGAGCCGGTAAGCGGCGCCCTGATCCATCGCCCGCTCAATCTCACCCAATGCCGCCTCTCCCAAGCCCACCACCGTGGAGTCCAAGCCCAGCAGTTTCAGCATTTCCGCAAGCGTTATGGCGGTCTCCGAGCGTTCCTCGGCCACGATCATCACGCGCAGCCCGGCCTCGCGCTGAGGTTCGACGGGCAGAGGGCGGATAACCGCCTCGGCCACATCCCCGTCCGCCTCATTGTCGGCCATCGCGTTGCTCGAAACCACGCCCGCCGGCAGATTAAAGGCGAAGGTGCTCCCCTCGCCCAGCTTGCTGCGGACGCGGATGTCGCCGTCCATTTTCTTGACCAGACTGGAGACAATGGCAAGGCCGAGGCCCGTTCCGCCGAAGCGGCGCGTCATGGAACCGTCCACTTGGGCGAATGCCTCGAAGATGATGTTTTGTTTGTCTTCGGGAATGCCGATTCCTGTGTCTGAGATTTCGAAAAGAAGATTGATGCGGTCGTTCCGGGTGGAAATGACGTGCACGTGCACTCCCACCTCCCCTTTCTCGGTAAACTTGATCGCATTGCCGAGCAGATTGACCATGACCTGCCGCAACCGGTTCGCGTCGCCCACAATTTTTGCCGGGACATCCGGTTGAATCTCGAGGTTCAACCCGATCCCCTTCTGCGAGGCGCGCACACTCAGGGCTTTGACGGAGTCTTGCAGCACCTTGCGCACATCAAACGGCGCATTTTCCAGTTCCAGCCTGCCTGCTTCGATTTTGGCGAAATCGAGCATGTCGTTGATCAAGAGCAAGAGCGAATCCGCCGAATGGGCGACGAGTTGCAAGTATTCGCGCTGCTGGATGGTCAGATCTGTCTCAAGCGCAAGGTCGGTCATGCCGATGATGCCATTCATCGGCGTGCGAATTTCATGGCTGATGTTTGCGAGAAATTCCGTCTTGGAACGGTTGGCGGCCTCCGCGATCTCCCTCGCCTTTTGCGCCTCCATTTCAGCCCGCCGCCGCTCCTCCACCTCCATCTGGAGCAGCTCGTTGGCGTGAGCCAGTTCCGAGGTGCGTTCCATGATGCGGATGCCGAGTTCGTCGTGCGCTTGCGCAAGCCGCTCCGCCACGCGTTTCTGGTCGTCGATGTCGACTTCCGTGCCGATCCATTCCAGGATTTTCCCGGCGGTGCTGCGGCGGGGAACGGCCCTCAGTTCGTGCCAGCGGTAGGTTCCGTCCGTTGCACGCAAGCGGTGTTGAATGCCAAAGGGCTCCCCTTTGAGGATGGCGTCCCGCTGACGTTCCCGGCTGGCAGCGGCGTCGTCGGGATGGATCGCATCCCCCCACCCTTCCGTCAGCGTTTGCTCAATGCTTTGCCCGGAGTATTGAACCCAATAGCGGTTGAGGTAAACGAGCGCCCCGGTGGTGTCCGCCGTCCAGACGATCTGCGGCAGGCTGTCCAATAGAAACCGGTAGCGCGCCACGGTTTCCACCAGCGCTTTTTCCGCGCGGATGCGCTCCTCGCCCACCTCGCGAATGCGCGCGGTGAGTTGATTGACCGACCGGGTCGCGTTTCCCAACTGGGCCGCGAACGCATCCTTTGCCGCACGCTGGAAGCCGTGGCGTTCCCAGGCGTGGTGCAGCGCCCGTGCCAACCCTTGGGCTGTGAGCCCCTCGAAGGAAAGAAAATCTTGCGCGCCGCACCGGATGCAGGCCGCACCGGCATCCTCTTGATGGCTCAGAACGATCACCCCGCTTGCCCCGGAAGCTTTAAGCAGCGTCTTGAGTGTCTCCATCGCCTCGGGTGCGGGGCTTTCGAGGACAAACAGCACCAAGTCGATCCCTCCGGCTTTCAGCATTTCCGCTGCTTGGGCGGGATTTTGCGGCGCGAGGAAATCAAACTGCACCTCTCCGCTGCCGGGGAAATTCTTTGGCAGAAGTTCACCGTACACCATGGGGTTTCCCACAGGAAGCACGCGCAGAGAAGGCATTGGCATCAAAATGTTCTGGGGTGGGGCTGTGCGCAACTGAATTTTGCAGGCATCACGCATTCACAACCCTCGGCAATGCTGCATTGAACACGGAAAAACACCCGAGTTCAATCCCGATGATATACGCATAAGATGCACTTTACAGACAGGGCAGCAAATTCTCATGCCAATTATACAGTTGAATGGGTCTTATACCATCTCGCAAAAATAAAATGGCACCCGCTTAGATTCGGGCCTTTCCGGCAAAGGAACCCGCAGGGTTCCCAGACAATAGAGCAATTTACCAAAAACTATAGCCGCGTCTTGGGGCGGCGAAGGCCGTT
>JBAXQF010000074.1:0-12338 GCA_037131875.1 Verrucomicrobiota bacterium
AGATAGACACGCTCATCAAACTGGAGATGGAAAGCAATGTGATGGGGATTGCGCCTATCAAGGCGACGATGCCCACGACTTCGGCCACACCGGCCGGAGCAACCAAGTAAGCCACCCTGGATAATCTTGGTGGGAGCCACCTGCCGTGACGCATCTCATTTGAAATAGTGGATCCCATTGCTGTCTAATCAATGGGATCGAGGACAGGGTGTTTTATTTGATGCGGGGTTGAGTTGGTGGCCCGCACTATTTGTCCCCGTTTTCCGCGATGAAAAGGGTGGCATTGAGAACCTGAAAATGTCGGTATTCACCTTGACACGCCCCGGCTGTAGGACTGGCGGAAGCGGCGAGGCGTGGAATGACAATATTTCTGGAAAGCGGCATGGAAGCGGCTGACCGAAGAAAAACCGGAATCAAAAGCCACCTCTATTACCGAGAGGTCGCTCATTAAAAGCAGCCGCTGGGCGTGGGCAATCCGTAGCCGGATGACATAATCCCAAAGGCTCATCCTCGTGGCTTTTGCAAAGGCTTGGGTGAGGTAATTGGGATGCATCTTCAGGGCCGAGGCGATCTGACCCAAGTGGTCCAACTTCTGATAGTGCTCGCCTACATAGCGCGAAATGCGTGTTACCAATTCGGATATATGGGCTCGGGTATGCTGATATCCCGGGTATTTCTCTGCCATTCGCCGCAGAAGTGCCTCAACTTCCAGCGTCGTAATTTTGCGTCGCTCCGAGGAGCCTTGGAAATTCTCGGCCCAATCCATGAACATCAATTGGTGCCAGGATCGGCAATTCTCTTCGATCAGAATTTCGCCCGAGAGCAGGCACTCCCGGATTTTATCGGGAAGGGACCATTGCATGAACCAAGGCAAAGGGACAGTGACCCAGCAGGCCTCCGTCTGCTTGCAGTAGGCTACCACCTGGTGCGGGATTCCCGCCCAGAAGGTCACGATCTGGCCCGGCTGCAAGCGCAAAAAGCGCCCCGCCAGGAAATAATCAATGCTCCCGGAGATAACCAGATTGATCTCCAAATCGAAATGAATGTGGGCCGTCTGCATCACCACGGGGGAACCCCGCCAGACCCGGAATCCGAGTTCGTGTATAACAGGGGTGGGAAAGGGCCGATGCGATTTCATACGCCATACCTATCTTAAAATCCAATATAAAAAAACCATTTTCCGGGACGTAATTCCGCTCCTGTAATGTGTAAGGTTTTCCCATGATCAGCAAACACCCTGTCATTCCATCTCCGGTTTTCCTCGGCCGTTGCCCCCGGAACCGGGCCACGGTTACTCAATGCACGGAGGTCCACCAATGAAACCGATCAAAGTTGGTTTTCTGGGTGGAGGCTCCTTTGCCTCGGCTTTGATTCCTTCCTTTCAGGCCCACCCTTTGGTGAGCGAGATTTATCTGGCGGAAACGCTTCCGCTCCGCCGCAAGCTGGTAGCCGATTATTTCGGGATTCGTCACACATTCGAGGGAGTGGAGGATCTCTGTGCCAGCGATTGCGACGCGGTACTGGTTTTCACCCAACGCCACCTGCATGGCCCTCATGCGATGGCCGCGTTGGAAGCAGGCAAGCATGTCTATTGCGCGGTGCCGGCAGCCAGCCAAATCGAAGAACTCCATGCCCTCTGCCGGAAGGTTGAGGAAACCGGCCTGATCTACATGATGGGGGAGACCAGCTATTACTACCCGGCCCAGATTCTTTGCCGGGATCGCTTCCGCAAAGGCGACTTCGGCGCCTTCGTTTATGGCGAGGGAGAGTATCTCCACGACATGGCTCATGGGTTTTACGAGGCCTTTAAAAACTCTGGTGGCGATCAGTGGCGGCGGGTGGCGGGCGTCCCTCCAATGTATTATCCCACCCATTCCACCAGCATGATCCTGGCAACCACCAGGGCGCGCATGACCCAGGTCTCCTGCCTGGGATTCCGTGACCAGGAAGACGACGATGTTTTCGGTGAGGGCAAAAATCTATGGGATAATCCCTTCAGCAACCAAACGGCACTCTTTCGCACCTCCGATGGAGGAATGGCCCGGATCAACGAGTTTCGAAGAGTCGGGTCGGGCTCGGGCAATTCCGTGCGGATTAGCATCTTTGGAACCAAGGCATCCTTCGAGCAGCAGGCCGATCACCACATCTGGACCACCCATGACCTCCAGTGTACATCGATGGACGAAATGCTCGAATGCGCGAACATGCGGGTTCCGCAAGGCCGCCAAATCGATCCTGCCATCGCCTTGGATCAGCAAGGATTTCAGGCCGATTTCCGCTCCGCTTACGCCAAAATTCATCCCGTTGACCGCCTCCCCTCGGCCCTGCGCGTCAGCGAACACAACGGCCATTTCGGATCGCATCATTTTCTGGTCGATGATTTTCTCAAGGCGGTGGTATTCGGGCTATTGCCCCCGGTGCATGTCTGGGAGGCGGCAAAGTACACCGCTCCCGGTCTCATCGCCCACGAATCCTCCCTCAAGGAAGGGGCTCTTATGGAAATCCCGGATTTCGGCCAACCCGGTGCGAAATGGGATCTGCTGGAGGAGCATATGCCGCTTTCTTAGATACAACCGTGAGGGCCTGCCCGCCTCGCCACGGAAGAACTTTGAAAAGGGAAAAATGAAGATGAACCCCATTTGTCAAATTGCCGCAGTTGTCATCGGGCGAGCTCTGGCAGTGACCGGCTGTCTGGAAGCGGCGGAGTTGCAAGTGGCACTCAGCGGCAATGATGCCAATCCCGGCACCGTGGCTGCACCGTTGTGGCCCATCCAAAAAGCGGCCGATCTGGCCCACCCTGGCGACGTCATCACGGTGCATTCCGGTGTCTACAGCGAGCGGATTGATCCGCCCCGGGGCGGGGCTTCCGCGGATCAGCCGATTGTGTATCAGGCGGCGGTGGGCGAAAAAGTGGAGATCAAAGGCTTGGAGATCATCAAAGGCTGGAAACAGGTCAAAGGGAATCTCTGGTCGGTCAGCCTGCCCAACAGCTTTTTCGGCACTTTCAACCCCTACACCGATTTGATTCACGGCGATTACATGTCCCCAAACGAGAAGAACCAATGCACGGGGATGGTCTACCTGAACGGTATGCCGTGGATCGAGGCGGCCAGCAAGGATGAGCTGGAAAAATCCGCCGGTGGTTTGGCGAAGGTTCAGGCGGATCGAACCACACTCTGGGGCGTGTTCAAGGATACGGATCCCAACCTGGTGGAAATCTATGTTCGCCGGGCCGTGTTTTGTCCCTCGCGCGAGCAGGTCAATTACTTGACGGTGCGAGGCTTCCACCTGTCCCAGGCGGCGACGAACTGGGCGCCGCCCACGGCCGACAGGTGGGACTGCTCGACACGCACTGGAGCCGGGGCTGGAGATCGAGGAAAACACGATCACCGCCAAGCAACCCTTTGTGAACCCCGATGGCTCCTCCATTCGGATCGATACCGATATTTTGGAAAAGCCAGAAACGAGAAGACCCCGTCAGGCGATCCTTTCGAATTGTCCGGTCACAACCCGCCGCTGCTGAAGGTGAGGTAAAAAATCGGCAGGGAAATCAAAGGTATAAAAATGAAAAAACACCCAATCTGCTGGATTCTCCTCGGCTTGTTGCCGGCAAGGCTGAATACGCCCACGCCCACTAATGGATGGTCAATTGAGTCGGCCTTGCGCGCCGAGCCCACCTGGAACCGGCTGACAAAGATGGAAAAGGCTCCAAGGGTAACCCGCAGGATGTGTTCTATACTTACATAACCGAAAACTCCTACCCATGCAAAACTCCATTCAACCCCTCGCCACCAAGCCGGACTACGAACGTTGCCTGACACGGATCGAGGCATGGCTACACCATGCCGTCCTCGACCGCCCCCCGGTCCGCTTCTACAAGCACAACGCCCAGTTCGATGCGGGCCAGCCGCTGGACCGCTCCCGCTGGGCCTCACCGCGCGAACGCTGGATGGACACCGACTATCAAATCGCCGATTTCGAGCGATCCATCGCCGGCAAAGTCTTTCACGCTGAAACATTCCCCGTCTATTTCCCCAATTTGGGCCCAAACATCTACTCGGCGTTCTACGCCGGGGAGATCGATTTCGCCGAGGGCACCACGTGGTACCATCCGATTGTGGAAGCCTTGGAGGACATCTCCATCCTGCAGAACGATCCTTTCCAAAATCCGTTCTTCAAGAAGATTGAGGAAATGACCCGCGCAGCCATGGCCCGCTGCGGCGACCGCTACTGGGTCGGATACACCGATTTGCATCCGGGCATGGACTGCGCCGCCGCTTGGCGCGGCAGCGACAATCTCTGCGTGGACATGATGACCGACCCAGAGCTGCTCCAACCCTTGCTTGATCTTTCGGTCCGCGATTTCCATCCCATCTTCGATCACTTTGATGGCCTGCTCAAGGCGGCTGCTCAGCCCTCGGTCACTTGGATGAACATTCCCTGTTCGGGCAAGATGCACATCCCAAGCTGCGATTTTTCCAACATGATCTCGCCTGCGCATTTCCAGGAGTTCGGCTTGCCGTTGATCCGCCACGAGATGAAAGGCATTGATCGTGCGGTTTTCCATCTGGACGGCAAAGGAGTGGCCCGTCAGTTGGATAGTATCTTGGAGCAGCCCAACATCCAAGCCATCCAATGGGTTCAAGGCATTGGTGTTGATTGGCCAATCATGCAATGGATTCCGCTGCTCAAAAAGGTGTTGGCCGCAGGAAAATCAGTTCTGGTCGATGTGCCCATTGAGGAACTCAATCCTTTCATGGAGGCCATGCCGCGGGAAGGCGTCTTCCTTTGCCTAGGGGTTAAGGATGGACTGGAGAGCGAAACGCTCCGTCGAGTGGAACGCTGGGGCAAATAACCTCTCAGTGGCGGTGCTCGTGCGCGGTGTGGATGTGCGGAGCGCGTGCACCTCATATCAGGTGCTCGAATGCGAGCGCCAAGATCAACTCTACATCCACTTGGCTCCCGCCAAACGCAACCGCGTGCTCTGCCCTTGCTGCGGAGGCGTACGCCTCCGCAGCAAGGGCAGCTATCGACGACGGGCTCGCCATCTCGACTGCTTTGGCACCCCGAGCGTGCTCCTTATTCACACCCGCCGCTTCGCCTGTCGCGATTGCGGACGCACATTTGTTCCTTCCTTACCCGGCTTGCTTCCAGGTCGCCACAGCACCGAGCCGTTCCGCGAACGCGTCTATCGCCACCATCACGAAGGAATTCCCTCCTCCTCCATGGCCCGTCTCCAACGCATCGGCGCTGCCACCGTCTCGCGCATCTATGCCCAGTTCACCCGCCGCAAAGCCGCCGAACGGACCAGCCTCCAATGCCCCACCGTGCTGGGCATCGACGAGCACACTCTCCACAAAGGCCAGCGCTTTGCCACGACTTTTTGTGATCTTAAAAACCACCGCGTCTTCGATATCGCCCAAGGCCGATCCGGAGCAGCTATCCTCTCCTTCCTTCAAACCCTCCAAGGCCGCGAGCGCGTCCGCGTGGTCTGCATCGATCTATCGAGCCCCTACCGCGCCTTGATCCGCCGCTGGTTCCCAAAAGCCCGGATTGTCGCCGACCGCTTCCATGTCATCCGCGTCGTTATTCATCACTTTATGGCCCTGTGCCGTCAAATCGCTCCGGAAATCAAAAACAACTCCGGCTCGCTTGCCGTGCTGCGCAAAAACCCACACAACCTTACCGCCTCGCAGAAGCTGCGCCTGGCCCGCCTTCTGGCTGACCATCCGGCCTTCGTGCCCTCTACGAGCAGATGCACCGCCTGCGCGCTCTCCTCAACCGCAAACACCAATCCCGGCGCTCCTGCAAACCACTCACCCGTGAGTTGCTTGCCTTCATCGACCGGCTCGCCTCCAGTTGCTTCGAGCCTCTGATCACCCTTGCTAATACCCTGCGCTCCTGGGCCGAGCCCATCGCCTGTATGTGGCGCTTCTCAAAAAACAATGGCATCACTGAGGGCTTCCATCGCAAAATGAAGCTCATCCAACGCCGCGCTTACGGCTTTAGAAACTTTGAAAATTACCGCCTGCGGGTCATCGCTCAATGCGGCTAATTTTGGAGACCCCATTTCAAACCGAACTCAAACTCCACAAACCCAACCACTTAACCCCAACTCTGTCCCCAAACTTGCTTTGATGTAGACCCCCACGCGGCGCACCAAGCTGGAGCGATTCAAAAATATCGGACTCCAGCATATAATTGCAGGCGCTCTGCCTACCTAAAAAATGGCAAGCAAGTGGCAAGCGCCACTTGAGAAAGGATGAAAAATCCGCAGCTTGCGGATTATGTAAGTCCTACGAGTATAGAAACTTAAGACTGGAGCCAATGACGAGATTCGAACTCGTGACCTGCTGATTACGAATCAACACATCCCCTTGTAGTTATATTTGCGAAAAAATTCGCCCGTGCCAGAATCGCGATGATGCCGGTTCCGATATAACCGCCCAGGAATTCTGGAAGAGAGTGTCCCATATTTGCGGCAATGGTGCCCAACAGATTGTAGAAGTTTAGTCTGTCGGCAACTGTCAGGGCAGAGTAGAGGAGCATATCGCACAAAGGTGCCGTAGTGTATAATAGCTAATTACTTCGTCATCTCCTAAAACGCGCATAGCGGTGCTCCTTAGCGCACCTTGAATGGATCCCCGGAACTGGCGCAAGGAAGCTGAATCGTAATCGGCCACACGAGCACCGCTTTCGCCTGTTAATGCTGTCAAGCGATGGCGTAGTTCGTCGATCATCCAATCTCGAATGGTATCCTCGCCGGGCAGGTTGGCGATAGCATCACGCCGAGAACGATGTGTTTTTTTTGACGCCTCCTATGCACGCGCAAATCATACTTCCCCGGATGCGGACGTCCTTTTTGTGCAGGGCGTGAGTTTCCTTCGGACGGGGCCCAATCACGGCGGCGATCAACCCACCACGATTAACCGTTGCCCTCTTTTCCCTGGATATTGACGCTCTAGTTCTTCTATCAACACGGAAAGAAAATTTGTGATTAAGTGCCACGGCACGAACCGCACTGGAAAATCGAGCGGCAACTTGCCGTCGTCACGGAGCTTTATTCGCACGCGAAGTGCAGCGCGTCTCGCCGTTTTACTGCCCTCTTGATATTCCCCAACTGATTCCATCCAAGACTGGAGGGTGGCGATGTTCGGAATGGGGCCGAAGAGTTGGGCGAATTCTGCCCATTGCGTTCGTGCCCATGTCGACGGATGCGAATGCAACGATTGCGGCAGTTCCGTTCCCGGGCCGCGGCTTCCCGAGCGGAAATAGAACGAACCGTCAGAAATTAAGCGGAGTGATGCCTCGGCCAGATGGCTCTCCTTCGTTGTCCAGCGGTAATCAGCCTTGTGTGGCGACGTCCATGGCGCTCGAGCGGTGTCCCAAGGCGGAGCGATGAGAAGATGTCTGATTCCGCGATGTAGTTGCACGGAATTACCAAACGGCCCGAAAGGGCGGCGGCGACAAAGCCCGAAAAATGATTCTGACAGCGATAATATGCAACCCGCACAATTGCCTTTAGAAAATGGGCTTCATCTACGCCGATAGCTCGCAAAATTTTACCAAGAGATTCCAGTCCGTCTTTAACGATATGGCGCTTCCGGGTTCGAGGATCGGCATATGCCTTCTTTGCAATTCGCCACGCAAGCAAGCCTGCTTTGCCGAGGGGCAGGGGAATACACCCCACTCCTCCACCCTTTTGGGGCAGCAGAGCCATAAAGAAAACGTGCTGTCCCGCGGAAGCAACGTCGCGCAAGGTGTAATAACCTGAATAGCGGCGCAAATTGGTCCAAGGGATTCCGCCGAGGCTCGCCAAAACAATAATGAGGGCTGAAAACCACCTGGGCCGGCCGAGGAGAGCTATATTGGCAATAATATAGTTCGTCACCTTGGCCACGATCTCAAAATCATTACTCCCGGGGAGACTGACTCCCGACGTGTGCGGAGATTGGATATCGGGCTCTTCGTTGCCAATGGAATCAAAGGATCGTTCTGCTAGGGAAGCGGACTCCTGCCACTGGTAACAAGTTTTATCGATTCCGGCCTCGTCATAGACCCGGCGCAATGCCCCTGCTGCATGATCGAGAATGAACGACGAAGGCAAAGGACATAGGGGGCCACCAGCAAGAAAGGCATTATCGGCGTGCTCGCTGACCACGCAAGTTGCAAGTTGTGAAGCGCCGTCGTTAACTAGCGCGCTCAGGAGTGCTTTGCGGGGGGCGTTCGGCGGCGTAAAGCCGAGGCTGTCATCGCAAGGCCCGCTAGTCGTGTCGTTCCCGGTCAGGTGTAAGTCCATACCCACGGGAACCGGCACGACGCGGGTTCTTTTTCCAACACCAAGATTTTTATCAGCGATCGAAACGAGAGGGATTTCCGTTTCCCCATCATGAACGGGGCGGCAGTCAGCTCCCGGGCGGCATCCGGTCAATGCATGCCAAGTCTTGGCATTAGGTGCAACTGCTTGGGTGTGGACGCATGAACCATGCCCTCGAAGCGCCCAACAACCTCATTCATATCCGGTGCATCTACGCCGACCTCGCCGGGATTCACAATTACTGGGATATTCCCCTCAGGGGGGAACCCGGCAAGCTGGTATTCGGCTTCGCAAATTGCGGTCAGCGTATGCTGAACACAAAGGCGGCTGACGCTGAAGTAGTTGCTATCAGAGCGAAACGGGGAGACTGTCCGTCTGCAAAGCAGCGCCATGATTCCCGGAGGGGTTCCCGCCAGCACGAGGCCGGAAAACGTCCACACATCATGCAGGCGACACAACTGCGCCTCAAGCTTGCGTTGCCGAGCGGGGCGGAAATTTTCAAGCCGTAGCGCGATGTGACGGCAATAGACATCCAATGCGGAAGCGCCAATAACCCCTTGGAGCGTCGCGGCCCCGTTGGGCAGCGACATGGTGAGGAGCTTGCAAAGAAGGTGGAGGGTTCCGGGTAGTTGGAACTCGATAATTTGTCCGCGGGGAATTCGCCCAAAGAGACCATCATCGCAACCGTTTCCCGGAAACAGGCGAAGGAGGGAACGGGATAAGTCCAGCGCCCCCATTGCGTCATCCAATACTGCTTTCGTAGGAGTCAAGGGGAAGCGCAGCAAGTCCCGCGGAGGAATGCCTATCATCAAAGAAAGGAGAGCGATAATCCATGATGCCAGTTCCGCAGGGCGGAGGCAGCGCCAAGCTCGCTCGTCGAACAAAGCGCTCACCTGCAAAACTGCGATGCCAAGTTCAATGTGCCTTGTGCCGCAGGCGAGAAGGTCGCCCGCCAGGCTCAACCCAGCGTATTGCCGGATGGCACGCGGACTTTCGATCACCAACGCTTCCTCGTCATCGCCATCTTCGTATCCGACACTTTTCCGGTTAGCTGCCTTGCGATAGAGCGTGCTAAACCTGACAATGGCTTCCGATTCCTCATTTTCATCGCCGTTGACCTGGCGCGGACGAACCGCCAAGGAATCCGCCCCAAAATACCGCTCGACATCACTGATGAAATGCAGACGAACGGCATCCCCCGCATTAACGAGCGAGTTTGGGTTCATAGGCGGCAAACACCGGACGGCGGGCAAGCGGCCGCCTCCACCGTGAAGGAAAAGGCGGATGGTAACCGCATCACGGGAATCCAGCCCGCATGCCGCCAGCACGATCAACCGCCGCGCCACCAACGACAACTCCACCAACTGGGGGTGGCCCGGATAGCGCGCTTCCGCCTGTGCGAGTTGAGAGAGTATTGCCGCCACCGCAAGTGCAAGGCTGGCTAGCTTGCGCGTTTCGAGTAAGGCGAGCAGCAATTTGGCCTCGGAAACGTTAACTCTGGAGGTGGAGGTTACACCTACCGATATGACGACGGGACGTCCTACCCGCGCCGCAACCTGAAGTGTCGGAATACCGTCACGACGCCGTGGTTTATCGCCCCGAGCGATATGCTGTTGAGTGCTGCTAAAAGCCGGTGGGAAACACCTCTTCCCTCACTTTGGTATGAATTTGGTTGCCTGACCTTCAGGAAATGCTCTTCCGTGTGATCAGTAGCCGGAATTTTGCCCGCAGGATCAAGGAAACAGCGGAGAAGCTTCAAAAGCCCCCCGGAATCGCAGGCATGAACCAACTTGCGACCTTCTGGCTCCGGAAACCGTTCAGGGTTCACGAAGCCCTTTCCAAATTGACCGGAAAGCGGGAGAGGCAGGCGTGGGTGGTTGGCATGGCCCTATCCATTTTCGGGATCGACTATCTCCTGGTTGCCCTGCGGGACAGCCGCCCGGAGGAAGTTGCCGATTTAACGGTTCGGGTGACCGGGAAAACCATCGAGGTTCTGGGGATTCACCGTCGAGAGATTCTGCACCGGGCGAGGTACCTCGCCGGATTCCCGGTGGACACGGAAGAGTGCTTTGCGGATGCCATTCGGGCTTTTCAGCCCCGGCTGGAGGAACTCGTGCGGGAGGTCATGATTTTGGCCCGCCAAGCCTTCGTGGAAAAAATCAAAAAGGTGGCGGCCGCAGGTCTGGCGTTGGGCTCACTCAAGAGAGCAAAATTCTCGATCGTCAGCGGCCCCTACGGATTCGATGATTGCTGGCCTGCTGCGATTCTTGAGTCGAAGGCTCTGATCGCTGTTTTTTCCGCATACCTGGGGCGTTTTTCCCGGCGGCAGGCAAACCCGGAGATGGGGGCACTCCGGGAGGCAATGGGGAGCCAGATGAACCGCCGCCCTTATTGCGCCAAGGATGAGATGGACGACCTTTACGAGACTGAGGATCGGGACGGAATCGACGACCGTTGGTAAGCTATGTCGAACAGGAGGGGGCGCTATTGACTAGGCGAGCGAAGGGTCGATAAAAGCAGCATAGTACTCCTCACAAACGGCAATGGAGTTGCCCATGGTCTTGGCGATCCGAAACAGAGACCAGCCCTCCTTTGCCCGATCCGTGGCGAAAGTGTGACGGTAGTGCAGACAGGTGTAGCGGAGGTTGGCATCACGGAGGATCGCGCGGTGCTTGTCACCGAAGTTGTCACCGATCCACTGGAGGCCGGTCGGCGAGGGAACAAGCCATTCCGTTTCCAGCGTGGGAAGGTATTCCTCAAGAATCGCCTTGAGCGGAGGCAAGATGGGGACGGGTCGCTCCCCGGTCTTCAGGCGGCTCTCGATGTCCGTCTCGGCATCCACCTTGTTGATGACGGAGAAAAACCGCAGATCCTGGGAAATGTCCTTTATCTGAAGCCAGAGGGCCTCTGCCCGCCGCAGCCCGCCGAAGATCATCAACGCGACGGCGACGCGCACCGAGGGGAAGGGCTTGAGCAGTTCGAGCAGATGATCCACTTCTGCGTTCGTGAGAAAAATGATGCGACGATTCTTTTCGTGGTAAGTTGGAAGGGCGCTCATCGGGTTCGGGTACCGGAAATTGATGGGAATAAAAAAGGTGTATTTCATGGCGAACTCGAACAGTGCGT
Organism: Verrucomicrobiota bacterium; assembly: GCA_037131875.1. GTDB lineage: Bacteria > Verrucomicrobiota > Verrucomicrobiia > Chthoniobacterales > Chthoniobacteraceae > UBA695. Next base: position 11,444 of record JBAXQF010000074.1, read on the forward strand.
GAAATGCTTCCCGATAGTGTTTCTTGGTTTTGCGGCTGGCTGCTTCGGGAGACGAGGGGTTAAGGGCGTTCAGAATGGACTGGGGAAGTTCGATCCCACTCAGTTCTGGACGCCGAAGTTCAACCTCCAGCTCGACGCGGCGCTGGATCAACTCCGCCCGGCAGTGATCGACGGTGTCCAGGCTCGCTCGCATGGCGTCCGCCCCTTTCTTAGGGTAAAACTTGATCCACCACGCTCCGGCGCGGTCGTCTCCTCTCCAGTAGATTGCAGCCATAGGTTTTGCATGGAAGCAACCGCCGCGCGTTTCCGTAATAGTCCCGCGGGAGGTCGCCTTTGGGCACAAAAACCGCGCGATTTTGGGCACAGTAAGCTTTTTCTCGCGGTGAGCGGAAATTGCAGCCCTGAACATGGTGCTGCAAGTTTCTGTTACAGAGGCACTTCCTCGAATGAAGAAGTGGTTGCGGGGGCAGGATTGAACCTGCGACCTTCAGGTTATGAGCCTGATAGTAAAGTCTTGTTTGCCCGATACCTTTTTTGGGGATTAGCGGCGCTCTTTTTCTTTTCCTTGTGCTTCTAGCCTTCTCTGCTCGCTAAAACCCAAGCAACGGTATCTTGCCCATGCTTCATAAGTTTTATCTTCGGACGGGGGCAGCGGACCACGCCCTTTGCCACGCCCAGTTGGACGCGGTGTTGGAGAACCAGAGCGAAAAGCTCCTGATAGTGCTTATTGGCCAGGGAGGCACTTCGCCTGACGCAGCGTTGGCATACATCGAGTTGCTGAAACAAGCGCCCGGAGAAGTCGCCATCATGTCACTCGGAAATCTTATTGGAGCCGATTTTGCCCTATGGCTTGCGGCCAGTCCGCTTCGGGATTTGCGCCCCAATGCGTGGGTCT
>JBAXQF010000075.1:0-12283 GCA_037131875.1 Verrucomicrobiota bacterium
CAGCCTTCGGCGCTCCCAAGCCACTGGCCACATTTTTTTGTAAAATGCTCTAGACGTCGTTGCAGATCAGGCCCAGGATGTTGACCTGGCGCGCTTCGAGGAAGTTGAGCGCACGGTTGGCTTTTCCTGTTTCCGTTTGGCCAAACCGAATGGCGAAAAGAACGCCGTCCACAATCGGCGCAAAGCTCAACGCATCGACATTGTCCAAGATCGAGGCGCTGTCAAAGATGATGTAGTCGAATTCCGGGTAGATTTCCTTCAGGAAGGCGCCAAAGAAGTGTTCGGCGGGGTAGGCGAGCGCCTCGCCGCGCGGCAGCAGGAAGAGGTTGTCGATGTTCGTCTGCACCACCGCCTCGTTCCAGGGGACTTGTTGCTGGAGCACATTCAGGAGGCCGATATCCGGCGTCGTTTCAAAGAGTTCGTGCAGGCGGCCGTTGCTGAGATTGCAGTCAATGAGCAAGACTTTTGCGCCGGAAAATGCGAGGGTGGCGGCCATGTTGGCGGCGATCACGGTTTTGCCCTCGCCGGTCGAGGCGCTCGTGATCATGAAGGCTTTCGGGCGCGTTCCCTCCACGGGCGCGAACAGGATGGAGGAGCGCAAGGCCCGGAAGGCTTCCAGCAGCGCGTGGCGCGGATCGTAGGGAACCAGCAGGGAAAGGTCGCCCTCCATGTCGTCATGCGGAATTTGCCCCAGGATGCCGTATTCCTTGAAGCTCCCTTTGCATTCAACCGTGGAACCGATCTTGTCGTTGGTCTTGTCGATCAGGAAAAGGATGGCCAGGCCCGCGACGAGGCCCGTGGCAAGTCCGCTAAAAAGGCTCTTGATGAGGCTGGGCTTGGCAGATACGGCGGGCGATGCGCCCTCCACTACCGTGATCGGTTCCTGGGCGACGTTTTTGAAAGTGTCCACGCTGTTGAGCGTGGTGATGATTCTGTCATATTGGGATCTGTCGTGATCGAGCTTGAGCTTGATGCGCTCCTGCTCCGCCAGCTTCTGGCCCAGGTCCGTTGCCTTGGCGCTCCATTCACGAATCAAGCCTTCGTGGTTCTGAATCTGATAATTCAGGGATTGCTCACGCATTTTAAGCACGTCCACGCTTTGCACACGGTAGTTCTCCAAACGGTTTTCTGCGGCGTGAATTTCCTCCTCGATGTCCTTTACCTTGGGGTTGGCCGGTTTCATGGTCTTCAGTGCGTCTTCACGCTTCTGCTTGAGATCCAGGATCGACTGCTTTTCCCGCTGGTATTCCACGATGGGCCCGTAGTTGTTATTGGTGAGCGAGGGATCCAGCGTGCTGCTCATGGGGCGGCTCACGCCCTGTCCGTTCGCGGATGCATTCGTGAACGAGGCCGTTCCCTGCTGCCGGTCAATATTCTGATCCAGGTTGAGGGTTTTGAGCAGTTTCAGGTTTGTTTTCAGCGTGGCGAGTTCACGTTCCAATTCTGAAAGATATTGGCCGGCGTAGTTTCCCTGTTCTTGCACGAAACCGTTCTTTTCCCGGAACAGCAGCATCTCCTGCTCGTCGTCGTTGGTTTCTTTCTCCAGCAGAATCAACGCATTGCGGAGGGTGGCCGTCATGGTGTCGGACTGGTCCACGCGCATTTCCCTCTTCAGTGTTATGTATTCCTGAATGGCGGCGTCGAGAAACGCTTGTGTGTAAAGCGGCTCAGGGCCGGTTGCGCGGAGGGTAAGGACGTTGGTGCGCGGCGTCTGGCTTACGTCCATGCCCACATTGACATGGATCCAGTCCGGGTGTTGCGAATGGATGCGCGTGCGCGCGCGTTGGGCGACTTTTTCGCTCAACATCAACGCAAATTGCGTTCCCAAAAAGTCGCCCTGCTCCACAACGTGCGCCGTCCCCTCAATCTGGAACTGCGAGGTGATCATCATCCTTGCGCTGGAGACGTAAGAGGGGGCGACGTGGATGCCATTCCAAAAGGCAATGACCAGGCCGATGCTTGTGGTGATCGCGGGAATCCACCAGAATTTCCGGAATACAATGGCGTAGCGCCCTGCAAGAACCTGGACCTTGGCCCAGAGATCCATCAGGGAGAATTTTTGTTGAGGAGCGCTTTGCATGCTATTTTTTAGAAATTAATCCAGCGTTCCGGCACCATGATGAGGTCATCCGGCTCGATGAGGGGGTCTTTGTCCAACTCCGCTTTGTCGATGATCCTCTGCATGTCCACCATGATGGTCTGATATTCCTCATGCCGCAGAATTTCGTGGGGATAGGCGACTTCAAAGAGACGCCGGTTCAGGCGCACCACCGTTTTGTCCTGGGGATTATACGGGGCCTTCTTGATCTCCTGCGGGCAGGCGTCTTCCAGCAACATCCGGTTCAGGCGCACCAGTTCATCGCCTTGCGGGTTGGTGGTCAGCAACGCGAGCGTTTCCGGGGAAATTTCAATCTTCTCAAAGTAGGGAGGGTTGTAGATCGGCCCGGAGCGAAGAATGGTATTGAGCCGCGCCAGCAAGACATCCATGAGAATCGCCTCCTGCCCCCGGGTGGCGTCGGCTGCGGTTTCGATGGTCTTGCGCTCCTGCGGCGTGAATTGGTTCCACAGGAAGAGGAAAAGCGGGTCGCTGTGCGTCTTCAACTTGAGGGAAAAGTTGGAAACGTCCAGAAAGTCGTCGGCGAGAAACAGGCAGGTGTTGGATTGCGCCGTGGCGGCAAGCAAAATCTCCGACGGCAGTTTGACTCCCACAAAGCGAGCCTCGGTGTAAACCGAACCATCTTTGAAAACCCGGTTGAACTCCTGGACAATCGCAAGACGTTGCTGGTCAGCGGAGGCCTTGGGATCGCTCAGAATCTGGCGGGCGGGGTAGGTGAGGTGTTCCCACAAAAAGAGGGAAAACGCATCCTTGTGCTCCGTCAGCTTCTTGACAAGGCTGCGGAGTTTCAAGATGTCCGTCGGAACAAGGAGGTAAGATTCCGCAGGAGTTTTACGCAGGAGTTTGACTTTGCTCTTGTTGGCAAAATCCGAGAACCCTCCCGCGTGGGCGATCACCTGGCTGACGGAGAGGTTTCCGCCCGGAGGCATTTCCATGGTTTGCGGGTAGTGGATCTGCCCCATCACTGAAACCTTGCTGTTGGTGCGCTTGCTTTCGGGCACAATGACCAGATCGTTGGGCTCCAGTGGCGGATCTTTGTCCACAAGCCCCTTGGTGAGGATTTCTCCCACGTTGACGATGAAAGACTGGTATTCGGGGAGTCTGTTTCTGCGCAATTCGCGGCTGTAGCCGTCCTCAAGCAGCATGCGGTTGAGGCGGATCAAATCCTCACCCTTGGGGTTCTGAGCCTTGACCCTCCGGGCATCTGCGCTCAGCGTAATCGCGGCAAAACGCTGGTCATCATAGAGCAATTCCCCCTGGATGGCCCGGTTGAGTTCTTCGATGAGAACAAACTTTTGCTGCTGCGGGGTGGATTTGGGGTTGGAGAGCACCTCCATCGACTTGGGCTGGAAGATCTTTTTGAGATGCTGGGAAAGCGGATCGGGGCTGGCGACGATCTTGTTGGAAAGCGCAAAGGGATTGAGGAAATCCTCCACCGTAAACCACGGAATGACCACGCTCTTGCGCAGCAGTTTGACCTTTTCCTTGTCGGCGAATTCAATGAGTCCCTGCGCGCGGGCAATGGCTTTGGTGACGGTAAGCTGTTCGTTTTCCTGAAGATCCAGCCCGCCCGGCACGCTCACGCGCCCCAGCACATAAACCTTGCTGTGGAAGCGTTTGACCTCGGGGATGACGATGGTGTCGTTGGGGAGAACCGTCGGATCCTTGTCGAGCAAGCCTTTGTCCACAATCTCCGCCACGTTGACGATGCTCGTTTCCAGCTTGCCATTCTCGCCTCTGCGGAATAAGCGCACTCTTTCCTTGTCCGCATAGTCGGCAAAACCTTGGGCGCGAGCAATCGCCTTGCTCAGGGTGAGGGTTTCGCCTGCGGGAATGTCCAGGCCGCCGGGAAGCCGCGCCAAGCCCATGACATAAACTTTGCCAATCGAGCGCTCAGAGTGCGTTTCCAACCCGATGATGACCGTCGCCTTGTAATAATATTCCTTTTCCAGAAGCGGCTTGATTTCTTCCGCAAGCTTTTTGCAGGTCTTGCCGGTGGCGCGAATATGGCCGATGAGCGGCACGTCCAGATCCCCCGCGTCATTGACCACCAAAGTGATGGCGGGAACCCGCTCTTCGATAATGCGGTAGCTGAGGCGGTCGCCCTTGTCCAGTTGCACCGTATCATTGAGGATGTCAACGTAGGTGGTTCCCGGGGAGGGGGAGGGCGTGGGCTGCGCCAGCGGCTGCGAGTGGACTTGCGCAGGGGTCATCCTCTCCGCGGGAAGCGGCGGGATAAGGTCGTTTTGAGCCAGAAGCGTGGAAGCGCAGGCACCAATGCAAAGCGCCAGAGAGAGGGCAAGTTTATGGATTTTCATCAGGGGCGGGTGAGAGTTTTCTAGACCGCTGGGTCGGGCCACTAAAACACGCCCGGCTGCAATCGTCAATTGGCAAAAGCTTTTCATCTGGGGAGCGGAGGCCGCCAGGCTCGCTTGGAGCCGGGGCGCAAGAAATGCAAGCGGAGCCATATTTAAAATTGGTAATTGATAGTCCAGGTAAGGGTGTTTTGCTTGTAACTTTGCGCGGGGTCGTCCGCCACCTTGTCCGTAAACCGATAAGCCAGCGTGGTATAAATTTTTCTGGAGAGCCGGTAGCTGGTGCTCAAGGTGCAGCCGTAACGGCGGTAGCGGTAAGAGTTCCCCAGCAAGGTGGCGCCCATGCTGGCGGTGTTTTCCGCAAAAACACCTATGGCGATGGCAATATGGGAATTCACCCGCCATGAGCCGTTGTAGCGCAGGTAATCCACTTCGGTCTGTTCACCGAGCACGCTGAGAGAAATCTGCCTGCCTATCGAAGCCGTATGACTGTAGTAGGTGTTGAGTTGGTTGGCCAGGGTGAGGTCGTAGTAGTTGCTGGTCGTATTGCCCGTAGTGCCGGTGGTGGGGCTGGTTCCCGTGAACACATTGCCCATTCTGCTTTGCGTGACGCCATAGGAGGCGGTGAGCGTCGTGTATTGCGACAAGCGCACCGTGGCCCTGGGGCCGTAGGAATAGGAGGTGCTGTCTTGATTCGGATCTGCGGGGAAGGTGGTGGCTTGCACAGAGCTGGTGAAGCCGACGTTGAGCAGGGAAAGAACCTGGCAGTCCACCGAGAAGTTTACCGCATCGGTCGAACTGTTGAGACTGCTGGCATTGATGTTGGACGCCGCAAGCGGGGAGCTCTTGGTTTTTGTGGAACTGGTGGAGCCTGTCGTGCCGGCAGTTCCGAGGCTCGTAACACTCAAGGCGTAAAGGTTGCTGTGGTTGTAGCCGAAATGCGCCCGGGTCTTGCTGTTGATGTCCCATTGGGTATCCACGCCCACCGTGTTCACAAAGCGCCGAAACACGGCGATGTTGCTCAGGTTGCTGTCTGTGGCGGGATCGCTCTGCACGGAGAAGCCGTCGTGGAGGCGGATTTTGAAGTGCCCCGCGTGGATCAGCAGGGAAAGCTCGGAATCCGGAGAAAGGTTGATGTCCACCACCTTCTGGTTCAGCTGGGGATGGAAAACATAATCCCGGTAACCAAAATTCGCCGACAGGCGCAAGTCGCTGGTATTGAGTTCAGCCGTCGGCTGCAACTGCACCTGCGTGGCCGCAGTGATCCCAATGTTGGGGATGATCGTGAGTTCCGGCTCGATGGGCGTGGTCTTTCCGTTGGAAAGGTTGACGTTGTCCGTGTATTCCATGGACACCCCGGAGCTTAGGACGATGTAAACCGGCCCGGCCTTGACATTAAAATAGCGTTGCGGCCCCTCCGCCTGCCCCCATGCGCTGCCGCCCAAGCACACCATGCAAAGCATGAGGCAAATGGCGGCGAGTTTGGGTACCGACATGGTTGGTTGATTGCAGTTGAATGGGAGTTGCACCCGCCCGCCCGAGCCATCAGGCTCCGACCGACGGGAAAGTCAGGGTATAATCCCGCCAATTATAGAGTAGAGCGCCCTTGGTGCAATCCTAAAAGCCACGGCGTGGACGGCCTGAAATCAGGCGCCTTCACCGGCTTAATACGCAGCAGAGCGATGCCCTTGCGTGACGAGCGCACAGGTGGAGATCCATTCCTCATCCAGGCCACAACAAATCAACAGGCCCGTCACGGGACGAGGTGAAATCCTTGTGCGCCTTAACGAGAATCAATCTTGCGGTAAATAAAGTAGACGGCTTCGTCCGTTGTGAATTTTTCCCCGATCCATTCCGGAGCCGCAAAAATATTCGCCTTGAGGGCGGCATCGCGCATTTCGCCGGATCGATCTGAGAAGATCACCACGTCGAACCCGGCGAACCGCTCCGGTGCTTCGGTCCAGAACGGTCGGTCGGTCGGGAGACAAGGAACAATCACCCGGATATGCCGATTGGCTTTCCTCCATGCGTACCAAAGCTCAAAGGTGCTGGCTACTTTGGCCTCCTTCGGAACGGACTCTACCACCGCGGCGAATCGGTCAGATGACCAGTCGTTCCAGTGTGTTGCAAGGGCATGGAAATATCCCACCGTGGCCCCGGCGCCGGCCAACGCGAAGCAGACCGTCACCGCAGTCACCACACGGCGTCCCATTTTGGGGAGAAAGGAAAAGACGATGGCCAGATTGATGATTGCAAGCGGCGCGTAAAGCATCGTGCGCGCGGAGTAAAAAGTCATCTTCCATGCAGCGCCGATCTGCAGAACCCCCGCAATCGCGAGGAGCCCGCAGAGCTTGCGCCGGCTCTCTGGGGAATCCTTAAAACCGGCGAAACAACGGATGAATAGAAACAGCCATCCCGCCAGAACCAGCAAATAAGCCGACGCACCAAGCTGTTTGAAGTCATCGATTTTATGGTGAAAGACGGCGTTTGCGAGAAGATCCAACCCCAGGGATGGCTGGAGATTGGTCTTGGAAAGCAAGCTCATCTTCCAGAGGTCATCCAAGCTCTCCCTGCCAAAAGCGAGGCCCCATGCAACGCCGAAAACCACACCGGGCATCAGGAAAACAGCCAAGCTTCGCCTCCATCCCAGCTCCTTTGCCCAAAGCGCCAGGAAACAAGCGAAAGCGAGTTGATACGAAACCGCCGCCGGATGCGTCCCGAGAGCCAGCCCAATGAATACACTCCCTGCGAGCAGCTTTCGGAACCGGCTTTTGCCGGAACCGGAATGCGCGGCGAACGCAAATGCCATCCCCACGAGTCCCAGCAGCCCGCAAAGGTGCTCCATCCGGCTGACCCGGGAAAGAACCAGAAGAAAGGGGTCAACCAGGATCAACGCAGCGCCAATCCATGCGCCAAAGGCATCCATTAGCCCGCCTCTCACCCCTTGACGAAGAATCCAAAACAGCACGAGAAGCCCAAGCGAGTGTTCCATGATGGACGGCAGCCGAAGGGTTGCCGGCGAGAATCCAAAGCTGCGAAAAAGGGCGGCTTGGACGAAAAACGAAAGCGGCGGATAATGATAATAACAGGTTCCCAGGTCCAAGCCATCCAAGCTTGAGGCGCGCAGCCCCTCTCCGCAGGCGAGTGAATACGCGGCGTCTTGAATGCTCACCTCGTCATTGCTCATCAGCAAGGGCCGCCGATCAAAACCCACAAAAGAGAGAATCGAACGGATCAAGAACGCGACTGCGAAGAGGTAGAGGATCGTTTTGCGGCTCATAGGTTTTCCCCGAGGTTTAGAAAATCGGCATTTGTGGGGAAAGTCACGCCGATTGACACCTTTTATAGACGCACAGGGGTATAGCGTGGGCAAACTGGCACGGAAGGGCGCAAAGGCCAAAATGGTTGCCTCACTAGGACTCGAACCTAGACAAGCAGAGTCAGAATCTGCTGTGCTACCATTACACCATGAGGCAGTGAAAACCTGCACGCGCCTGCGCGTGCGGGGTTGGGATTAGTAGCCGGATTCCGCCGGGGCTGCAAATAGAAAATGCCGCCACCGGCTGCTCACGGCATTATTTCCCGAGCGGGCGGCTGATGTTGGCACCGGCCGGCGGGACGAATTCAAAGGTGCTCGCCGCAATGGGATCGCGGCGCGCGGCGGTGTAGGTGGTGACAACCTGGTCGCCCTTGGGGAGCGTCAGCTCGGTGCGGAGCACGTCGAGCTCTTTGTCGAGGCTGACGACGAGTTGCGCGACGATCTTTTTCAAATTGCTGCGGTGCGGCGTGAGGACGATCCGGTAGCCGCCTCCTTCTTCCGGGGTGATCTCCAGTTGGTAGAATTCCTCCACGCGGGCGAAGTTGAGCCCGGCCGTGAGCGCGGCCAGGGCGTCGTCGAAGATGGCCCTTTTGCCCAGGGTGTATTGCTCGGCTTCCTTGAAATTCGGGTAGTAAATCCAGAGTTCATGCCCATCGCTGACGGTGAGGCTTGGGTTGGAGCCAGACATTTCGCGCCGGAATTTGTTGGGAATTTCAAAGGCGATGCTTCCGGTGCTGGTGAGTGGTTTTTTCAGGAGCCTCGAGGTGCGCTGTTCGGAAAATGTGGCGGCAAAGCAGGGATGCTTGGCGTGCAGTTCCTGGAGGCGGGCAAGCAGGGCGGTGCGCTCGGGTGGGGGGAGCGGTTCGGCGGCTTGGGCGGCGGCGAGCGGGATGCAAAGGGCGGCTAGGGCAAGGCAAAGAAGGCGTTTCATTGGTTCCAAACAACTATCGATACCCCTTCCAGAGGTAGGCGGGAAGAATAAAGAAAAGGGTGGAAAAAAGACAACATGCGACGCCCATTGCGCAGACCAGCCCCAGGCTGGAGAGCGCCGGGTGGTTGGCCCAGCCGAGCGAGCCGAACCCGGCGATGGTGGTCAGCCCGCTGAGCATCACCGGTTTGACGATGGAGGCCATGGCGTGGCGGGCACGGTCCCGCTGGCGCACGGCGAGGATCACGTAGATGCCGTAGTCCACGCCCACGCCAAGGACGAGCGGGAAGGAAAGAACATTGAAGAGGTTGAGCGGCAGCCCGGTCAGTTTCAGCCCCGCAATCATCGCGCCGATGCTCAACCCGAGGCTCACCATCAGGACGGCGAGGGGAGCCACCGCGCGGTACATGAACACCAGCAGCGCGATATTGAAGAGGATCATGGCGACGCTCAACTCCACGAGCTTGGTCTGGCTCCACGGCACAAGGTCGGCCATGACATAGCTCCATCCGGTGAAAAGCGGCGCGGCACCCGGAGTGTCGAGCACACGGCGGAGCGCTTTTTGTTCCGCCGGTGCGCCGATGGTCTGGTGGGGCGTGATATAGGCCGCGCCAATGTTCGGGGTGTTGGAGAGGAAGCGGTCGATGACAAAAAGCCAACTGGAAGTCGCGGGCAGCGTGCGCCGCCAGTCGAGCGCGGCGCGGTCGCCGTGGCCGAGAGCGGAGAGGGCGTCGAGCAGTCCAAAAGCGCTCTGGAAGGGCTCGGCGTCGAACCCGTTTGTCTCCAGCGCTTCCTTGAGCGCCGCGCGGCTTGCGGTGCAATCCAAAGCGCGCAGGCTGAGGAGGTTCGCTTCCACGCGCTGAGGGGAAAAAGCGAAGGCGGCGGGCGTGGAGACGTTGGCAATTTCCCCGCGCTCCTTGGCGGCGAGCCAGTGGGTTTGGGCTGCGTCCCATTGCGCATGGAAATCCGCCGCGTCGCGTCCCTGCACGATGGCCAGCACCGGCTCCGCCTTGCCCTTGTTGAGTTTCTCTTTGATCTTGCGCAGGGCGAACCCGGCATTGCTATTGGGCGGTTCCAGCGATTGCGGGTTGACGTCAAAGCGCACCGTTCCCAGCGGGGCCACCGCGAACGCCGTGAGCAGCACAAGCAGTCCGAGCGCAGCAAAGACCACCGGCTTCGGCGCGCGGAAAAGGCGGTCGAGGTAGCTTTGCGTGGCGTTAAAAATCAGATCCTCCCCGCCCGGTTTGTGCGCGGGGCCCACAAAGACAAAAAAGAGCGTCATCATCAGCACCGCCGCAATGAGAATGCCGACGCCGATGAGCGCGCCGAGCTGCGCGAAGCCGGGCGATTCACTCAACAGCAGCGAGACAAACGCCGCCGCCGTGGTGGAGGCTCCAAAGAGAATGCCTCGCCCGAGTTGGTGGACGCAATCCTTCGTCGCCGTGGGGTGATCCAGTCCGCAGTTGCGCTCCGTCTGGTAAGTGCCGTAGAGCAGCATCCCGAAATCGACGCCCAAGCCGACGAGGATCGAGCAAAGTCCCATCGTCACCACGTTCAGCTTCGGGAAAAGCAGCGCACCCGCCGCCACCGCTCCCAAGCAGCAAAGCAGCAGCGTGAGCAGGATCGCCAGCAGAGGCCGCACCCTGCGGAACCCGACAAAAAACACGCCCGAAACCAACACCACCGAGCCGAGAATAGTCGCCACCACATCGTGCTTCATCCCCTCGGAAAGCTCGCCCACATAAGCCGTGCGGCCCGTGACAAGAATTTCCGGCGCGGGGCCGCTCTTCCAACCGGCGCGCACCCGCGTTTTGAAATCCTCCACTTTTGCCATCACCGCCCGACAAGTTTCGGCGTCGAGACTCTGTTGCGTGCTCACGGCAATCACCACGCGCAGCGTCCCGTCGGCGGCGGCGAGCGGGCGGGTGTTTTCCGCCGCGAACGAGGCGGAGAAAGGCTTGATCGCCGGGGCGACAATCCCCAGCGGATCAAAATTCAGCTCCATTTCCGCCTTGGGCGAACCGGCCTCCATCTCCGTCCGCTTCATGGCGAAGCGTTTGGCGATGGCTTCCGGCGCGAGCCGTTGCAGCGTCGCGGCGAACGCGGGCGCATCCTGGTTCAGCAACAGCGGCACCGCGAGCGTCTGGAGTTCGCGCGTTCCCTCCGGCGCATCCATCGGCGAGCGATCCATCACCCGCACCACCCACGGTTCCTTGCGCAGCGCGTCGCCGAAGTATTCGGCAAAGCCGTCCAAATCCGTTGCGTGCGCCTCATCCCAAAGCGCGAAAGTGATCTCCCGCGCCTGGGTAAACTCCCGGTCATAGACCTTCAGCGCGCGCACGGAATCGAACCGCTGAGGCAGCAGGTTGAGCACATCGGAATCCACCCGGCCCTTCATCGCAATGATGGCCACGCACACCGCAACAAACACGGCCATCGCCGCGATCATCAAGCGCGGGCGGCGGACAGAGAAGTGGGCAAGACGGGCTTCAAGGCTCATGGGCGAGCCCGGTATTCAGCCTGAAAAACCGCCGCATGTCACGGAGGAAGGAAAAATCTCGCGCAAAGGGGGAGGCACCATAGAGAACACGAAGAGCACGAAGGAGAGCCGAGGTTTTTGTGATTCCTCGTTCCCAAGCTCCAGCTTGGGAACGCAAGTGTCTGCGAGGCTCCTGCCTCGAAAGCGTGGCTGCTAAGGGAGCCGTGCATTTCATTCCGTGTTTGGATGCCTCCCCTCGTTCCCAAACTCCATTTGGGAACGCCCTTGCGGGCGCAACTCTATTGCGGCGGTGGGGGAGGGAACTTCGAGGTGTTTGCGACCCTTCTTCCGGGCAATGGAGTTTGGGCATGAGAGAAAAATCTCGCGCAAAGGCGCAAAGGACGCAAAGAGGGGAGACGGGCTTGCTTTGCCCGCTGATTTTTTCTAGGCTCATTATGCACTGCCACATTCGCAAATGACTCCCCGCGGCAAAATCACGCTCGTCCTCTTTTTCTTCGCCGTCTGCGCGACGGCGGCGCTGGTGCATTATTGGGATGGGGTGCGCGCGGAGCGGCTCAAACCGGCGGAGCTTTTTGACGTGGTGTGCCAACAACTTGCCGCCTGCCGCAGCGACGATTTCCCTTCCGCTTATCAACAGACTTCGGCCGCCGTCCAGCAGCGGTTTCCGCTGGAGCAGTTCTCCGACATGCTGCGCAATGACAACGCGCGTCTGGTCAAGACGCTCCGCATGGAGTTCGGCCCCTGGCAACGCGCGGGCAACCGAGCCGTGGTGGAGGTGTTGTTCATTGGCCGCGACGGGCGCGTCACGCCGTGCCTTTACTCACTCGTCTGCGAAGGCCAGATGTGGAAGATCGACGGCACGCGCTGGGTCAAAGCCTGGAAGCCCGGCCAGCAACTGCGCGGCATGCGGAGCTGATTTGCTTCTCGTTCCCAAACTCTATTTGGGAACGCCGTTGTTCCGGCAACTCTATTGCCGGGAGAGGATTTGGAGAAAAATTGAACTATCGTTGCAGCGGCGCAATGGAGTTGCGCAGACAAGTGCGTTCCCAAATAGAGCGTTTTCCATGAAGGTGTTTACAATAGGCCGTGAGCGCCGAGGGGTGGC
>JBAXQF010000076.1:0-12123 GCA_037131875.1 Verrucomicrobiota bacterium
GTGACGCCACTCGCCGCCACGGAATGTGTAAAGACATTCAGGGAAAACGCTCTAGAGCAATTTACCAAAAACTATAGCCGCGTCTTGGGGCGGCGAAGGCCGTTGCAAACCGTTTGTCCCTTGGGCTGTGTTTACAAACACAGCCGCTGCGGGCCAAGCCGCCTTGCACCAGCCTTCGGCGCTCCCAAGCCACTGGCCACATTTTTTTGTAAAATGCTCTAGGGTAAATCAGGCCGCAGAGGAAGCGGAAGGGATGTTCCTAAACGCCTTGAGCGCCAGCGTCACAAGATAGCACCCCATGGAAACGAGCACGATGGTGGCTCCCGTGGCGGTGTTCGCATAGTAGGAGGCGATCAGCCCTACAACCCCGGAAAAGAGCGCGATAGCCACCGCGTAGAAAACGTATTGGCTCGCGTTGCGCGCCAGGTTGCGCGCGCCTGCCGCAGGAACGATGAGCATGGAGTTCACGACCAGAATGCCCACCCAGCCCAGGTTCATGGTCACCACCATCACGACCGCCGCGCAGAAGAGCATCTGCGTCCACCACGCGCTCATGCCGCGGCTGCGGGCCAGGGATTCGTTGAAACCAATGAGCAGGATGCGGTTGTAGCCCAGCAGCAGAGCGCCTCCCACGAGGATGCTGGTGACCAGCAGTTGGGCGACTTCCGCCGGGGTGATGCTCAGCAGATCGCCAATGAGGTAGTGGCTGAATTTGTTGAAATTGCCGCCCCGCGAAAGCAGCACCACGCCCAGCGCGATGCTGAAGGACATGCTCAGCGAGATGACCGTGTCCATCGTCGCGCGCGTGAAGCGTTGGAGCGCGATGATGCCCACGCCAAGGATCAACGCGAAGGCCACCAGCGCCCACAGCGGATCGGCCAGCCCCAGCAACACCCCGAGGCCAACGCCGGTGAGCGAAGCGTGCCCGATGGCGTCGGAGAAAAACGCCATGCGGTTGTTGACGACGAGGGTTCCCATCAAGGCGAAGAGTGGCGAGACAATCAGGACGGCCAAGAGCGCCGTGCGCATGAACGCGAACTGGGTCCATTCAAAAGGGAGCGAGGAAATGAGATGGTGCCAGGCGTTCATGGGCGTTCCGGGTTGGAAGTAACGAGGTCGAGCCCGAATGTCCGGCGCACTTCGGGATGCGCAATGACTTCAGCGGGCGTGCCCGAACAGACGATGCGGTGGTTGAGAAAAACGATGCGGTCGCTTACCGCCGTCACGCCCGCAAGATCATGGGAGACCATAAGAATGGAGAGATCGAAGCGCTGGCGCAGTTCGGAGACCGTCCGGTAGAACATTTCGCGGCCGGGCACGTCGATGCCGGAAACCGGTTCGTCCAACAGGAGCAGGTTCGGCACCGGCGTCAGGGAAAGGGCGAGCAGCACGCGTTGCAGCTCGCCGCCGGAGAGTTCGCCGAGCTTGCGGTGAATCAGGTTTTCGGCATGAACCGCGGCCAGCGCTTCCCGCGCGGTGATGCGATCCCGCCGCGCATGCCAGAGAGCCACAGGCCAGCGCGAGAGCGCGCTGGAAAAAGCGTCCTGGACGCTGAGGGGCGAAAAGCGGTCGAAATCGAGCCGTTGCGGAACGTATCCCATCGCCGGAGCGTCCTCGCGCCCATGCCCGAAAACGGGCAGGAAATGGATGGCGCCCGTGTGGGGCACTTCGCCCAAGAGCGTGCGCAGCAGCGTCGATTTTCCCGCGCCGTTGGGGCCGACGAGCGTGGTCAGTTCGCCGCAATGGAGATGGAGCGAAATGTCCTCCAGCACGCGGTGCCCGTTGAGCGTCACGCCGATGCTGTCGATCTGCGTGCAACACGCGCCGCAGACGTGCCGCGCCAGTCCTTTGTGATGCTGTGTTTGGGGCATGGGTCAGTTCTGGAGCGCGTTGGTGAGGGTCTTGAGGTTGGATTCCATGGCGCGAAGGTAGGAATCGCGCGCCTTGGCGGGTTCCCTGGGGCCGGTGACGGCGGGGTCGAGGATGCTCACGGGGACGCCCGTTTCACGCTGGATGAGCGCCGCGCTTTTCGCGGGGTATTGCGGCTCGGCAAACAGGGCTTTCACCTTGCTCTTGCGCACCAGCCGGATGGTGTCCGCAAGCTCTCCCGCGCTCGGTTCCGCTCCCGGTTCGCGCTCGATGACGCCCACAATTTTCAAATGGAACTCGCTGGCGAAATAGGGAAACGCCTCGTGAAAGGTGATGATGTCGCGCTGCGGGAGACCGTCCAACGCCGCGTGCATCTCCTGGCGCAACGCATCCAGCCGCGCCCCATAGTTTGCGGCGTTTTTTTCATAGGCGGCGGCATGGGTTGGATCAGCGGAAGCCAGCCCCTTTGCGATGTTCCGGGTTTCCTCGATGGCTCCGCTGATGCTCACCCACACATGCGGATTGTCATGAAAAGCCAGCGGGATCCCCCTGCTCGCCTCGATCACTTTCAAGTGCGGCGCTTGCTTGAGCGCTTTCTCGATGAACGTCTCCATGCCCGCTCCGTTGGCGATAAAAACATCCGCTCCCGCCAGGGTTTTCAGGTTTGCGGGGGTGAGTTGGTAATCGTGCAAACACCCGGTGATCGGCTCCGTCATGCACTCCACGCTCACCCCCGGAGTGTCGCCCACGACGTTCAGCGCCATCACATACATGGGGTAGAAGGAGGCGAGCACCTTCAGCGGCCTCCCCTCCCCGGCAAAGCCGATCTGCGCAACGCACAGTGCGGCAAGCAGGAGGGCGCGCAGAAGCGGACGCAGCAGGGTTGGGCTATGGGGCTGGAGAAAGGGTCTCATGGACAACTCCAACACCATAGAGGATCAAGCGCCCGGAGGGCAACCCTGGCGTTTGAACCCGGTATTGTAGGTGCGCATTCCGCCCGACAGGTTGCGCGCGCGGTAGCCGTTTTGGAGGAGGATGCGCGTGGCGTAGTAGGCGCGCTGGCCCACGCCGCAGTAGATCGCCATTTCGCGCTCGCGCGGCAGCTCGCTCATGCGGGCGCGAAGCTCGTTGAGCGGGAGATTGACCGCGCCGGGGATGTGGCCTTCCTCAAATTCCTCCGGGTCACGCACATCCAGCAGGAACGTCCCCTCTGCGCCAAGCTGGCCCCAGTCCGCCAGCGGATTGTCCCCCCGCAGCGCGTTGGCCGCGATCATGCCCGCAAAGTTCACCGGGTCTTTGGCCCCGCCAAACTGGGGCGCGTAGCAAAGTTCGGATTCCTCCAAATCATAGACGGTGCCGCCGAATTGGAGGGCGGTGGCGATCACGTCGATGCGCCGGGCCACGTCCGCCTCGCCCACGGCTTGCGCGCCGAGGATGCGGCCGTCGCTTTTGCGGAAGAGCAGCTTGAGGTTGATCGCTTTTGCGCCGGGGTAGTAGCCAACGTGGTGGTTGGGGTGGAGATAGATTTTCTCGTAATCGGTGATGCCCGCGCGCTGGAGCCCCTTCTCGCTTGCGCCGGTGCTGGCCACGGCGATGTCAAACACGCCGCAAATGGCCGTGCCCTGGACGCCGCGAAAATGGGCGTCGCGTCCGTTGATCACGTCCGCGGCGATGCGCCCCTGGCGGTTGGCGGGCCCGGCAAGCGGGATGAGGGCGGCTTGTCCGGTGACGACGTCGCGGGTTTCCACGGCGTCGCCCACGGCCCAGATGGCGGGATCGCTGGTGCGCATCTGGTCATCCACGCGGATGCCGCCGCGCTCGCCCAATTCCAGCCCTGCGGCGCGTGCGAGCGCCGTTTCCGGGCGCACGCCAATGGCGAGGATCACGAGATCGCCCGCGTGCGCCGCGCCGGATTGCGTTTTGACCACGAGTTGCCCCGTGGCGTTCTTCTCAAATCCCGCAACGCCGTCGCCCAGCGCCATCTGGATGCCATGCGCCTCCAGGTGCCGCTGCACCGGGAGCGCCATTTCAGGGTCAAGCGGCGGCATCACTTGGTTGAGCATTTCCACCACCGTGACCGCGAGCCCGCGATGGGCAAGGTTCTCCGCCATTTCCAGGCCGATAAAGCCCCCGCCGACAATCACCGCGCTCTTTGCCTGCCTTGCATCCATCCACGCGCGAATCTCCCGGCTGTCCGGGATGGTGCGCAGAACGAAGATGCCGGGCAGGTCGATCCCCGGCAAAGGCGGGCGCACCGCCAACGCGCCCGGCGAAAGGACAAGGGCATCGTAGGACTCGCGATAGACGCGCCCGGTGGCGAGTTCTTTGATTTCGATCTCGCGCTTCTCGCGGTCAATGGCAACCGCCTCATGCCGGGTGCGGACGGCGATGTTGAAGCGATCCCGGAAGAGCGCTTCGCTGGCCAGCAGCAGCTTTGACTCCTCTTTAATGACACCGCCCACATGGTAGGGCAGGCCGCAGTTTGCAAAGGAGACATACGGGCCGCGGTCAATGAGAATAATCTCCGCGCTTTCATCCAATCTCCGGCACCGGGCCGCGCACGATGCGCCGCCCGCCACTCCGCCAATGATCACGATTTTTTTCATAGGAAATGAAGATTATAGAGGGGGGAGACGATAGATGATAGATGCTGTGCGTTGTCTCTCCTCTCTCTTCTAGCACGAACAGCAGGAGCCGCCGCAGCAACCGCTCTTCTGGTTCCAGGGCATCCGGGCGATGAGCATCCGCATGGGACAGAACCCGGTGGCGCCCGCCAGGATGAGGCCCGCGCCGACGAAGCCGGAAAGCCAGATCCAGTTGGGGTTTACAAAATGAGCCAGCAGCACGCCGGTAACGACCAGGCTTCCAATGACGATCTGAAGCTGGCGATCCAACGGGAGCACCGCCTTTGCGCTCTTTTCCACCGGGAGCCCGGCATCCACCCAGGCTTGCGTGCCGCCTTCCACCACCACAGCGTCGGCGAACCCGAATTCGGCGAACTTCGCCGCCGCTTTCCCGGCGCGGGTGCCCGCGTGGCAGAGGAGGTAGATGGGCGCATGCGAAGCTCCCTTGCGCGCGGCAAGAACCGCGCCGCAGTCAAGGCCGTCGAGCTGATAGAGGCTCGCTCCGGGGACGCGGACGCTGGCATATTCCGCCGGGGTGCGAACATCAATGAGATCGACCGGAGTTCCGGCGGCGAGAAGGGTTTGGAGTTCTTGAACGGATACAGTTTTCATCGTTTGGATGGGCTAAAAAAGAGGGGTGAGAAATCAGCGGCGGCTTTCGCTCTCCGTGCGTATTTCTTCCAAGCAGGCGAAGACCTTGGTGATGCACGGCGCGCCGAGACGGTAAAAGACTTGCTGCCCGCGCCGCTCGTCCGCAACAAGCCCCACGTTGCGCAACACGGAAAGATGGTTGGATACGGTGGAGGTGTCGCAGCCGATGAGTTCAGTGAGATCCGCCACGCACCGTTCCCCGTGGGCCAGCGCATCGACAATCAACAAGCGGCTGGCGTGCCCCAGGGCTTTGAAGACATCGGCCCCGGCGCGGTATTCCCTGGGAGGGCGAGGCGTGTAAGTGGTGCGTTTTTCGGATTTAGCAGGCACGTTTGGCAAAATAGCCAAATGACAAAATATTGCAAGAAAATTCTTCCCCAAAAGACGTCCGCCTCCCTGCTGGCAAATTTCGCAGCCTTGCGGTAAAACAGGGCATGCTTGATTCCATCGTGGTCTTTGTTGCGGGGCTTTGCGCCGGAGGCGGCGTGGTTTGGGTTTTGGCTCAATCCCGTTCCGCCCTGCACCTGGCGCGGCTGGCGGCGGGCAAGGACGCCGAACGCGCGGACTTGCAGGCGTGCGTGGCGTCGCTAAAGACCGAGCTGGCCCACGAACGCGAGGCCGCAAAGGAAAAGCTGGCCGTGCTGGATGACGCCCAGCGTCGCCTTTCCGAGACCTTCCAGGCCCTCTCCGCCGAGGCGCTGCGGCGCAACAACACCTCGTTTCTCGAACTGGCCAACGTCTCGCTGGAACGCTTCCAGGAATCGGCCAAGGGCGATTTGGAAAAGCGGCAGACCGCCATCACGGAACTCGTCAAGCCGGTGCGCGAGTCCCTCGACAAAGTGGACGCGAAGATCCAGGAAATCGAGAAATCGCGCGCGGGGGCATACGAAGCGCTCACCGCGCAGGTAAAGAACATGATGGAAGCCCAGGGCCGGCTCCGCACGGAGACCACCCACCTCGCGCAGGCCCTCCGCTCGCCGGTGGTGCGCGGGCGCTGGGGCGAGGTGCAACTGCGCCGGGTGGTTGAGATGGCGGGAATGCTGGCGCATTGCGATTTTGTCGAGCAAACCTCCGTCGCCACGGAAACCGGGCGGCAGCGGCCCGACCTGGTCGTGCGCCTTCCCGGCGGCAGACAGATCGTAGTGGACGCCAAAGCGCCGCTTGCGGCGTATCTGGAAGCCTTTGATATGCGCGATGAAACGACGCGCACGCTGAAGCTGGCGGCCCACGCGGCGCACATCCGCTCGCACATCGACGCGCTCAGCAAGAAAGCCTACTGGGAGCAGTTCGCGCAAGCGCCGGAGTTCGTCATCCTCTTCCTGCCGGGCGAGAGCTTCTTTAGCGCGGCGCTGGAGCACGATCCCGCGCTCATCGAATACGGCACCGAGCGGCGCGTCATCCTCGCCACGCCCACCACGCTCATCTCCCTGCTCAAAGCCGTCTTCTACGGCTGGCGGCAGGAGAATCTGGCAAAAAACGCCGAGGAAATTTCCCGCCTGGGCCGCGAGCTTTACAAGCGGCTCTCCGACATGGGCGGCCACATGGAAAAGATGGGCCGCAGCCTCAACAGCGCCGTGGAGCACTTCAACAAACTGGCCGCCACCACCGAGAGCCGGGTGCTCGTCACCGCGCGCAAATTCCGGGATCTGGAACCCGCGCAACCGGGCGACGAACTGGAGCCGCCAGCGCAAGTGGAAACCGCCGCACGCCAACTGCAAGCGCCGGAGCTGAGCTAGAGCGCTTTCTAAAACAGTGCCGTCCCTACCGCCGCCGCGCTACTTCATCGCAGCCCAGACGCGGTGCACGTCGTCGTGCTCGTCGAGCGCGTTGAGGAACTCGCCCACTTCCACCATCTGCCCCTCGGTGAGCGTGGGGAAATTCTTGGCGATGTAACCCAGCTCACTCGTCACCACCGTCCACCCGTTCTGGGAGAGCCATTGGGAAACCGCGTGGACAGCCGTGCGCTCCACGATGAACCGCGCGCCGGTCGCGTCGGCGGGAATGTCGTCGTTCTGGTCATGCCCGAGCGGCTCCACCTCGTTGGCTCCGGCCTCGATGGCGGCTTCTTCCAGGTCAATCCCCGTGCCCGGCCGGTGCGCTTCCACCAAGCCCACGTGCTCGAAGAGGAACTTGTTGCTGCCGGGCGCGCCGAGCTGGCCTTTTTTGAAAAGCATGCGCACTTCAGGCGCGGTGCGGTTGTTGTTGTCGGTGAGCACCTCGACAATCAGAGGGATTTTGTGCGGCGCATAGCCTTCATAAACCACGTGCTCCAGGACGAGTTTTTCATCGCCAATGCCTGCGCCCTTCTTGATGGCGCGCTCGATGGCATCCCGCGTCACGCTCTCACGGCGCGCCTTCGCCACGGCGGCAAACAACCGGGCGTTGCCGTCCGGGTCCGGCCCTCCCAGCTTCGCTGCGACCATAATTTCTTTCAGTAGTTTGCCGTTGGCCTGGCCTTTTTTAAGCGAGGCGACGGCGCGTTTGGCGTGTAACCATTGGCGTCCCATAAGTCGGTAAGATTTACCCCCAAAGCCCAAAGGTTTCAAATTGAAAACGCCGCTCCCCTGCCCGAGAGGCAGTTTTCCCTTCACGGGGAGAGTTTTGACTTGATTCCCAACCCGAAACGCCCGTTACTTCGTCACGCGAACTATACGGCCCCACACTATTCGCGCCGCGAATCGACATGGAACCCTTTTCCGAAAAACAACAGGAACCCGCGCTGGAATGCGCCGTGGAATTTCTCGAAGTGCTCCCCCTCATCATGGGATCGCTCCAGTGTGAGTTGCGCCATGATCCCGCCACGACGCTCACCATGGTGCAGTTCCGCACCCTGGCTTATTTGAGCCGCCATGGCACGGCCTCGGTTTCTCAGATCGCCGATTTTCTCGGCTTGGGACTCCCCGCCACCTCAAAAATCATCGACGGGTTGGTCACCTCGGGAGCGGTCAGCCGCCGGGGCGATCCCGTGGATCGGCGGCGCGTGCTCCTGGAAATCAGCAACTCCGGGCGCAGCGAACTTCTTGCCACGCGGGCGATTACCCACAACCATCTTGCCGAATTGCTTGCGCCCCTTTCCGAACCCGACCGCGCCCGCTTGCTGGAAGCCTTGCGTTCGCTGCGTCCCATTTTTGTGAAATCCGCTCCCGGAGAATGTCCCTCGTCCCCATGAAAACAAACCGCCTCTTAGTCGCCCTCCTGTCGCTCTGCGCCTCCGCGCCCGCCGCTCAGGTTCAAAACGAGAAAAACGCACCAGCGCCAAACCGTGTCATCACGCTGGAAGAAGCCTATGACATGACCCTTGCGAGCGATCAAACAATCCGGATCGCCTATTACGAAATCCGCAAGGCCAACCTTCTGCCCTGGAGCGCGCTGGCCAAGCTCGGGCCGCAGGTGATCGGCAACGCAAGCTATACGAGCAACCACAGCAACACGCGCAACAACGCGATTGTGGAAAGCGCCACAACGTCGAACTACATTCAGAGCGCCATCGACACCCGGTTCAGCGGGTTCACCTACACCCAGCCGATCTTTGATCCGAGCGTCTTCCCGGCCTACCGCTACGGCAAACTCTCGGCGAAGGCGGCGCGGCTGCAATACCAGTTCACCGTGCGCGAAACGCTCTTTGGCGTGGCGCAGGCGTATTACAACGTGCTCAAGGGTCAAAAGCTTGTGGAGGTAAACCAGCAGACGGTTGATCTCGCCAACGAACAACTCAAGACCGCCCAGGCGCGCTTTGATGCGGGAGCCGTGGCGCGCATCGACGTGCTGCGGGCGAGGGCCACGCTGGAGGGAGCCCGCAACACGCTCATCCAATTGCAAGGCGCATTGGACACTGCCCGCGACACCCTGAGCAACATCCTGAACCTGGGCGGCAAAACCAATTTCACCCTGGCCGAACCGCCCGTGGAGTCCGACCTTGGCACCCCCTTTGAAGAGGCTCTCAAGTGCGCGTATGAGGGGCGCGAGGATTACCAGATAAGCGCCATTGGCGTGGATCAGCAGATTGCGCTGCGGGGCGAAGTGGTCGCGCAATACGGCCCGAAGGTCGTGGCGCAAGCCAGCACCCAGTGGAGCCGCACCAGCGGCGACAGCCAGACACACAACTACAATCAAACCGCCGTCCTTTCCGTCCAAATGCCGTTCCTCACCGGCGGCCAGCGCGAGCTGGATTTGATT
The DNA here is from genome assembly GCA_037131875.1 of Verrucomicrobiota bacterium. Lineage (GTDB taxonomy): Bacteria > Verrucomicrobiota > Verrucomicrobiia > Chthoniobacterales > Chthoniobacteraceae > UBA695. The sequence continues at coordinate 9,321 of JBAXQF010000076.1, forward strand.
GGTGCAAACCAGAAAATCTCGCAGGCGCGCTTGAGCCTTGAGAAGACGTCAAAATCGGTGGAATCCGACGTGAAAGCGGCCTGGATCAATGTCCGAACCGGGCGCGAAGCCCTCAAGGCCCTCACCGCCGAGGTGGAGGCGGCCACGCAAAACTACACCGACCTGGAAGCCCAATACCAGGCGGGCGCCTCGACCAGTCTGGACGCGCAGACCGCCTTGCGCGATCTCAACAACTCCCGCACCTCGCTCACCAACCAAATCTACAATTACCAGATTGCCCTGCGCGATCTGGAACGCGCCGAAGCGGCCTTCCAGCGGGATCGCGTTGAGAAGTCCAAAGTGCGCTAATCCGATCACCCCATGGCTATTCCATCCAAACCGCTCGTTCTGAAACTTTGCGCACTGCTGCTTCTGGTCGCGGCGGGAGGAGGCGCTTGGTGGGTTGCCCACCGCAACGCAGACGGGGCCAGCTACCAGACGATCTCCGTCACGCGCGGCGACATCATACAGACCGTCACCGCCACCGGCACGCTCAACCCGGTGATCAACGTCCAGGTGGGCAGCCAGATTTCCGGCATCATCCAGAAACTCTTTGCGGACTACAACTCGCAGGTCAAAGCCGGGCAGGTTGTGGCGCAGATCGATCCCGCAAGTTTCAGCGCGGTGGTCATGCAGTCGGAAGGGGATCTCGCCAACGCCAAGGCGGAACTGGAGCTTGCCCAAATCAACCTCAAGCGCACCCAGGAACTGCGGGAACGCAACGCCACCCCGCAAGCCACGCTCGACCAGGCCGTGGCAACGCTGCACCAGGCCGAGGCCATGGTGAAAGTCAAGGAAGGCGCGCTGGCCCGGGCCAGTGTGGATCTGGCCCGCTGCACCATCTACTCGCCCATTGACGGCATCGTCATCTCGCGCAGCGTGGATGTCGGGCAGACCGTCGCGGCCAGCATGTCGGCCCCCGTCATTTTCACCATCGCCAACGACCTTGCCAAAATGCAGATCGACGCCAATGTGGCCGAGGCGGATGTGGGCAATGTGGACGTGGGCCAGACGGTGGATTTCACCGTGGACGCCTTTCCCAGCCGCACCTTCCACGGCCAGATCAACCAGGTGCGCAACGCCGCTGTCACCGTCCAGAACGTGGTCAGTTACGACGCCGTCATCAGCGTCAGCAACGACGACTTGAAGCTCAAACCCGGCATGACCGCCAGCGCGTCCATCGTGATAGCCCATCGCGAGAACGTGCTGAAACTCGGCGGTGCAGCCTTCCGCTTCCGGCTCCCGGAAGCCGGAGACTCCAGCGCCAAGTCCAGCGTGGAGAAAACCTCCTTCACCGGAAAAAGACCCGCTGGCAAAAAGGGCGAGCGCCGCACCGAACGCACGGTTTATCTTCTGCGCGACGGGAAACCCGTTCCGGCGCAAATCAAGGTGGGCATCAGCGACGGCATTTTCACCGAAATTCTCGAAGGACTCACGGAAGGCGACCAAATCATTGTCGGCTCCCTGGGCGCTCCGCAACAAAGCGCGCAAACGCAACCCGGCGGCTCCAACCCGCTCAGCGGCAGCATGAAAATGCCCCGGTAGGGGAGGAAGACGATAGAGGGGTGAGATGACAGAAAGAACTGCAACGCGCTCACCCATCTCCCCTCTATAATCTCCTCCCTCTCTAATCGATAGTCTCTCCTCCATGACCCCCGTCATCCAACTCGAAGCCCTCGACAAGACCTACCACACCGGCGAGGTCGATGTGAAGGCCGTGCGCGGCGTTTCGCTCTCCATTCACAAGGGGGAATTCGTCGCGTTCATGGGATCGAGCGGCTCGGGCAAATCGACCCTGATGAACGTGATCGGCTGCCTGGATCGACCGACCGGCGGGCGTTATCTGCTCGACGGCATCGACGTCTCGCACCTTGAGCGCGACGAACTGGCCACCGTCCGCAACCGCAAGCTCGGCTTCGTTTTTCAAAGCTTCAACCTCCTTTCACGCACCTCCGCGCTGGAAAACGTGGAGCTTCCCCTGCTCTACTCCGGCAAGCATTTTACCGCGCACGAGATGAAGGAACGCGCCGAGCGCGTCCTTTCCATTGTGGGCCTTTCCGCGCGCGCGGAGCACCACCCCAACGAGCTTTCAGGCGGTCAGCAGCAGCGCGTGGCCATCGCCCGGGCGCTCATCAACGACCCGGAAGTGCTCCTCGCCGACGAGCCCACCGGCAACCTCGACAGCCGCACGAGCGTCGAGATTATGAGCGTCTTCCAACGGCTCAACGAACAGGGCATCACCATCATCATGGTCACGCACGAGCCGGACATCGCCGCCTACTGCAAGCGCAACATCGTCATGCGCGACGGCCAGATTCTGAGCGATCTTCAGGTGACGAACCGCCTCATCGGCGAAGAGGAGATGGCGAAGCTGGATGCTATTGCCCCAGTTCCTGCGCGGTCTTGAAGTGCGTTTTGGCGACTTCGCGCAGGATGCCCGGCCCGTAGCGAGTCCGGGGCAATCAGCACAGTTGCTTGAGCCTAAAAGCGGCGAAAGGACTCGCGCAAAGGGACGCAATGGGAAATCAACTACTCCGGCGAGCCGGTGATTGCGTAACAAAATCCCTGCTGATAAACTTCATGTATGAAGAATTGCCGACGTTCCTCCAGCCTTCTCTCTTTTGCGCTGATTCTGTGCATGGTCAGCGCTGTGGTTGCTTCACCTCGCAACACCTCTCCTTCGGAAGTGGACGCTTCGATCAAGACGATTAGCCCGCATATTTCATCGTTAAATTTCGCCGACGATTTTATGCGCGGCGGGGCG
>JBAXQF010000077.1:0-12049 GCA_037131875.1 Verrucomicrobiota bacterium
TGGAGCCGCGCCATTGGCGCTCAAGAGTCTGTTTATTTTTGGGAGATGGTATCAGAGATAAGAGCCGGGAACGAAGAAGAAGGAAGGGGGCTATTCCTTGGGGATTTGTACCGGCCGGTCGGAAAGTTTGTTTGCCTTCTTGAGATTGTCTGCCCCCGGGGTTTCTGGCTGCAAGTCCCCTCCCACCACCGTGACGGCTCCCGCCGCGTCACGCCGCAGAGAAGGCCGGTTCTTGGCCGCGTAGTAGGTGTTTTGGGCAAGCAACTCCCCGTTCAACCCGATGCAGGAATAGAGCAACGTCTTGGCTTTGCTCACCTGTAGAACGTGCAGGTTGTTTTGCAGGTCGACTTGCGCATCTGGATCCAATCCCGCGATCACGCGTCCCAGGGGCATCGTTGCGAAAACAGTTCCGTTATCGACATCTTCAATGCGGGCATAAATCGTCGTATACTCTGTCTGGCGGAAGCAAAGCAACGAGAGCTTGCGGGTGCTTCCCGCGCCTTCCACGCCTTCGGGAACACCGACCACCTGCTGCCAAACCGTCCGGCCTTCGCTGATTTCCAGGTTGACGAGTTGCGATTGGTAATACTTTTCCATCGCAGAAAAATAAATGGTGGCCCGCACACGGTAGAGCCCCAGTTCGTGCACGGGGTAAATCGAGTTCAGGATAATGCTCCGATTGACGGTCTGGCCCGCTGGAATCGTCAGGGGAGTCAGCTTGTATTCCGGGTTCAGAGGCGGCACCAGTTGCCCATCGGCCCGGTTGATCTGGAACCCAAACCAACTCTGCGTGGGGGAGTCTGCCAGCGTGATGTCGCGCCCGGCATGGTTCGTCACGGTGACCGTGGCGACAATCGGTTCATACGCCATCAAAAACTTGCGCTTGATCTCCAGTCCAACCTGAATCTGGGCTTGGAGGGACTGGCTGCAAACGAGGAGAACGGCAAGAAGGAGGAGGAAACGGCGCATGGGAGTTCTCGTAAATACGCTCAATTTGGCCGGGTGCCAGCAGTTTTTTCTTCCAGGCCGTATTTTATCATCCCTTTGGGAGGCAAAACGGGGGGAACAGAGCCCTTGCGAGCCTAGAGCAATTTACCAAAAACTATAGCCGCGTCTTGGGGCGGCGAAGGCCGTTGCAAACCGTTTGTCCCTTGGGCTGTGTTTACAAACACAGCCGCTGCGGGCCAAGCCGCCTTGCACCAGCCTTCGGCGCTCCCAAGCCACTGGCCACATTTTTTTGTAAAATGCTCTAGTTTTTTTCGTGAGTCTTGGGCGGCTTGTCGGAAACGCAGCGGAAGCCGAGATACTCGATGCAGGTATTCGCATCCACCCCGGCAGCCCGGTTGAGCAGCGCCGCCTCGGGGGTGTGAAACGAACCGCCGCGCACCACGGGATTCCTCGTCTGGGGATCCCGCGTATCCGTCCACTCGGCAACATTGCCAAGCATCCCGATTACGCCGTAGGGGCTGCAATCCCCCGTCATTTCATCCACGGGGTTCCACCAGAAATAGCCATCCACGGTTCCTTTTGCGTTCGGCCCCGGCAAGGGGATGTAATCTTTGCCAAGGTTCGCCTTTTTCGGGTTGAACTCCGTACCCCACGGGTAGCGGCGGCCGTCCGTGCCACGGGCGGCCTTCTCCCACTCCTGCTCCGTGGGGAGCCGTTTGCCCGCCCATTTGGCAAAGGCGTAAGCGTCCCAGTAATCCACGTTGAAAATCGGGCAATTCAGGTCAATCGGCACGAAGCGGGCGGGCTTTGCAGCTTTGGCTCTTCCATACCAAATCGTCCAATCATGCGCGTTGTTGTCCGGGATGTGGTTTGTCTTCGCCTTGGGTTGGTCGGGGGAATCATACTCCGTAGTCGGGTTCTCCTTCAGGGCATCCAGAAACCGCTGGTATTGCCCGATGGTGACTTCGTATTTGTCGATCCAAAATTCGCCCGTCACAGCCTTCTGGCCGTTCTGGTAGATGAACTCTCCGGCGGGGATTTTCACCATCGCGGTGGTATCCCGCTCGGTATTGCGAAAGAGCGTCCAATAAAGATAAAACAGAACCGCGCACACCCCCACAACGGAGAGCGTCACGGAGAGGATAAAGGAGCGTTTCTGCTCCTGCTTCATCTTCTCCACAGCGCGAATCCCCGCCTGTTCATGGGCGGTGATTTTGACGGCGTCTGTAGGGACAACCTTGGGCATCAGTTCGGTAATCGCCCCCAGAAGCTCCTCCCAGGTGGCAAAACCTCCGGCTTCCCCTTGGGACATCCGGGTGAATAATTTTTGCAAACCGGGTGCTCCAGGGACTCCTCCGGGCAGCAAGGCCGCGAGGCTCGAGGCGAGCGTGGCAACGTCACCCCGCATCTCTGCCCGGCCTTCGCCGTCGAGAACAGCGATATTGGAAAGATGCGGCTCGCCGCCTTTATCCACACAAATATGGCGGGCCTCCAGAGCGGCGTGGGGAATGTTTTGCTTCTGCAAATAAGCAAGGCCTTCCACGACGACCTTGAGAATGCGCAACGCCATCTTATCGTCCAGCGTTTGGCCGTTGGCCTGCATTTCCGCCAGTTGACCGCCGTCCGAAAATTCGTAGGTGTAATAAACGCACCCCTTCTCCTGCCCGGCTTCATACACGGAAAGAATGGAGGGGTGCTTCACCGTCGCTTTGGCCCGCGCAAGGGCAAGAAAACGTTCCGGGGCGGCAGGGTCGTTCTTTACGATCTCCTCCGATAACACCTCCATGGCCACAGGGCGCGCCATGGAGGTCTGATTGGCCAGATAAATGGAGCCCCACGCTTCCTCTCCGATTTTCCGGATTATGCTGTAGTCGCCGAGCTTCTTGTTTACCAGCGGATCATTGTCGGCGGCGATGGTGGCAACCGGAGTGGCGACCGGAGGAATCGTCTTGGCCACCGCTTGCAACAGGTGCGCGCCCTCAAACGGTTTGGCAAGGATCTCGCACCCGATGGTGTAGGCTTCGTAATCGCTCAGGTCGTAGCCGGAGACGAAGATGGTTTTCATCTCCGGGTAGCTTTCCAAAAGCTTGCTCCGCAGCGTGAACCCATCCATCGGGTCCATCACCACGTCGGTAATCAAGAGATCCACCCCGTTCATCGACGCCGCATGTTCCAGCGCAAGCGCGCCGTTGGTGCTCACGGCTGTTGCGAGATCGGGACTGCTTCTCAAAACCTCCAGCATCGCATGGAGCATTTCGGGATCATCATCAACGAGGAGGATTTTCATTGTGGTAAATCGGTGGAAGGGAGTGCGGCCGGGGGATTGAACTGGCTGAGAAGCTTGACGGGGTCGGCAAACTTCGCATTCAGAACTCCCTTATAATAGAGTCTTACGCTGTATCCAAAATAATTCCGCCGCTCGCGTGTCCGGGGGTCTTTGGGGTCAAATTCCGGCTGGGCGTAATCCACCTCCAGCACTTCAGCAGAAGGCGTAGACCAGTCCACCGGTTGCACCTCCCCCCCGGGGCTCATCCGCCGCGCCCATGAGGAGGTGACCGCCGCGTTGGTTTCCACCACGGAGCCGTCCTTGAGTTGCTCGTAAAAGAAGACCTGGATCACCACGTCGCGCGGCTGGATATGACTGCCCGCGCGGGCAAGGATGGGCACCCGCAGCTTCAAGCGCCGCGCAGGCTGGGTGTTGCCGGTGTCATCCGTCGTCCCCACATTTCCCAGCGAAAGAGCCGGGCCGGGCTCCGCCGCCGCGTCCGGGGGCAACGCGCCCGCTGCGGGTGGAGCCGGGGTCTCCTCCGGCGTGGCTTCCGGCAGTTGCAGCGCGCGCAGCTTTGCATCCGCCGCCGCGTAATAAATTCCAGCCTTTTCCCCCATCTCGTAAATCCTGCGCCACTGCTGGATGGCTTTATCCGTCAGGCCCATCTTTTCGTAAGTAAGCGCCATTTCGGAAATCACCGGCGCATGGTTGGGCAGGATTGCCTGGGCCTGGCGCAGCCGGGTCATGGCCGTGCCTGTATCCCCTTGATCCCGCAAGCTGCGCGCAAGATCCATCAACCCGGCCGCCTGCGATTCAGGCGTCACCACGGGGCGCGGCGGCATGGGTGCTGGCTTCGGGAGAGGTTTGGGCAGGGCAGCCACCAGCGACTTCTCCACCGCCGCAGCCACAAGCTGTGCCTCCACGGTGCCCACCGTGGGAGCCTCGGGGGTCGAGGCTGAGAGCGGAGGGGCGGAGTGTTCCACGGTTGCAGAACTCCCTGGCTTTTGGGAAAAGCCGCGCCATGCCAGCACGCCGATCTCTCCTGCGGCCACGCCCCCAAGCAAGGTGATTGCCACCAGAAAAGTCCGGCAAACAAAAGTTCCTGGCTTGGGCAAAACAGCGGGCATAAAGGGGGAAAACAAAGAGTAAATGCGAAACTACGCGGCCTATTCTCCCCTGTCAACGAAGCAGCATGCTTGATTCCCATGCGCCTTTACTCTACGAGTTGAGGAACCATGTTCGTCCCCCGTATTCTTTTCTGCCTTTTCGTATCAGCGTCGCTTCTCAACGCCCGTGCGCCGGAAGCGCAAGCGCCTGCGTCCCCGGTCATCCGCCTGACGCTTCGCAAAGCCATCCAGCTCGCCATCGAGAACAATCTCGCCATCAAAGTCGCGGAGTTCAACCCCGACATCGCCGACGCCCTCATTACAGCAGAGCTCGGTACGTTTGATCCCTCTCTGATCCTCAATGCCACAAACACTTCCGATAACTCTACCAGCAGCGAAACCCAGAGAGGCAACTTCGGCATAGGTATCGGCGGCAGGAGCATTTACGGAACCGAATACAATGTCGGGCTCAGCGGCTCCTCCGCTCGCTACCGCCAATACTCCACCGGCGCGCAGTTCGCGCTCACCCAGCCGCTGTTGCGCGGGTTCGGCTCCGACGTGAACCTCGCTTCCCTGCGGATCGCGCGCAACAACCGCCAGAGCAGCGCGTGGGAGTTCAAACAGGGGATCATGGATGTGGTCACGCAGACGGTCTTTGTTTACAACGAACTCTATTCGGCGCTCCGCAACTACGAGGCAGCCCAGCATTCGCGCGACTTGGCGCTCGAACTCTGCAAGGAGGAAAAAGTGCGCGCCGAACTCGGCGTCAAAATCGAGCTCGACGTCGTCACCGCCCAAGCCGAGGCGGCCTCACGCGAGGAAGCCGTGCTCCTGGCAAAAAACAACATCGAAAACAACGAGCGCCTCCTCAAGCAACTCATCACTTCCGACACCAAGACCCTGCTTGAAACCCAAGTCGCCATCGAGCCGCCGCCCACCGCCGCCATCGGCAAAATGGATGTGGAAGCTGGCTTGCGCGAAGCGCTGTGTGAGCGCCCCGACTACCAGCAGGCGCTCCTCGCCCTGAAAACCCGCCACATCAACGTCGTCACGGCCCGCAACGGCGCGCTCCCACGGCTTGACCTTTTCGGCAGCCTCAATCTGCTCGGTCTCGATTCCAACAACATCGCCGACAGCCTCCGCTTTTTCGACAGCAACACGCGCAACCCGCAGAATTGGAGCGTCGGCGCGCTCCTGAGCATTCCCCTTGGCAATCGCACCGCCAAAGGCAAGCTCCAAGCCGCGCGCCTGCTCAACGCGCAAGCCTTGGTGACGCTCAAGCAACTCGAACAGACGATCATCGTGGATGTCGCCAACGCCGCCGGCGAGGTGGATACCGCCCACCAACGCATCGATTCCACCAACGAAGCCCTGCGCCTGGCCAAAGAGAGCCTTGCCGCCGGGGAAAAACGCCACACAGCGGGAAGCGCCACCACCTTTGAAGTGCTCCAACTCCAGAAGTCGATGACCGAGGCCGCCGCCGCCGTCATCCGCGCCGAAGCCGACTACCGCAAAGCCCTCTCCGAATACGACCGCCAAACCGGCGCCACCCTCCGGCGCAACGCCATCCACGTCGCGCCGTAATTTTTACCGGAAGAGCCGCTCAAAAAAATTTGGGCTGGCATACCTTGGTGTCTCCCTAGGCATCCGCTGCATGCGTGCGCGCTCTGCCTGCCGCGCGCGTTGCGTAATGCCAACCCGTTCCGCTTTGATCACCCGTTCTGCAATCGGTTCCGCGCGTTGAACCGGCTGGGATTCCACCAGGGCCGTTTGCGCGCGCGTCCCATGGAGTTCCCTGCGGCGCTTCAAGTCGGCAATTTGCTGCTCCGTGGCGGTCTTTTCCTCGCCGCTTTGCGCCTGGGCCAGCGCCTCCAGCCCCCGCACCCGTTCGTCCAGCGCTCCAAACGCGCGCTCCATCCCAAGCCGCGATTGTGCGGAAGGCGACTCGCGGAAGCGTTCCACCTCGCGGCGGAGCTTCTCGGTCTCAAAGTGCATCGCCTCCGGCCGCTCCACTTGCACCGGCCCCTTGGGCTCCGGCTCACACGCCGCCAGCGCGAAAAAAACAATGCCCCACCAACGTCCCACATCAAGGGTATCGGGGTGGGGTGGTGGAGTGACGGTAGGGGCGGCACTCCGTGCCGCCCTGACGTGATGCCATGGCCCGCAGTCTGCTTTCTTTTTCCAAAGCGCGCACATCGGACGGCACGGAGTGCCGTCCCTACCGTTGCGCCAAAAGCAATTCCGCCGTGCGTGCGTTGGCCCCCATGTGCACCGCAAGCACCGTCCGCGCCTGCGTCACCAACGCCTCGCCGCACGCGGGATTCTTCAGGAGCGCGCCGACCTCGCGGACCAAGCCCGCTTCATCCGGCACCTGGATGGCTCCCTGCACCGCCAAAAACTGGCGCACCAACGCGCTGAAGTTCTCCATGTGCGGCCCGAACAGCACCGGGCGGCCCGCCAGCACCGGCTCCGCGGGGTTCTGCCCGCCCGTGGCCCTCAGGCTCTTGCCGATAAAGCAGACCGTGGCGACCGCATACCAGTCGCGCAATTCGCCCGTCGTATTCACAATCAGCACATCAGCGCGCGGACTGTCCGGCGGCAGATCCGACAGCGCCGTGCGCAACACCGGGTTCAACCCCAGGGCACGCAAATCCGCCTCCACTTCCGGCGTCCGTTCCACATGGCGGGGCACGACAATCAAAAACAACTCCGGTTGCTGTTGGCGCAGCGCAATCAACGTGCGACCCAGCGCCGTCTCCTCGCCGGGAAACGTACTCCCGGCTAGCAAAATAGGCGTCTCGTCTTTCACGCTTGCGCGTTGGAGCAGCGAGCGGAACTCCGGCGCGCGCGACGCTTCCGCCGCGGCGAAATCAAACTTCAAACTTCCCGTGCAATGCAGCGCCTCACGCCGCACCCCAAGCGTCTGCCAGCGTTCCACGTCCTCGGGTTCCTGCACGCACACCCGCTCCAACATTCCAAAAAAAGGCCCCACCCAGCGCCGCCATTTGCGGAAGCCGCGCTCGGACTTCGGGCTCAGGCGCGCGTTCACGATGGAAACCGGGATGCCGCGACGGTAACACTCGCTCACCATGTTGGGCCAAAGCTCCTTGTCCACCATCACCACCTGCGCGGGCCGGATCAAATCCAGCGCGCGGCGCACTCCAGAGAGCGCATCCATCGGATAATAAATCAGTTCCAGCCCGCCCCCGCCCTTGGCGATCTGCTCGCGCGCCACCGCGTAGCCGGTGGAGGTGGTCGTCGAAATCAGAAGCTTCAATCCGGGCCGAGCCGCCTGCAACGTGCGCGCCAGCTTGATGCCCATCATCATCTCCCCCACGCTCACCGAATGAATCCAGATCCAGCCGCCCCCGGCCAACCGCGCGCGATCTTCCGGCGCAAAAAATCCGAACCGCTGGCCAAACTTATGCCGCCAATGGCCGCGCCGGAACATGCGCACAACAAAGCCCGGCAGCATCAAGAGGAATGCGACCGGAAACAAAAGACGATACACCCGCAAAGGCAGACGGGCGGCGACAGGTAACGCGCGAAGGGGTTCCATTCGCGAAATACAAACAGGAAACGCGGTAAAAGGAAATCAGGAATCCGGACGAGGGAATAATCACTTGCGCCCGCGCAAAAAATCGTTTCATTGCGGCCATGAAATGGCTTCTCTTCCTCTCTCTCCTTGGCTCCCTCGCCAGCGCCTCCGGTTTTGACACCGTCGTCATCGACGCCGGGCACGGCGGTCGCGACCGCGGCGGCATCCCCGGCCAGCGCGTCGGCGAAAAAGACCTCACCCTCGACGTCGCCCTGCGGCTGCGCACCCTCCTTCAAAACGACGGGCTGAAAACCGTGATGACACGCGCCGATGACACCTTCATCCCGCTTCCGCAACGCTCCGCCATCGCCAACGCACAACGCGACGCCTTGTTTGTGAGCATCCACTTCAACTCCGCGCTCCGTGGCGGCGCGGACGGGATCGAAACCTACTATTACAGCCCGAAGGCGGCGGGCGTGGCCTCGCGCGTCCAGTCGCAACTAATGAATGTGGAGCCGGGCGAGAACCGGGGCGTCAAGTGCCGGGGCTACTATGTCCTGCGCAAAACGCGCATCCCCGCCGTGCTCGCCGAGTGCGGCTTCCTCACCAACCGCAACGAAGCCGCGCTCTGCCTGACATCCGCCCACCGGCAGGAACTCGCCAGCGCGCTTGCGAAGGCGATTGAGGCTTCGAGGTAGAGGCAATCTCTTCTCTTGGCCCCGGAGCGGTTCGGTGGTTGAATTGTCCGCATCATGATTGTCACATGCGCGGAGATGCGGGTGATTGAGGAGCGGGCGTTTGCCGCCGGAAGCTCGGCGGAGGCGTTGATGGAAGAGGCCGGGGCGCAGATGGCGCGCGCGGTGATGCAGTTTTTTCCCGAGCCGGGCGCGTGCCGGGTTTTCCTCGGCAAGGGCCACAACGCCGGGGATGCGCTGGTAGCCGCGCGGCGGCTTGCGGAGCAGGGCTGGCGCATGGATCTGCACGAGGTTTTTCCCCGCGAAACGCTTGCGCCATTGACGCGCAAGAAGCTCGACGAGACGCTTTCCGCTCAAGACAGGCTCTCGCTTCCGAATGGGCGAACCCACATCGTCCTCGACGGCTTGCTCGGCATCGGCGCAAAGCCGGGGTTGCGCGAACCGATCCGCCAAGCCGCCCGGGAGATCAACCGGCTGCGGCGGGAAATGGGTTGCGTGGTGTTCGCGCTGGACGTGCCGAGTGGGCTGGATGCTGATACGGGCGAGGCCGACCCGGACGCCGTGGTCGCGGATTTCACGCTCTGCGTCGGCTTCGCAAAGCGCGGGCTGCTTGCGGACGCGGCGCTTGATTTCGTGGGGCGACTTGCAGTGCTGCCGCTGGCGGGATTCGCCGCGCAAGCAAGCGCATCCCAGGAAACCGTGGCGACGCCCCGCCAACTGGCACCCCTGTTGCCGCCGCGCCGTTTCAGCATGCACAAGGGGGACCGCGGGCGCGTCGGCATTGTGGCCGGTTCGCGCGGGTTCACCGGCGCGGCTCTCATGGCGGCGAATGCGGCGGTGCGGGCGGGTGGGGGGCTGGTCTCGCTGTTTGTGACGCCCGACATTTACCCGGTGGTCGCATCTGCGGCGATGCCCGAGGTGATGGTGACGCCGCTTGATTGCTACCTCGCCGTGCTGGAACGTCCGCTGGATGTGCTGGCCATCGGGCCGGGGCTCGGACGCGCCAGCGGGCGGGACATATTGGATATTATCGCGGAATTCAAGGGGCCGATGGTGGTGGATGCCGATGCGCTCAATCTTCTGGCGGAAAGCCCGCAGACGTTGCTCCGTGCGGCGGGGCCGCGCTTGCTGACGCCGCATCCGGGCGAGATGGCGCGGCTTTTCCCTGCCAGCGCGCAGCTTTCACGCCGGGAAACGGCGGAGCGGTTTTTGCAATTGCAGGCGGCGAGCCGCTCCCCGGTGACGCTTTTGCTGAAAGGCTCGCGCACCGTTGTTGCGGAAGCTCCGGCAGGCGGTGCGCTGCGGATTTCCTGGAACACCACGGGTCATCCCGGCATGGCATCGGGCGGCATGGGCGATGTGTTGACCGGCGCCTGCGCGGCGCTGGCAGGGCAGGGGCTCGCGCTTTTTGACGCCGCGCGCGTGGGAGCATGGGTGTGCGGACGCGCCGCGGAACGTGCGCTCGCCGCAGGGCAAAGCCAGGAATCGCTCGCGGCAACGGATTTGCTTGCGCAGTTTGGGCGGGCTTTTCGGGATTTGCGTGATCAGAATGCGTAAAAGACCGAATGAAAAGCGGAACCAAAAATCCCAGCAAAGAACTCTACAACCAACTGCGCCGCCTGGCGTGGGAACCGCTTTGGAACGATGAAGTGCCGCGCTTCAACCATGCGTCCCCGCAGGAGCGCACCGCGCGCGTGGCGGTGGTTCGCGCGGTGGGCGTCGTCTTTTCCGAATCCGGCCCCAAGGAACAGCGGGAGGCGGTGAAAGCGTGGCTGCTCGGTTTGTTGCAAGACCCGGCGGAGAAAGTCCGTCGCTATGCCATGACGGCGCTGCCCAAGATCGGCGCGGGAGCCAGCGCAGAAGCGGAACTGCTCGCCTTGCTCGAAAAAACCGGCTCCGAGCGGGAAACGAAATTCCTGGGACGGACGCTGGACAAGATTGGCGGGGCCGCCACGTTGGAAGCATTGGAAAGCGGCCTCCTTCCGCAAACCGAGCAGAAAGTGCGCGCCAGCGTGGCCCGCGCGCAAAGCCCCAGCACGGTGCGGATGGACGGCGTGCTCGACGATTTCGCCGCGCTGCGCATCCATCTGCGAGGGCGCAAGGGCTTGGAGCAAATCGTCCGCCAGGAGGTGGAGCAGAACGTCCTCACGCGCGCAAAGTTCCGCGTGGTGGAAGTCACCAGCGGTCTGGTCGCGCTTCAGCCGCTCGCCCCCTTTTCGCTGGGCGACCTCTGCACGCTGCGCTGTTTTGGCACGGTGGCCTTTGTATTGGGAGCCATGCGCGGCTCCAATGCCGTGGAGTCCATCGCCGATGCAATCGCCTCGCCATTGTCCCGGCGCGTTCTGAAAACTTTCACCGAGGGGGCGATGCGCTACCGGCTGAACTTTGTCGCCAAGGGGCATCAGCGCGGCGCCGTGCGGGAGATTGCAAACCGTGCTTACGCGCTTTGCCCGGAAATTCTCAACGATGCGCGCAACGCTCCCTGGTCTGTGGAAATCCACCCCACGGGACGCGGAAATTCCGTGGAATTGAGTCCGCGCTGGTCGCCTGATCCCCGTTTCTCCTACCGCCAGGGCGACGTTCCCGCGGCTTCCCATCCGCCGTTGGCCGCGTGCATGGCCCGGCTGGCAGGATCACGCGAAGGGGAAATTGTGTGGGATCCTTTTTGCGGCTCCGGGTTGGAACTCATTGAGCGGGCGTTGCTGGGAGGCGTTGTGCGCTTGTATGGAACGGATCTGAGCCCGGAGGCCATTGCCATTAGCGAACGCAACTTCGCCGCTGCAAACCTCCCCACTGTCGCGGCGCAATTCACCTGCTGCGATTTCCGGGATTTCGCCGCCATCCAAGGCCTGAAGCCGGAGGGCGTCACCCTGATCGTGACCAATCCCCCCATGGGGAGGCGCGTCCCCATCGCGGATCTGAGCGGGCTCATCGACGACCTTTTCGCTGTGGCTGAAAAAATGCTCCAACCCGGCGGGCAGCTCGTTTTTGCGAATCCCTTGCCGATGGGCGCGTGCCCGTCGGCGCTGAAATTGCAGTCCCGGCAAGTGGTGGATTTCGGCGGATTTAATTGCCGCCTGGAAATGTACCGCAAGCTGGGGTGATCAGCCTTTTTCCAAAAGGTTTAAACGCCCGAGGTGTTATGCGTATGGCCCGCCTTACGGTAGGCTCCCATTCCAAACTCCCGCAGCAGATGATCCCAATGCCATTGGATGGGAGTTCCGCGTGGAAGTTTCCTCGCGATGCACGCCAGATGTAAAAGACACCGGTTCGCTTTATTCATGGCCTTTCACTGCCTCCCTATAAAGAGTTTCGTGTGTCGAGGCGAGACGGATGGTAGGGGCGGCACTCCGTGCCGCCCGGACGCGCGCAATCGAAAAAACCCGTCACGCTTCTTGCAAATCCACGCTCATTGGACGGCACGGAGTGCCGTCCCTACCGCTAGAGCAATTTACCAAAAACTATAGCCGCGTCTTGGGGCGGCGAAGGCCGT
>JBAXQF010000078.1:0-11427 GCA_037131875.1 Verrucomicrobiota bacterium
CAGCCTTCGGCGCTCCCAAGCCACTGGCCACATTTTTTTGTAAAATGCTCTAATCCCGCGCACGAGCCGTGGATGCCCGGAGAAGGAGCCGGGAGGGGATGAGGATTGAGGCGCGCTCGCTTTCCCCATTTGCGTGAACGGACTGCAACAGCCGCTCGGTCGCTTTGCTGATCAGGTCATCCGGCTTGGTATCGATGGTTGTGAGCTGGGGCGAAAGAAAGGCGGTCATTTCCATATTGTCATACCCGATCACAGAAAGATCCTCCGGAACGCGCACGCGCAACTCGCGCAATCCGTCCAACAACCCGATGGCAACGCGGTCATTCACCGCGAGCAGGGCTGTGGGACGCACGGGGTTGTTCCAGACAAGCGCCGCACTCGCGCGGCCTCTTGCATAAAAGGAATCTGTGGATTCAGGCAAGGCAATCTCTCGCACAAACCTGGCAGGGTTAAGCCCGCGCTCCTCATAGGCCTCGGCGACCCCCTTGCGCCGGGAGCGCGTGTAGCGGCTTTCCCCCGTAAGGCCGAGGGTGGCGATATGACGGTGCCCAAGCTCCAATAAATGCAGCGTCGCCTCGCGCATTCCCACAGAGCGATCCACGCAAAGGCTCCCTTTGGGCGGGGGAGTCATGGGATCAACAAAAATCAAAGGGATGCCGGTTTCATGAAACTGGCGGACAGGCGTGCAACGGGGCGTAAGTTGCGAGGCAAACAGGATCACCCCGGCGGCATGCAGCGTCCGAAACCGGCTCAGGGCCTCCCCTTCCTCCATGCGTTCGCCGTTGGTCATGGCCACCATGGCGTGCCAGCCTTCATCCGCCAGCGCCTGACGCAGAAACTCCAGCTTTTGCCCCAGGTGAAACCCCTCGATCTCCGGGATGCAGATGCCGATGATATTGGTTGTCCCCTTGCGCAAACCGCGCGCCAGGGAATTGGGTGAGAAGCCCAGTTTTTGCATGGATTCCTGCACGCGGCGTGCGGTTTCCGGCGCGACTCCCGCGTGCCCGTTGAGAACGCGGGAAATCGTCCAGCGCGACAGATTGAGCTGTTTTGCCAGGTCGGAAGTGGATTGAATAACCGCGGGTTGTTTTCGATTTTTCATTGACTTCATCGGTGCCTGAACCCTACACGTGTTAGGTGTCGCATGGCAAGCCCTTTGACTCTCTCCACAAGAGTTTTGATTACATTACAGGCAACCTGTTGAGCTAAGGCTTGGCTCCCGTTTCACGCAAAAAGAATTTCCGAATCACCAGCATCTTGCGTGGTGGATCGGCCGCTCCGCGGGCGATTCTTCAAAGCACATCGAGCGCAGCGAGCTGAATTTGTCTGCGATGGCCCAGCCCCGGAATCGCGTGCGGAGCGCACGATCCACCCTTTGTATGTCGAAAATTCTTTGCGAGAAACACTCTAGAACTTCGGCAGCCCGGCGAGCGCCATTGCAATCTCCTCGGCAGGATACTCATAGTTGGTGAGCTTGCCCGACAGGAAATCCGTGTACGCCTGCATGTCGAAATGCCCGTGGCCGGAAACATTGACGAGGATCGAACGGCTGACGCCTTCTTCCTTGCAGCGCAGCGCCTCGCGGATTGCAGCCGCAACCGCATGGTTGGATTCCGGCGCGGGAACAATCCCCTCGGCGCGGGCAAACTGCACCCCGGCGGCGAAAGATTCGAGTTGCGCGACCGTCGTTGCCTCCGCAAGCCCCTCGGCCACCACCTGGCTCACCAACGGAGCCATGCCGTGGTAGCGGAGCCCCCCGGCGTGGAACCCCGGCGGGACAAACGTGCTGCCGAGCGTGTGCATCTTTGTCAGCGGCGTGAGATGCGCCGTATCGCCGTAGTCGTAAGCATAATGGCCGCGCGTGAGGCTTGGGCAGGCGGCGGGCTCCACCGCCAAAACGCGCAGCCCCGTGCGCTCACCGCGCAACACCTGGCCCAGGAACGGGAACGCCAGTCCCGCGAAATTGGAACCGCCGCCCGTGCAGGCCACGATGACATCCGCCACATCCCCCGCCATCTCCATCTGCTTCATGGCCTCCTGCCCGATGACCGTCTGGTGCAGCAGCACATGGTTGAGCACGCTGCCGAGCGCATACTTGGCGTCCGGGTTTTGCGCGGCAACCTCCACCGCTTCCGAAATCGCCATCCCGAGCGAACCGGAAGAATCCGGGTCTCTGGCAAGCATCGCACAGCCCACCGCCGTTTCATTGCTGGGGCTGGCGGAGACCGTTGCGCCGAAGGTCTCCATCAATGCGCGACGGTAAGGTTTCTGGTTGTAGCTCACCCGCACCATGAAAATTTTGCACGCCAGGTCAAAGAAATTGCAGGCCATCGCCAGAGAGGAGCCCCACTGGCCCGCGCCCGTCTCCGTGACCAGCAGCTTCACGCCTTCGGCCTTGTTGTAATAAGCCTGCGCAATGGCGGAGTTGGGCTTGTGCGAACCCGCCGGGCTGACTCCCTCATACTTGTAATAAATGCGCGCCGGGGTATCCAAAACGCGCTCCAGCCGCCGCGCCCGGAAGAGCGGCGAGGGGCGCCATTGCTTGTAGATTTCGCGCACCTGCTCGGGAATGGCGATGTCGCGTTCCGTGGAGACCTCCTGCGCAATGATCGCCTCCGGAAAGAGCGGGGCGAGGTCGGCGGGGGTGATCGGCTGGTGGGTGCCGGGGTGCAGCACCGGTGCGGGGGACTGCTTTAAATCGGCAACGATATTATACCACGTTTGGGGGATGTCCGACTCCTGGAGCAGGAACTTGATCTGGTTGTTCATGTGCAAAGTCCTTCCATGTATTCCGAGTTGCCCCTTACGTCAATCCGAAGCGGAGAGGATTTCAGGGCAACCGCATCTAAATTTAAAGGCCAAATCTATCAGGAACTCAGGAAATCAGGAAAAGAACGAGGGAAAGCAAATCACCATTTAGGAAAACTGTATCCTCCTATCCCGGCTAAAAACCTCGCTCTGAAGAGGTTGCTTCTGTCTTTTTCCTGGGTTCCTGATAGATTTTTGGTGCGTTCGCCCCGGAGAGGATTTGCGGCAAAGCGAGCTTTTTGCCTTTGCATGGCGATTGCTTAGTGTAAAGAAGGTCATCAGCGGTTTCAACGTCCACCCCTACGGTGAAAACAGAACAGGACATAACGGCACCTCTACTCCCGACACCGGAGCAAATCGCCAAATGCGAGATGCTCTTGAGGAAGTTGCATGCCCTCTACCGCAAGGATCAATTCGCGATCCATGAGAAAATTTTGGTTTGGCACGATGTGCTCAAGCTCAAATACCCCAATGCCCGGGAATACATGCTCTTCCATCTTATTTCGGGCAGCACCTTCCAGGGCTTCAACGGCTATTTCGACTTCGAGCCCGCTGACTCCGTGGAAGCCTTCATCGAGCGGGAATACAGCGAAGCCTTTCCCAATGGCGCGCCGGTGTGATCAGGTGCCCTTCACCCCGTTCGCCAGCCGGTTGATCGTCGCCGCCGCGTAAGCCGCCCCAAACCCGTTGTCGATGTTCACTACCGTCACCCCGCTGCCGCAACTGTTCAGCATTCCCAGCAGCGCGGCCAGTCCGCCGAAGCTCGCGCCGTAGCCCACGCTGGTCGGCACCGCCACCACCGGCTTGCTCACCAATCCGGCAATCGCGCTGGGGAGCGCCCCTTCCATCCCGGCCACCACCACCACCGCATTGCACGCCTCAATCTGGTCGCGCACCGCCAGCAACCGGTGAATCCCGGCCACCCCAACGTCAAAAAACTTCGCCACGCGGTTGCCAAAAACCTCCAGCGTCACCACCGCCTCCAGGGCCACCGGCAAGTCCGAGGTGCCCGCGCACACCACGGCCACTGCGCCGTCCAGCTTCCGCAACGGCTCCATCTCCACCGTGACACACCGCGCCCGCTCATGAATTTGCGCCTCGGGAAACGCCGCGCGCATCGCCGCGGATTGCGCCTCGCTTGCCCGCGTCAGCAGCAGCACGCCGTGCCGATCCACAATCATGCGCGCAATGGCCACCACATCCTCCGGCGTTTTTCCCGGGCCAAAAATCACCTCGGGAAAACCGCACCGATCATGCCGCCCCACATCCACGCGAGCGACGCCGATATCCACAAATTGCGAAGGTTCTTTCATGCGGGAGATCGGTTTTTTCTATGCGGAATCCATCCCGTGCAGGCGATCCAACAAATAAGGCAGGAGCTGTTTCTTGCGCGAAACCACGCCCTTGAGTTCCCACTGGTTATGCGAGAGGCGGGGGTAATCAATCCGCTGCAAAAAGGCTTCCGCGCCGCACACCAGCAAGACGGAATTTTGCGTGTTAATGTCTGTCACCAGCAAGGTAGAGAACAGGTAGCCGCGTGCGCGGCAATACGCTTCCAGCGCCTCGGTGAGCGCCGCTTGCTTCTTGTGGAAGTGAGAGAAGCTGATCTCTTCAATCTGCGCCACGGAGAACCGCGCGCTTGCCTCGCTGTATTCTTTGCAGTCCGCAGAGATCGCCTGCTCCGGCGTCATCGTCAAAAGCGGCGAACCCACGGAAAAAATCTCCTCCGCCAGGCGCGACGGCTCGGTTTCCGCAATCGCTGCCAGGCGTTCCATGATGCGCGCGTCCACGGGCGTCGCCGTTGGCGAGGTCAGGTTGAGCGTGTCCGAGATCAACCCCGCCATCAGCAGCCCGGCGATGGGTTTCGGAATGGCCACCCCCAGTTGCTCATAGCAGAGCGCCACAATGCTCGATGCCGAACCCACCGGGTGGTTCCAAAAGAGAATGGGCGAATGGGTGGAAATCCCCCCCAGCCGGTGGTGGTCAAGAATCTCCACAATGGGCACATCGCTCGCTCCAGATACCGCCTGCGAAAGCTCATTGTGATCCACCAGAATCAACTGGCGCGGGATGGCTTTCAAGAAATCGCTCTTGGAGAGGATGCCCACCAGCCGCCCTTCCGCGAGAACCGGGAAGATGAACTGCGCGCTGGCTGCCGCTTCCTCGCGGGCTGTCGCCAGCAGCGTTTCCGGCGTGAAGCTGACAAACTCGCTGTCCAGTTTATGTCCCACCTTCACCGCGCCGCGCGCCAGCAACACGGTCGTGGCCGTGTCATAGGGGGAGGTTGCAATGGTTGTCCCATGCACCTTTGCGGCTTGGAGCACCTCCGCGCTCACCGGGATGTCGCCCGTCACCACCAAGGCGGCCGCCCCGGCCCGGATCGCCTCCATTTGGATTTCCTCGCGATCCCCCAAAATCACCACCACGCGCCGCCACTTGTAGCGCAGCGCACGTTGCTTGAAGGACTCCTTGCCCATTGCCCCCACCAAGAGCAGGTAATCGTACTCTTCCAGCGCCGGGTCACCCTGGATTATCCTGCCCGCAAACGTGTGAAAAATTTCCTCCATCGCCGCCGTCACCACCCGCGCGCTCGCCGTGTCATCGCGGGAGGGCACCAAGTGGTGCAGAACTTTGAATGCCGAAAGCAGCCCCAGGCAGCGGA
Organism: Verrucomicrobiota bacterium; assembly: GCA_037131875.1. GTDB lineage: Bacteria > Verrucomicrobiota > Verrucomicrobiia > Chthoniobacterales > Chthoniobacteraceae > UBA695. Next base: position 5,471 of record JBAXQF010000078.1, read on the forward strand.
ACTGGCCGTCGATCACCGGCACCCCGCGCATCTGCTTGCGCTCGATCAACTGGATGGCTTCGTAGATGGATGAATCCGCCGTGATCGAGATCACCTCATCTTCCATCACATCGCGCACGCGCGGGGAGAGATCCGTGATCAACTCCGGCGCTTCCACCGCGAACTTGCGCAGCACAAAATCAATCCGCTCATTTGTATTTCCGGCGCGGGCGGCAATGACATTGGGATTTCCGGTCAGCCGCTTGAGTTCCGCGTAGCCGATGGCCGCGCAGATGGAGTCCATGTCCGGATTCTTATGGCCGATGACAATCGTTTGCATGGGATCAGGCTCTAAGGCGCCATGCGGCGCAAAGCTTCGCAATTTTGCCGCAACGCCGCGTTGTTAGGGTCAAGCCGCAGGGCGGTCTCAAACTCCTGCTTCGCTTCTGAAAACCGCTTCATTTGGACGTGGATGTAGCCCATGTTTGCATGCAGATTGGGATCGCCGGGCATCTCCGCGAGCATGACCCGGTATTGTTTGGCAGCTTCGTCATACCGCCGCATCTCCAAGAGCGCTCCTGCGAGATTTCCGCGCAGCGCCATCACTTCCCCCTTGATCTCGACGGCCTTGTAATACTCGGCGATTGCCTCCTCGCGGTGCCCGTATCTCCACAGCACCAGCCCGAGATTGTTGTGCACCTCCGGGTTCTTGGGCTTGAGTTCCACCGCGCGCGCAAAATGCGGCGCGGCTTCTCTGAAGAGCTCCTCTGAAAGTTTATCGAGGCCCTTGCGCGCGGCTTCAACGGCCTCGCCATAAAGCACCGCGCCGATGTGGTTGTGCGCCTGCCAGGAGGCCTCGTTTTTCTTGAGGCACGCGGTCCAGAGCGTTTTCTCGCTCAGGTGCACGCCGGCCCGTTCCCAACTGTAAGCGCTAAAGCAAAAAATCAAGACCACACAAGCCCCTGCCACCACTGGTCGCCGGGCGGCGTTTGCCCTTTCATACGCCAGGGCAATGAGCGCCCCGACGCTGGCGACAATGGCAATGTCGCTGAAGTATTGAAAATGATCCGCCTGCAACGTGAGCCGCATATAGGACATCGTGAAAAGCCCGAGCGTCGGGAAGAGCGTGCCCACGAAAAAGGCGAACACGAAGAACGGCGTCCGGGAAGCAAGCGGAGTGCGGAAGGGGTAAAGATCCCGAATCGCCAACAACATGAGGAGGGTCACCGGCACCAACGCCACGGCCAGCAACATCCACGGCTGCGGGTTGTCCAGCGGCCACCAGAGCCAGGCCGTGTTTGCGTAAATGGTATTCAGGTTGATCGGCAGAATCGCCTTGGAAAGGTAAGACCAGGTCACCACCCCGGCCCCCGCAATGCGCGAGGCCCAGTTGCCAATGGGAATTTCCTCTCCGCCAATCGCGCGGTCATTCTGGAACCAGATCGTCACCAGAGCCAGCACCACCGCCACGATGAAGAAGGGGGCGCTCCGGCGCAGATCGCGCACGGTCAGCGTTCCCGTCTTCCACCACGTCATCAGCACCAGCACCGCAGGAAGCACCACCACATGCGTCTTGCACAAAAGCGACGCGACAAAAAGCAGGAGCGCCCATACATAATGGCTCCGCTTCTCGGACTCCTCAAACCGCAACCACGCGCTCACCGAGAGCAGGCAGAAGCAGAGTGAAAGCGTATTCTTGCGTTCCGCGATCCACGCGACCGATTCCGCATGCACCGGGTGAATGGCAAAGAGCAAAGCCCCCAGCCATGCTCCCGGCACCTTCAACTGGCGCAAAACCATCCAGAGCAGCAAGCCGTCGAGCGCATGCATGAGAATGTTCATCCGGTGGAACGGGGGAGCGAGTGGAGTGGGGCCGCGTATCTCATCTGTGGAATGCCCCCAAAGCTGGTACTCCACCCAGAGCATCGTGGTTTTCAGCGGAAAATAATCGGCAGACTGGTTGGCTCTGAATCGGTAGCCCGGGCCGCCCCAGATTCGTCCCTCCACCCAGCAGAGCGGTTTGCGCAGCATTTTTACAATGGCCGGCAGAGGCCCCTTGGGCGGCCTGAATTCCGAGCGTGCGGCATCTTCCTCCTTCTCGTTGGTGATGCCGCCTGTCCAGATTTCCCAGAGCCCGTACCAGTTGGTTTTAAAGACGCCAGGATTGGCGGGGGTGGGGGGAGCCTGACGGAGCGAGGGGTTCGCCGAGATTTCCTGGTCGTCATCCCAAATGAAACCGGCAGACATGGCCGGAATGTAAACCACCACCGGGATAAGGAAGAGCGCCAGAGCCAGGGCCAGCTTGTTGGCCTTCGGCAACAAGGAGAGGGGGATTTCGAGAAAAACAAAATACCCCGCAACCGCCCCCACCGCAAACCCAATGGCGAGCTTCCAGAACACCAGCGATTCCCACATTCCATCAAAACCCACCTGCCCTTGCAAAAACTCGATAAAACGATTTCTTTCCGGTTCGTCCAGGAAGTTGCTGAAAAGCGCGACAGCCAGGAGCGCGCACAAGTCGGCCAAAAACAGCCTCGCCGGTTCCCATGGGGAACTCTTGGGCGGCTTCGCGGCGGTGGGAGAGGGGAGAATGCGGGACGGTTTCATGCAATGGAAAAGCGCACTTAACAATACACCGCGTCATTTTGCAACAGAGGAGACATCATTTCTCATTGTAATTTGGCCCAAGATTACCGACTCTACTTACGATGAGAAGCATGACCGGGTACGGACGGGGCCAGAGCGGCACCAACGGCACCCAATATAGCGTTGAACTCAACTCGGTAAATCGCAAGCAAAGCGATGTCGCCGTCACCCTCCCGCGTGACCTTGCGGAACTGGAACCGCGCGTGCGCGACCTGATCAACTCCGAAGTCTCGCGCGGACGCCTCAATGTCGTCGTCGCCTGCCACGCCTGCGCCACCACGCAAAAAGTCGCCCTCGACACCGCGCTTGCCCGCACCTACTTCACCGCCATGCGCGAACTCCAGGCGGAACTCGGCGCCGCCGGGGAGGTGAGCATCGAGACCGTGCTGCGTGCCCCCGGCGTCGTGCGCATTCCCGAGGAGCAAATCTCGCCCGAAGACGCCTGGCCGCACATTGAGGCCGCGCTCAAGGAGGCCCTGCGCAGCCTCGTTTCCATGCGCGAACTGGAGGGCAAACACCTCGCCAAAGACTTGATCCACCGGCTCAAAACCGTCCGCGAAACCCTCCGCAAAATCCGCAAGCTCCACCCCGAAGTCCTCAAACGATTCCGGCAATCGCTCCAGGAACGCATCGCCAAAGTGGGCCTGGAACTCCCCATCGACGACGAACGGATCGTCAAGGAGGTGATTTTCTTCGCCGACAAATCCGACATCTCCGAGGAACTCACCCGGCTGGAAAGCCACTTCACCCAGTTCGCCCACCACCTGCGCAAAAGCGAACCCGTGGGCCGCACCCTGGAGTTCATGACGCAGGAAATCGCCCGCGAACTCAACACCCTCGGCTCCAAAGCCAACGACGTGGAAATCTCGCAATGCGTCGTCACCTGCAAGGCGGAGATGGAGAAAATCCGCGAGCAAATCCAGAACATCGAATGAGCTCCCTTACGCGCCTCGGCATCCTCTTCCTCCTCTCCGCTCCCTCGGGCGCGGGCAAATCCACCCTGCGCGCCGGGCTGCAAAAAGACCAGGACTTCGCCTACTCCGTCTCCTGCACCACCCGCCCCCCCCGGCCCGGAGAGATCGACGGATCAGACTACCACTTCCTCACCCGTGAGGATTTCGAGGCGAGAATCGCCGCGGGCGAATTCCTCGAACACGCGCAAGTCCACGGCAACTATTATGGCACCTTAAAGAGCGCCGTGCTCGACACCCTGCGCACGGGCACCGACGTCCTCATCGACATCGACGTCCAGGGCGCGGCGATGATCCGCGCAAACGACCACCCCGAAATCCGCGACGCCCTCGCCGACATCTTCCTCATGCCCGCCCACCTGGACGTGCTGCGCCAGCGCCTCGCCAAACGCGGAACCGAGGCTCCCGAGCAAATCGCCCTGCGCCTCCACAACGCGGAGACGGAGATGCGCGCGTGGCGGCAATATCGCTACGCCCTCATCACCGGCACGCCGGAGGAAGACCTCGCGGGCTTCCGCGCCATCATGCGCGCCGAGCGCAGTCGCAGCTCCCGGCTTCTCTTTGATCCCCTGTCATGAAAACCATCGTCGTCGGCGTCACCGGTTCCATCGCGGCCTACAAAGCCGCGGATCTCGTCAGCAAACTCACCAAGGCGGGATATGAGGTCCACGTCACCATGACCTCCGCCGCGTGCGCGTTCATCACCCCGCTCACGCTCCAGACCCTCTCCCGCCACAACGTCGTCACGGACCCCTTCGCCCTCACCGGCGAATGGGAACCCGGCCACATCGCCCTGGCCGATAAAGCCGACCTGCTGCTCGTCGCCCCCGCCAGCGCCAACACCCTCGCCGCGCTCGCTCACGGTCTCGCGAATAATTATCTCACGGAAATCGCGCTCGCCACCCGCGCCCCCATCCTCATCGCCCCCGCCATGAACGGCAAAATGTGGGAGCACCCCGCAACACAGGAGAACGTCGCAAAGCTCCGCACGCGCGGCGTGGAGTTCATCGGCCCGGAAGAGGGGCTGCTCGCCTGTGGCTACGAAGGCATCGGGCGGCTCTGGCCGGTGGATGACATCGTGGCGCGCGTAAAAGAGATGCTCGCGTAAGCTTTTCTCTTTCCTCGTTTCCAAGCTCCAGCTTGGGAACGGACTTGTCTTCGAAGCTCCAGCTTCGCCAGCCCGTCCAACATTCTACACTCAACATCCGGCATGAAATTCCTCATCACCGCAGGGCCCACGCGCGAGCCGATCGACCCGGTGCGCTACATCAGCAACCGCTCCTCCGGCAAAATGGGCTACGCCATCGCGCAAGCCGCGCTCGACGCAGGCCATGAGGTCATCCTCATCAGCGGCCCCGTCGCACTGCCCGCGCCCGAGCGCGCACAAATGATCCGCGTCACCACCGCCGACGAAATGTATGACGCAGTGCATGCAAACCTCGCCGGCATCGACATCGCCGTGCTCTGCGCCGCCGTCGCCGACTTCAAGCCCGCCGCATTCGCGCCGCGCAAAATCAAAAAGCGCGAGGGCGTTCCGGTGATCGAACTTGTGCCCACGCGCGACATCCTCGCGTCGCTTGGCGCGCTGGAGACAAAAAATTTTTTACTCGCGGGATTTGCGGCGGAAACCGACGACCTCGAAAAAAACGCGCGCGAAAAACTCGAAAAAAAACAGTGTGATGTGGTGATCGCGAATGACGTGAGCGCGCCCGGCCTAGGATTTGAAAGCAACGAGAACGAACTCACGTTTTTCTTACCAGACCAATCCAGTCGGGTATTGCCTCGCGCAACAAAGCGCGACCTTGCGGCCGGGCTTGTAAAAATGCTTTGCGCACTGAAATAAATTTGTTGACTTGCAGTCCCCATATCGGTTACGCAAAGGCCAGTTGCTGATGATCACATCACGATCCATGCAAGAAAAAATTTCTCAACCCGCTCCTGCGGTTCGAAAGGGGGGAATATCTAATGGCGTCTAAAGTACCTGCAAAGAAAGCTGTGGCAAAGAAAGCCGTAGCTAAAAAAGCTCCTGCTAAGAAAGCTGCGGCCAAGCCCGCTGCGAAGAAAGTGGTAGCGAAGAAAGCTGTGGCTAAAAAAGCTCCTGCTAAGAAAGCCGCTGCCAAACCGGCTGCGAAGAAAGTAGTAGCGAAGAAAGCTCCTGCTAAGAAAGCTGCGAAGAAATAATTCTTTGCGATCATTGTGAAAAGGGAGGGAGACGCAAGTCTTCCTCCCTTTTCGTTTTTCTATAATACCATTTCGCGCGCTGATCCTGATCCTCGCTCGCGCGCTGATCCTGATCCTCGCTCGCGCGCTGATCCTGATCCTCGCTCGCACGCTGATCCTGATCCTCGCTCGCACGCTGAT
>JBAXQF010000079.1:0-11320 GCA_037131875.1 Verrucomicrobiota bacterium
GTTACACCAACGAATTCGCTAATTTTTTATCTTAATCGTGAAATTTCCGGGCTAGGACTTCTTCGCGCACTCAGCGCCAACGGCGCGACCCCATACCAGCATGGGGCGCAGCCCCATGTATCTGGAGAAATGGCAACAGGGCTGAAAGCCCGCACTATCTGGGTTTATAGTGCGGGCCTTTGGCCCTGTGTGCTATTTGCGGGAAATCCTGGGGCGATGCCCCAGGCTGGTATGGAGCCGGGCCTTTGGCCCTTTTTTAGAACAAGATCACTCCACTCCCCTTCCTGCATTCACGCATAGCTGATGGAGAGCACTTTGGAGTGAACGGGTTCTAAACCCGCGATACCGACTACGCGGGGTTTGACGCCTTGATCAAGTCGTCCACGTTGTCGCTTTCCGCAACGATATCCGCGAAGAGCCACGAGGAGAGGTAGCGCTCGGTGGAAGACGGCACGATGGCGACGATCTGTTTGCCCGCGTTCTCGGGACGCTTGGCAAGCTGCAAGGCCGCCCAGATGGCTGCGCCGCTGGAGATACCCACGGGGATGCCGTCGAGTTGGTTCACTTCCTTGGAAATCGGGCCGGAGTCTTCTTCCAGCACGGGGATGATTTCGTCGATGATGGCCGTGTTCAAAACCGCCGGCACAAAGCCCGCGCCGATGCCTTGGAGTTTGTGGGGCGCGGGTTGTCCGCCTCCCAGCACCGGGGAGCGCGCGGGCTCCACCGCCACGGCCTTGAAGCTCGGTTTGCGGCCTTTGATCACCTCGGCGATGCCCGTGATCGTGCCGCCCGTGCCGATGCCCGAGACCACGAAATCGACCTTGCCGTCGGTGTCCCGCCAGATTTCCTCGGCGGTGGTGCGGCGGTGGATTTCCGGGTTCGCCGGGTTGGCAAACTGCTGGAGGATGATGCTGTTGGGGATCTGCGCGTGGAGTTCCTCAGCTTTGGCGATGGCGCCCTTCATCCCCTTGGGCCCTTCCGTGAGCACCAGTTTGGCGCCCAGGATTTTGAGCAGCTTGCGGCGCTCCAGGGACATCGTCTCCGGCATGGTGAGAATGAGCTTAAAGCCCCGCGCGGCGGCGATAAACGCGAGCGCGATGCCGGTGTTGCCGCTCGTCGGCTCGATGAGCACGGTGTCTGGCTTGAGAATTCCGTCGCGCACGGCGGCGTCGATCATGGCAACGCCGATGCGATCTTTGACGCTGGAGAGCGGATTAAAGAACTCCAGCTTGAGGAGCACCTCAGCCACCGCGCCGTGCTTTTTGGCGGTGCGGTTGAGGCGGACGAGCGGAGTGTTGCCGATGGTTTCGCTGATGTCGTTGTAGATGCGTGGCATAGGTAGTTGGGGTTCGAAGTTGGGAGCAAAATAACCGAAATCTACTTTTTGTCAATAGGGTTTGTGTAGAAATACTTGCGGCTTGATCTTGATTTTCCCGATGTAGATTACGATAATCCCCCTTTATGAAACTTTCCCTTCGCGGAGATTACGCCCTGCGCGCCCTGATGGTTCTGGCCGAACACTACGGGCGCGGCATTGTCCGCATCCAGACGATCTCTGAGCAACAGGGCATTCCCAAACGGTTCTTGGAACAGATCCTCAACGATGTGAAATCGGGCGGGTTTGTGGAGAGCCGCCGGGGCATCGCGGGCGGCTACCAACTCGCGCAACCGCCTGACCAAATCACGCTGGCGGCCTTGATCCGCTATGTGGAAGGGGCGCTCGTAGCGCTGCCGCTGGATACGGAAGGCGGAAGGCAAGGGACGCGCCCTGACGCCTCCCAGCTCGCCATCCGCAGTGTGATGCAGGAAGTGCGCGAATCCATTTTGAAAGTCCTGGAGCACATCACCCTGGCCGATTTGAGCGAGCGCGCCCGCAAATTGCGCAGCGATGATTCGAGCTTGGATTACGTCATTTAAAACGCCATGAAACCGGAAAACGAAGCGGGTTTTAACACACGGGCGGTTCACACGGGGCGTGGATTCACCGGCGCAACCGGCGCGGTGATGCCGCCCATCTACATGACCTCGACCTTCGAGCAAGGGAACGCCGATGGCTTCGACTACACGCGCTCGGGCAACCCAAATTTCCGGCTGCTCGCGGAAAGCGTGGCGGCGGCGGAAGGGGCGCAATTCGCCACCCCGTTTGCCAGCGGCGTCTCGGCCATCACGGCGGTGATCTCCAGCCTCAAGAGCGGCGACCTGGTGCTGGCGGAGGAGAATCTTTACGGCTGCACCTACCGGCTTTTCGAGCGGGTCTTCGCCAAATTTGGCCTGCAAGCGCGCTATGTCGATCTGAGCCGGGAGGAAAACTGGGCGGAGATCCGCCGCGCGCGCCCCACGCTTGTCTGGCTGGAGAGCCCGACCAATCCGCTCCTGAAAATCGTGGACATTGCGGGCATCAGCCGCGTCGCCGCGGAAGTGGGCGCGGCCACGCTGGTGGACAACACGTTCGCCTCCCCCTATCTCCAGCGGCCCCTGGAACTCGGCGCAACGCTGTCGCTCTCCTCCACCACCAAATACATCAACGGCCACAGCGACTGCCTGGGCGGCATTGTCGCCACGAATGACAAAGCGTGGCACGCGCGCATGGAGTTCGCGCAAAAGGCGCTGGGGCTCCAGCCTTCGCCCTTCGACGCCTGGCTGACCACGCGCGGCCAGCGCACGCTCGGGCTGCGGATGGAGCGGCACTGCGCCAACGCGCTGGAGCTGGCCCGCTGGCTGGAGACGCGCAAGGGCGTGCGGATGGTGCGCCACCCGTTTTTACCCAGTCATCCCCAATATGAACTCGCCAAGCGCCAGATGCGCGGCGGCTCGGGAATGTTGATCGCGGAATTCGATTGCTCCGAGGAAAAGGCGCTCGCGTTCGCACGGCGGCTGCGCCTCTTCACGCTGGCCGAGAGCCTCGGCGGGGTGGAAAGCCTTGTCTGCCATCCGCCCACCATGACGCACGCGCAGGTTCCGCCCAGCGTCCGGCGCGCCGTGGGGATTTCGGACGGGCTGATCCGTTTCTCGGTGGGCATCGAGGACGTGGAGGATCTGCGCCGCGACATCGACGAAGCCCTTACGGAAATCCTGGGATGAGCGCACGCGATTTGCTCACCGAACCGCTGTGGCAGGCAGAGGACTTGGGGCTTCCCCTGCCCGATTCGATCCACGCCGTCTCCGTCTCGCTGCCTCGCTGGGAGGATGTCGTCGGCTATGAGGAAAAGAAGCCGGAGGTCACCTCGAAACTTCAAAGCGGCTACCCGCGCTTTGTCCTTCACCCGCTGGTGCGGGAAGTGGCGCAGCGCCTCGGCGGCTCCGCGTTCAGCTTGCCCTTCCCGTCGGCGCGCGTCGCCACGCTGTGCGCAGAGTTTGTCCAAAAAACCAGCGGCGAACACGCAACCACAGGTGGCTCGGGCGCTCCGCGCACGAGGGACGGCGCTCCGACGCAGATCCATCTGGTCGAGACCACCGAGGCAGGCTTTCCCGCCCTGCGCGCCTTCTGGCAGCACACCGGCTTGATTCTCTCCACCCGCCACGCCCAGGCGTTTCTGGCCGGGAAACCGTGCGATGTCGCGGGAACCGAAGCGCACCGTTCCTTGCGCCGTCAGCTTGCGGGCTTCTACGGATGCGACGCCAGCGACGTCTTCCTGACGCCCACCGGCATGGCCGCGCAATTCGCCGCGCTACAGGCCGTGCGGGAACTCAGCCCCGGCCTGCCCACGGCGCAGTTGGGCTTCCCGTATGTTGATACGCTCAAACTGCAAGAGAAGTTCGGCGAAGGCGCGACGCTGCTGCACCGGCTGGATACGATAGCGGAGGATCTGCGCCTCCTGATCTCCCGCCAACCGCTTGCGGCCTGCTTTTGCGAGCTTCCGGGCAACCCGACGCTCGGTAGCGCGGATGTGCGGGGCATCACGCCGATCCTGCGCGAGCAAGGCGTGCCGCTGGTCGCCGACGATGTGGTGGCCACGCCGTTCAACGTCGATTTGAGCGATCACGCCGACCTGATCGCCACCAGCCTGACGAAATATATCGCGGGGAGCGGCGACGTCATGGGCGGCGCGTTGATCTGCAATCCCAAGTCGCCGTATTACCATATATTAAAGCGTATTATTGCAGCACGGCACCAGGAGTTGCTCTGGGGCGAGGATGCCGCCGTGATCGACGCCCACGCGCACGGCTTTCCCGAGCGGATGCGGCGCCACAACGCCAACGGGCTCTACCTTGCGGAGCGGCTGCGCGAGCATCCGGCCATCGAGCGTGTCTGGTATCCCAAGTGGGAATTCAGTGACGTCTACGAAGCCGTGCGGCGGCCCGAGGGCGGCTGGGGATCGCTCATCACCTTCCTGCCCAAGCACGCGGCCACCGCCGCCCCGCGCATCTACGACGCGCTCCAATTCTGCAAAGGCCCAAGCCTCGGCACCGTCTTCACGCTCGCCTGCCCCTTCACGCTGCTGGCCCACTACACCGAGCTGGAATGGGCGGAGTCGTGCGGCGTCCCGAGCCACCTGATCCGGATTTCCGCCGGGCTGGAAGACGCGGAGGAGCTTTGGCGGAGACTGGAGGCGGCGCTGGCAGGGTAGAGCCTTTACGATGGATGTCGTGGGATTTCTTACGCGCTGAAGCCTCCTTGTTCCCAAATGGAGTTTGGGAACGAGAACCGCGAGAATAAAATATCAGCGCACCCGCGCAAAAATCCCCGCCAGCCGTTCGATTGCTGCGTCGATATCCGCTTCCGTGGTTCCCTTCCCAAGCGAGAAGCGCAAGCTGGCTTGTGCGAGTGCGCGGGGAACGCCCATCGCCCTGAGCACGTGCGAGGGCTGCGGCGAGCCGGTCATGCAGGCCGATCCGCTGGAGATGCACACGCCCGCCAGATCGCAATGGATGAGCAGGGTTTCGCCGTCGAGCCCGGGAAACGAGACGTTGAGCGTATTGGCAAGCTGAAGCGCCGGTTCATCCCATGCGCCGTTGCGCACCGCCGCCGGGAACGCCGCCGCGATGCCCTGCCAGAGCCGATCCCGCAACGCCGCCTGGCGCGGTTGTTCTTGCGCGAGGGATTGCACTGCAAGCTCCGCTGCCGTGACCATGCCGACAATGGCCGCCACGTTCTCCGTGCCGGGCCGACGCTCGTTCTCCTGCGCGCCGCCGAAGCCGATGGCATCCAGGGAGACGCCGCTCCGCAACCAGAGCGCGCCCGCGCCTTTCGGGCCGTAAAATTTGTGCGCGGCGAGGGAGAGGGCATCCGGGCCGTTCGTATGATCCACTCGCACCGGTAGTTTTCCGAAGCTCTGCACCATGTCGCTGTGAAAGGGGACGCCGTGCGCACGGCAGAGCGCCGCGATTTCCGCCACCGGCTGCACCGTTCCGGTTTCGTTGTTGGCGGAGTGGAGGGAAACGAGCGCGGTCTCCGGTGTGAGGGCGCGGCGCAGGGCTTCCACCTCCAGCAACCCGCGTTGATCCACCGGCAGCCGCGTGACTTGGAAGCCCTCGTGCTTTTCCAGAAACTCCGCCGCATGCAGCACGGCGTGGTGTTCCGTCGCTGACGTGATGAGATGCCGCGCGCTCCCCCGGCGTGCGCGGTTGCGGGCGAGGCCGAGGACGGCGAGGTTGTCCGCTTCCGTTCCGCCGCTGGTGAAAATGATCTCGTTCGGACGCGCTCCAAGCAGCCGCGCCAGGCGGTCGCGCGCGTCGTCAACGGCGGCACGCGCCTCGCGTCCCGCCGCATGAATGCTGGAGGGATTGCCAAACGTCCCGTCGTAGCCTCCCGAAAGAAAAGGAAGCATCGCCGCCAGCGCCTCCGGGGCGAGCGGTGTGGTTGCGTTGTGGTCCAGGTAGATCCGTTTCATTGTCTTCACAGATTACACAGATTTACACCGATTCAAAAGGGCCTTATCATGGACGGCTATGCAGCCTACCAAACCGCGCGTCGTCATCGGCATGAGCGGCGGCGTCGATTCTTCCGTCGCGGCCTACCTGCTCAAGGAGCAGGGGTATGAGGTCATCGGCATGACGATGAAAGTCTGGCTCACGAGTTGCATCTCGCAGGCCGAGGACTCCTGCTGCGGCCCGTCGGCGATTGCCGATGCCCGCGCGGTGGCCCACACCATCGGCATTCCGCACTATGTCATCGATGAGTCCCCGGATTTCGAGAAAACGGTGATCGACTATTTCTCTGCGGAATACCGCGCGGGGCGCACGCCGAACCCGTGCGTGATCTGCAATGAGAAGGTCAAATTTGGCAACCTTTGGGACAAGGCGCACGCGCTGGGCGCGCAGTTCCTCGCCACGGGCCACTACGCCCTGCTCGAACACCACGAGGGCCGCGCCCTGCTCCACAAGGGCGCGGACGCGCGCAAAGACCAGAGCTATTTTCTCTTCAGCCTGAGCCAGGAACAACTCGGGCGCACGCTGCTGCCCCTGGGGGCAATGTCCAAGCCGGAGATCCGCGAAATCGCGCGCCAGATCGGGCTCAAGGTTGCCGACAAGGCTGACAGCCAGGAGATTTGCTTCGTGCCGGGCGATGACTACAAAGCCTTCCTGCGCCAGCGCCTGGGCGAAGCGGAATTTCACCGCGGCGGCATCTACGACACAAGCGGCAAGCGCCTGGCGGACCACGACGGGATCGAGCTCTTCACCATCGGCCAGCGCAAGGGGCTTCCCGGCGGATCGGCCAAACCGCTGTACGTGATCGACATCGACCCGGCCACCAGCCGCGTGATTGTGGGCGGCCAGGAAGATTTATTCACGGAGGAATGCACCATCGAGCGCTGCAACTGGCTGGACGGAGAGCCCGAAGCGCCTTTCGCGGCGAACGTGAAAATCCGCTCCGCCCACCCCGGCGTGGACGCCATCATCACGCCGCTCGGCAAGGGCTGCGCGCGCGTCGGATTCCACGTGGCACAGCGCGCCGTGACCCCCGGTCAAGCCGCCGTTTGCTACGCCGGGAACCGCGTGCTCGGCGGCGGCTGGATTGCGCGCAGAAGCCTACCCGCAGAACCCACCAAAAGTTAGACGTTCCCAAGTGCAACTTGGGAACGAGTTGAAAAGTGAAATGGTTGCACTTGCTTCGGGTTGTGCAAATATAGAGACAACTCCGACGCACCGGGACGGGCGCTTTATTCGGGTTGAATAAGCCGCTGCTTTCTTTGCGTCTCATCCACGAATCATTCCATCCTATGAGTCTCTTGAAATCTGCTTCCTTAACGGCGGTGGCGCTTGGCGCTCTCGCTCTCCCTGCCCTGGCCGATTGGCATGGCCACGGCGGCGGTTATTATGGCGGGCCGCGTGTCAGCATCGGCATTGGCGTGCCGCTCTTTGCTCCCGCCTACTGCGCTCCCGCGCCTGTTTACTACCCTCCGGCTCCCTATTATTATGAACCGGCTCCGGTGGTGGTCTCCCCGCGCCCGGTAGCCGTGGGCCGCGAAGTGGGCGGCGGTCTGGTGGTGGATGTGCAGCGCGCGCTGGCCCGCAAGGGGTATTACAACGGGGTGATCGACGGCGATCTCGGCCCGCGCTCGCGCGCCGCCATTCGCGAGTGGCAGATGGACTGCCGCTTGCCGGTGACGGGGCAACTCGACACCGCGACCCTGCGTTCGCTTGCTTTGCTCTAGCCCTCCGCGTTATACACGCGGGATGCGACACGGGCTCAACGAACTGTTGGCGGCGGTCTCGCGGTCGTTTTACCTGACGATCCGCGTGCTGCCGCCCCCTGTCCGTGACCCGGTGGCGCTGGCCTATCTGCTCGCGCGCACGAGCGACACTGTGGCGGACAGCGCGGGCGCCTCCCCCGCCGTGCGCCTGGAACTGCTGCGCCAAATGGGCGAGGCCGTGCATGGGCGCGAGCCGGTGCCGGATTTCACGGCGCTCCTCCCGCTCGTGCCTGATGCGGCGGAGCGGCGTCTCTTGGAACAAGCGGGAGCCCTGTGGGCGCTGCTGGAGGCGACACCGCCCGAAGACCGGGAGGAGATCGCCTGGGTGCTGGAAGAAATCCTGCGCGGGCAGCAGCTTGATCTGACGCGCTTCGGGCAAGGCGCAACCGGGGAAATCCGGGCGCTGGCCACCGCGCAAGAGCTGGAGGATTACACCTACAGCGTGGCCGGGTGCGTGGGGGAATTTTGGACGCGCGTTTGCCACCGCCACCTGAGCGATTATGCGCCGGGGGTCGGCCTGGAGGAACTCTCAAGGCTTGGGGCATCCTTCGGCAAGGGCCTTCAATTGGTAAATATCCTGCGGGATGCCCCGGCGGATCTGGCCAATGGGCGCTGCTATTTTCCAGTGGAGGAACTGGGACGCATCGACCCCGGAGCACTCCGAACCACCCCGGAGCTTGCCCGCCCGGCCTGCGACCGATGGATGGCACGGGCGCGGGCGCATCTCGATGACGGGCTGCGCTATAGCGAGGCCGTGCGCCCGTGGCGGCTGCGGCTGGCTTGCTTTTTGCCGTGGGCGCTGGGGGTGCGAACCCTCGCGCTGTTGGAGATCAACCGCCCGCTGGAGACAGCGCGCCGGGTGAAAGTCCCGCGCAGGGAGGTTCGCCGCTTCCTGTTTTTAGGGGGTCTGGCGGCATGCGGAGCAACCGGATTGCGCCTGGCGGCAGCGCGTGTCCAAAAAGCGTTCCCTCACCGGGATTAAAGGGCATTTGTGCTACCCAAAATTATCGGCTTGCCGGAAAGCAGCGGGCAGGAGTAATTTAAGGGTTGCTATGGCAAACTTGACGAAACGGGATTTGGTGGTTCGGATCAGCAACGAAACGGGCGTTGTGCAAACGCAAGTCTTCGATGTGATCCAGAAGACGCTGGATTATATCACGGAGTCGCTCGCCGAAGGCAATGATGTCGAACTGCGCAATTTCGGCGTGTTTGAGATTCGCCTCACCAAGCCGCGCGTGGGGCGCAACCCCAATGAGCCCGGCAGCCGCTACGAGATTCCCGAGCGGGCCACGGTGAAGTTCAAGATGGGCAAGGTCATGCGGCAAAAAGTGTCCAAAATGACCCCCGTGCTGAAACGCGGCGGAGCGTAAGCACCGTCACTGGCCTTTACTGTCCACCACCCGCCAGCGCCTGCTGGATGAGCCTCTGCTCGACCGGGCCAAAGGAGAGTTGCAACGCTGCCCTCCGCGCAGACTCCGTCATTTTGATCCAGGACTTGCGCAGGACATCGACCATTTTTTCCTCGGTCGATTTCGCGGCAAGCGCGGCGAATTGAAATTCCAAAAACACCAGGCACAGCGCGTCTTCCAGCACGCGGCTGTCCGCATCGCGGGGGAAGTTCTTCTTGAGGTTGAGCGCCTGCACGGCTTCCACCAGCTCCTCGCTGTAGCCGCACTCGCGAAGAATCTGACCCGCTTTCTCCGCGTGAAATTTCTTTAACTCGGCGCGCCATTTGAGGTAGCCGATGCGACCCTCTGGATAATCGTTGCGCGGGATGCTCCAACGGCAGATGTGCTGGCAGCGCGCCGCAAGGCGCAAACTCTCAGAGGCGTCCGGACAAAGGTGCAGCACCCACTCCGTCAGCCGTCGTGCGTAAACCAATTCCTTGGGTTGCTGCGCACCCTCCACGCATTCCCGGTTCGGATCGGCGGCGTTCTCTGCATCAAAACGGGAGATCGCAGCGTGAAACCGCCGCGAATTGTGATCAATCTCCCCGCTCATTGCGCCGCGTGCTTGGCTGCGTGTTCCACGTCGGAGCAGCATCCGTGGAGGGGGACGGAGGGAACGCGATCATTCGGCACGACAAGGTTCTCCTGGAGCAGATAGGCCTCAAGCTCCTCGCCGCTGATGTCTGCGAGCATCACTCCGTTGACCTGGACGCAAGGGGTAAGCCCCTGACCGCTTTTCTCTTCCATTTCCAGGCGGAATTCCGGGTTCACGACAATGTCCTTTTCCGTATAGGCGAGGTCGTATTTTTCCAAGGCAGCGCGAACGCCCCGGCTCCATCCGCAACGGGTTTTAAGGTAGGCGGTAATCGTAGGTGTGGACATAATATGGCTAGGAAAAGCCAAAATATGGTTTGCGGCAAGGAAAATCGGCTCCGCCTTTCTGAACTTGTCAGCAACCGGCCCGGGAGCCGCCTAATCCCCTCGCGGGGCGAGCCCGCTCGGCTCCGTGCGCAGAGGCGGCGGAACGGCAATGACCGGCATGCTCTCAGCGGGCGCTTGCGCTGTTGCCTTTTTCTTTCCGCTCTTCTTTTCACCCAGCGTCGGGAAAGACTGCTTCATCAGCGCGATCTCTGCGGGGGTGAGGCCGCGCGGGATGGTGATCACCCCGTCAAGCACCTTGCGGTCGATCAACATCGCCGTGACCGCCCGCCCATTGACAAAACCGAGAAGCAGCGTGCCCCGGTATTCCTGGGAGATGGAAGCAAGGGTGATCTGCCCGTGGTTGTCGAGCTTGAGCGCACAGCCCATTGAGCCGTCCTCCGCCGGGAACGGGAAAATGGCCGCCACGTCGCTTTCCGAAATGTCGGCAACCTTGGAAATGGAAAGGGTTCTGGAGGAACCGGGCATCGGCACCGCAATGGCAAATGAGGAGCCGGAATTGGCATTGGCCTCGATGTGGAAGCGAATGGTCAGCTTGGGCTTGTGAGCGGCGGCAAGAAAAGCGAGGGCGAGCAGGGGGAGGAGAAAACGCGTGGATCGCATGGCGGGCAATCTGCTCCTTGTAAATGCGATTTGCAACCCCGCGTTGGCTCGTTTATTAAATCCGTGTGCGTATGCGTTGTTCTTCCAAGGTTCTCAGCGTGACTTTCGGCCTCTCCCTGCTGCTGCTCGGGGGGTGCCAGGCCACGCGCAAAATGGCCCGTTGCGCCACGGGCTGGATTCCGTGGGGGCACAGCAGCAAAACCGCAGAGGCGGCTGCATCCGAGAAAACCGTGCGCGCCCACGGCCTGGCGCTCACGCTGCGGCTGAATCCCGTCCCCGCAAAGCTTTCTGCCACACCGCGCATGGAGGCAACCCTCCGGCTGGAGAATGTCTCTAAGCGGTTCCTCCAACTGGAGTTTGCAAGCGCCCAGCGCTTTGACGTGCTCGTGCGCGACGCAGCGGGCCGGGTGGTCGTGCAGTGGAGCGAGGATCGGATGTTTGATATGGCCCTCGGGTATGTCGGCATCAACCCCGGCGAGCACCTGGAGTATCAGGCCTCATTTTCCACGCGGGATTTGCAGCCTGGCAAACCTTATGTCGTCACCGCCCTTGTCACGGCCACAGGGCGCGACGATCTGAAAGTGGAGCTGCCGCTCGTGCCGGAGAAATAGCCTCATACCCTTCGGTTAAGTTAGAGCGTTTCTCAAAAAGAATTTCCGTTATTCGATGGGAGCGCCGTGGGTTGGCGCGCAAGGC
>JBAXQF010000080.1:0-11258 GCA_037131875.1 Verrucomicrobiota bacterium
TGACGCCACTCGCCGCCACGGAATGTGTAAAGACATTCAGGGAAAACGCTCTAATAGCGGCTGACGGTTGCTTCGAACGCGTTCATGGGTGTTTATATCCGACGCCAATCGGTGAGGACGGGATCATACTGTTTGGAAATGAGCATGGTCTTGATTTCGGCCAAAGAACGCCCGTCGCTGATTGAAAACTGCGGATTCTTCCCCTCCGTGGAAGGGGCTTTGCCGCCCGGCGTCGGCTCTGCGTAGCCGCCGACGATGGTGGAGGAGGCTGCCGACATGCGCGTGACGCCAAGGGAAAAGACGTGATCGCGAAAGCGCGCCGACTCCCGGGTGGAGAGGTTGATTCCCACGCGGGGAAACAGGATGCGGGCGACGCAGAGGATGCGCACCAAATCGGCGTCGCTTACCAAAGTGGGGAGAATCCCGCCCTCGACCTGAAGCATTCGCGGGAAGGACAAGCTGAAGTCCACCCCGGGATATTCCTTTTCCAGCGCGCTTAGGTGGCCAAAGAGGGCTTCCACATCGGGTCGCCATGCGCCCAACCCCAAGAGAACGCCCAGCGCAATGTTTCGGATGCCGGCTTGAGCCGCCCGGGCAGGCGTTGCCAAGCGGTATTGGTAATCACGCTTCTTTCCGGCGAGGTGCAGGCGGGCGTAGAGTTCTTTGTCGTAGGTCTCCTGGTAAACGGCCAAGCCATCCACTCCTGCCTGCGCCAGCGCCCGGTAGTCTTCCGTTTCCAGCGGCTGCACTTCGATGGAGAGGCTGGGAAAATATTTTTTGGCGATTCCCACGGCTTCCAGCAAATAGCTCACCGGGGTATGACGGCGCGACTCCCCTGTCAGCAGCAGAAGGCTCTGGATGCCCGTCGCAGCCAGCGCGGCACACTCGGTCTCGATCTGCTCGGGGCCGAGCTTTTCGCGTTTGAAGCGCAGATTCGCGCTGAACCCGCAGTAGGTGCACTGGTTTTCACAGTAGTTCGCAAGGTAAAGCGGCGCGTACAGGCTGATGGTGCGCCCAAAGTGCTGCCGCGTGATCCGTTGCGCTTCCCGGGCCAGGGTTTCCAGATCCAGCTCAAACAGTTCTGCGGTGCAAAGCTTACTCATGGAGGAACCCGGTCAAGGGAGAGGAGGCTCGCGCAAGTGGCGATTCGGCGCCGGTTCCTGAAAGCCAGGCCAAGCGCCCGGCGTCCACCGCTTTGGCAAAGGCTTCGGCCATCTGGGGCGGATTGCCCGCACTCGCCAGGGCCGTGTTGACGAGCACGGCGTCCGCGCCCATTTCCATCGCCTCGGCGGCGTGTGAGGGGCGTCCGATCCCTGCATCGACAATGATGGGCACTTCGGTGATCTCCGCGATGAGCACCTCGATCATCGTCTTCATGCGCAACCCCTGGTTGCTGCCGATCAGTGAACCGAGGGGCATCACCGCAGCGGCCCCGGCTTTCACCAGCGCGCGGGCGGCATACAGATCGGGGTTCATGTAGGGCAGAACCACGAAGCCCTCGGCGGCGAGGATTTCCGTGGCCTTGATCGTCTCTGCGTTATCCGGCAGGAGATATTTGCTGTCGTTGATCACCTCGATTTTTACCCAGTTTCCATGGCCCGAGGTGCGTCCCAAGCGGGCCAGCCGCACCGCTTCATCCGCGTTGCGCGCCCCGGATGTGTTGGTGAGCAGGATGATGTTTGCGGGGAGGTAGGAGAGGAGATTATCTTCGTTCTTGTCCAGGTCGATCCGGCGCAGCGCCACTGTGACGACCTCGGAACCCGAACGGCAGATCACCTCTTGCAGTTCCTGTTTGCTTTTGAATTTTCCCGTTCCCAGCAAAAACCGGCTGGAGAGTTTGCGCCCTCCGATGATGAGTTCTTCCATAGTGTTTAGCCTCCTCCAACAGAGGAGATGATTTCGGTTTGATCGCCGTTGAGCTTTAGGTGTCTCCTGACTTTGTTCAAAAAAAGAGGGGCGAGCGCTGCCGCCCGGACAATTCCCACCGTGCGGGCTCCGGCGGCGAGAACGGCGTCGATGTTGGTCTCGTCGATGCCGCCAATGGCAACAAAGGGCAGGGAGATGTTTCCGGCAACGGCGCACACATATTCCAGCCCGACGGCGGGACGCCCCGGCTTGGTGGGCGTGGGGTAGACCGGCCCGGCCGAAATGTAGTCCATGCCGTCCCGCTCCGCTTGCCGCGCTTGATTCAAGTTGTGGGTGGTCTTGCCGATGAGGAATGTCTCGCCCACGAGAGCCCGCGTTTGCACCGAATCCGTATCCTGACCGATATGGACGCCGTCCGCCCCGATTTCCAGCGCCAGTTCCGGTTCGTCATTCAGGATGAAAAGGAAAGCGTTGCGCCTCGGGTGAGCTAATACCTCGCGGGCCTTGCCCCGGATGGCGGCCTTGTCTCCGGATTTGTCCCGCAACTGGAGGATTGTCACCCCGTCCTCGATTGCGCGCTTGAGGACATCCGGGTTGTCTGACACCACGTAAACCGCCCCGGAAAAGAGCGAACGCAACGCGCCCTTTGGAGAAGCGGAGCACGAGGAATCTGATTTGTTCATCGGAATACTGTACATTCCCATGAATGCAAATCAAGCCCGCTCTATGGCGTCGATTCGCCACGCGGGGCGTCGCTCAAGAGCACGCGCAGTTTTTCCTGGAGGTCTTCGATCTTGAACGGTTTTTGGAGATAGTCTGTCGCGCTGTCGAGATTGTGGAGTTGCCCCTCACGCATGTAGCCGCTCATGAAGAGCACCGGCACATCGGGTCGGATGGCGCGGATGCGATCCAGCACTTCCAACCCGCCCATCACCGGCATGGTCACGTCCAGCAGAACCGCCGTGATCGCTTCGGCGTGTGCGAGGAATTGATCGACTCCCTGCCGTCCGTCATTGGCGGTGATCACGCGAAATTCAAACGTCTCAAGCATCCGCGCTGCCAGCGTGCGCACACTCTCCTCGTCATCGACCACCAGCACCAACCCCTCGCCGCTCCAGTGGGAATTGCTTCGCATTTCCTCTTCATGCACCGGTTCGGCTGAGGCTTCCGTGCACGGGAAAAGCAGCGTAAAGGTGGTTCCCTCCCCCTCGTGGCTCACCAGTTCCAGCGTGCCGCCGTGGCCTTTCACAATGCCCAGCACCGCCGCAAGCCCCAGGCCGCGCCCGGTGAATTTGGTGGTGAAAAAGGGATCGAAAATGCGCGCCTGCGTCTCCGCGCTCATCCCGCAGCCGGTGTCGGCAATCTCGATAAAGGCGTAATCGCGCTCCTCCGGTTTGCCCGTGACGGTGAGGCCGCGGAACAGCTCTTTTGCGCGGTGAACGACGCCCGTGGAGACCCAGATGGAGCCTTCATTGGCGGTGATCGCCTCGGAGGCGTTGATGACAAGGTTCATCAGCACCTGGCGGATCTGGCTCACATCCCCACGCACCCGGGGCAGGTTGTGGGCGAGGTTAAAGGATAGCTGCGCTTTTTTGGCGACGGAGACGCGCAGGAGCTGGCTCATGTCCCGGATCACCCGGTTGAGGTCGATCAGGCGAACCTCGATGCGCCCCTGGCCCGAGTAGGCCAGCATTTGCTTGCAAAGATCAGCGGCCTGGATGGAGGTGCGCTCGATCTCGATGAGATGCTGGCGCAGCGGGGATGAGGGCGGCAACTGGAGTTGGGCGAGTTGGGCGTTGCCGAGGATGGCGGTCAAAAGGTTGTTGAAGTCGTGCGCGATGCCGCCTGCGAGCACGCCCAGGCTCTCCAGCTTTTGCATATCCAGCAACTTGCGCTCCAGTTCATGCCGTTCGCCCTCTGCCTGGGAGCGGGAAGTCAAATCCACGCCAAACATCAGGCACAGCGGTTCGTCCTGATACACCACCTTGCGGCAATGCCAGGAGATGGTGCGTTCCTCCCCGGATTGCGCAACCAAAAGGGTCTCCACCATTTCCGTGATGTCGCCGCGCATCATCGCTTGCATGGCCTCGCGGGCCGGAGCGAATTCCTCACCGGGGAAAAGGGTTGTCATCCATTCCTTTGCAAACCAGTCGTCAAGGACATAGCCCGTCACCTCGCGAGCCCGCTCGTTCAAGAGACGCAGGTGGTTCTGCTCGTCCACCGCCAGAATCAAGATGGAAGCGGATTCAATCAGGGTCTCGGCAAATTGCCGCGCCTGCTCCGCATGATGCATCACTTCCGTCCCGTGGCGTTGGTTTTCTTCGGTGAGCGTTATGGTTTTTGATTCCGCCGCATGGATCCGCGCTTGGGCTTCCCGGAGCTTCCGCCTCTGGATCCAGAGGAGTGCAAGCGCCGCCCCCATTCCCAGAACGGAAACACCGCACAAAAGCAATTCGATTTCCTGTATAATGCTCACGCGGTTTGGGGTTGACTGAAGTTATCCGCAGCCCGGACAAAAAACAAGCTCATTGGGCTGAATACTACACCAGTCGCAAGTTGGGATCAATGTCAGAGGTCAACGGGGAATACGTGTTTTGCCGGAGGTGGTGCAGGGCGACAAACCCGATCATCGCGGCGTTATCCGTGCAAAGCGCGGCATCGGCCACCAGCAGTGGGATGCCCGCCGCCTCGCATGCCTGGCTCATTTTGGCGCGCAACCGGCTGTTGCAGCTCACCCCGCCGCTCATCGCCACGGTTTTCCGGCCCGTCGCACGCACGGCGGCAAGCGTTTTGGCCACCAAAACGTCCACCACCGCCTCTTGGAAGGAGGCGCACACATCGGCCAGGGTGGTGTCGCTGCGATCCGGCAGCTTGGGAATGAGGTAGCGCACCGCGGTTTTGAGCCCGCTGAAGCTGAAGGCGAAATCGCCCGTGTCGAGCATGGAACGGGGAAAATCGAACCGCTGCGGATTCCCTGTGCGCGCCAGTTTATCAATCACCGGCCCGCCCGGATACGGGAGGCCCAGCAGCTTGCCCACCTTGTCGAACGCCTCCCCTGCGGCATCGTCGCGCGTCTGCCCCAGCAGGCGGTAAGAGCCGAAGCCCTCGACATCCACCAAAAGCGTGTGCCCCCCGCTGACCACCAGACCGGTGGCGGGAATCAGACACGGAGACGGGAAAAACGGGGAAAGCAAATGCCCCTCAATGTGGTTGATGGCCAAAAACGGTTTTTTGAGCCCCAAAGCGAGCCCCTTGGCGGCGGAAAGCCCAATCATCAACGAAGTCGCCAGCCCCGGCCCGGCGGTCGCGGCCACGGCGTCGATCTCCTCCATGCGCAGCCCGGCGTGGCTCAGGGCGGCCTGCACCACCGGGCGCAGTTGCGTCAGGTGTTGGCGCGAAGCCACCTCCGGCACCACGCCGCCGTAGGCTTGGTGAATGGCGATCTGCGAAGCGACCTCGCTGGCGAGCAGACCCCGCTCGTCGCAAAGGATCGCCGCCGCCGTTTCGTCACAGGATGTTTCGAGCGCTAGAACAATCATCGAGCCGCTACCATCCAAGACTCACGCGCAGGACGCAAGGCTTGAAGGCAAAAAATCGATGATTCGGATAGGTTCCATAGGACTTATAAGTCTTATAGCCTCACGCCGTGAACAGGCTGGAGACGACGTTGATGCTCAGGGCGAGGATGGCCGTGTTGAACGCGAACGCCAGCAACCCGTGAGCAAGCGCCCAGCGGCGGAGTCTGCGCCCGGAGATTTGGACATCTGAGACCTGGCAGGTCATCCCGACGACAAACGAGAAATAGGCGAAATCCAGGTAATCCGGCATCCGTTCATCGGGAAAAATCAGGCCCCCGGCATGACTCGCCCCGTCCTCCCCATAGTAAATATGGGCATAATGGAGCGCAAAGAGCGTGTGCATGAGGCTCCACGAGCCGATCACCGTGGCGAACGCCAGCGCGACGGTCTCCAGCAGCCGCCCCCCATGCCGCCCGTGAGCCGTGCCGAGCAGATAGCCCACCGCAAAGAGGCTTGCGCAGGCCGCAAGGAGCACAAAGAGAAAGATCACCCGGCGGCTGGAGTCTTGGAGTTTGGCCGTCCGCAGCGACTCCAAAGGCCGCGCCGTCACCATCCGCACCCAAGCCAGCGCCAGCACACAAAGGGAAAACGCATTCCAGATCACCACCATCTGCACCGGCAACCGCAGCCGCCCCTGGGTTGCAAACGCCACCAGCACCGCCGCCACGGCGGAGAAAATCAGCCGATGGTGCGCATCGCAATTTTTGATTCGGTGGAAAAGGGTTTGCATGATTTTTGAAAAAAACCTGACTAGATCGGCTCCACGACAATTCGCGCCCCTTCCACCGCCACCACCCGCACGCGCGTGCCGGGCTCCACAAACTGGCCCGCCGTGATCACGTCGTGCAGTTCCCCACCGATCTCCGCCTTGCCGCTCGGGCGCAGGATGGAGCGCGCCACTCCCTCCGCTCCCACGGGCAGCCGGGTGAACTCGCTTTTGGTGGGTGAAAGCGCTGCTCCTGCCGGGTTGCGCCCCGCCAACACCAAGCCGTGAAAAAAGGAGGTCTTGGGCAGGTATTTGGCCAGGATGGCGATGGCGATGCCCGAGATTCCCACCGCCGCCGCCAGTTTCAGGAGCGGCATGACCAGCAAACCGGTGTCGGGCACCAGCGGGCCGCCGGGGTAGCGATCCACCATGGCCCAAACCAGCGAGAGCCCCATCAGCGTCGCTCCCAACAGGCCGGGCAGAATGGTGCCAGGATGCACCAGTAGTTCCCCCAACACCAAGGCCAGCCCGACGAGGAACAGCACGGGCGCTTCCCACCCGGCCAGGCCCGCGACGTAATGGCCCATGAAGAAAATCGCAAAGCACAAGACGGAAAAAATCCCCGCCAGCCCAAACCCCGGGATTTTCATCTCCAGATAAGCCCCAAGAATGCCCCCGAGCAGGAACAATGGGGAAAGCGTTGTCACCCAGAACGCGAGCACCTCAAACCCGGTCGGCTGCACCTCGCGCACGAGGGTTCCCTCCAAGTGCGCCTTCTGGAGCAACTCGGGCACCGAGGCTGCAATGCCCGCCGCCAGCACCGGCTTGCCTTCAATCACCCGCACGGCTTCTTGCGCGCTCAACGTCAACACGGAGCCTTTCTCGTGGAGCGTCTGCCCGCCGATGACCACGGTTTGGTTCTTGTCGATGAATGCTTTGGCGATTTGCGGGTCGTGCCCGTTCTTTTCGGCGACGCTGGAGAAGTAGCTGGAGAGGAAGGAGACTTGTTTGTCTTCCAGCGTCTTGCTGAGATCCTGCCCGCCCGCGAGCACCGGAGCCGCCGCGCCGATGGCGCTGATGGGGGCCATGTAGATGTCCTTGGTGGAAATGGCGATGAGCGCCCCGGCGGAACCGGCGTTCGGATTGATGTAGGTGAGCGTCCGCATTTTCACCTGGGCAAGGGCATTCTGCATTTGCTTGCAGGCCTCCACCTCGCCGCCGTAGGTATCCATGTCGAGCACGACGGCTTTGGCGTCCGCGCGTTCGGCCTCCTTGAGCGCACGGCGCAGGAAAAAGAATTGCGCCTGGGAGACCTGCCCCTTGAGCGGCACCACAACCACCACTTCTGCCGCATGCGCCCATCCCAGCGCCCCAAAACCCATTATCCCCGCCAAAACCCCGCGAAGCAAAGCGTTCATAGTAGGTTCAAGTCTCCCTTTTTTCGTCCGCGCGCACAAGCCGTTTGATTGCGGAATACCAGATAAACGCATCTGAAATTTATCAGGAACTCAAGGAAGTCAGGAAAAAACAGGAAATGCATCCGCAGATTTTTAAAAGGAAACGGCTTTTGCAAAAACCGCTTTTCTCCTGATTTCCTGAGTTCCTGATCGTTTTTTTCTGTATCCAGATGCGTTTGCCTTGGTGCGGAATACTGGGTAAAACAAAAAAAATACCCGATAACCTGCATTCTTTCTCAATCTGATCTTGATTCTTTTGCAAACAGTGGGAAAACTTTTCTTCCTATGAAACACCTATTCCTTGCCACGGTTTTTGCCGTTGCCACCCTCAGCGCTTGCTCGCACAAACCCGCTCCCGTTGTGGACGCGAAGGTCGTCAAGACCCCGGCCAAGTGCTGCAAGAAGAAGTAGTCTTCTTGCCGTGCAACGCACGGTGAAAAACCTACGAACGAGAGCTGCGTCCCACGGGATGTCAGCTCTCGTTCTTTTTTTGGCCCGGAGAATAGGTCGTATGGGACTTATAAGACCTATGGGTCTTTCCCTCACCTGAGTTCTTGCGCCGCGCCCGCTTTTGGACGAGACTCTCGGCCCTTTTCTTTCCATCCATGCAAGCTGAGATTTCCAGACGGCGCACGTTCGCCATTATTTCCCACCCGGACGCGGGCAAGACGACGCTTACCGAAAAACTCCTGCTCTACGGCGGCGCGGTGCAGCTTGCCGGTTCGGTCACAGCCCGCAAAAGCCAGCGCGCGGCGACGAGCGACTGGATGGAACTGGAACGCAAGCGCGGCATCTCGGTCAGCTCCACCGTGCTGCAATTCGACTACAACGGCTTCCGCGTGAACCTCCTGGATACGCCGGGCCACAAGGATTTCTCCGAGGACACCTACCGCGTGCTCACGGCGGTGGACGCCGTCGTCATGGTCATCGACGCGGGCAAGGGCATCGAATCCCAAACGCGCAAACTGTTCGAGGTCTGCCGCCGCCGCGGGGTGCCCATTTTCACGTTCATGAACAAGGTGGACCGCCCGACGCGCGATCCGCTCGCGCTCGTGGATGAACTGGAGAGCGTGCTGGGCATCGGGGCGTTCCCGGTGAACTGGCCGCTCGGAACGGGCTTTGGTTTCAAGGGCGTTTACGACCGCCAGACGCGCGATTTGCATCTCTTTGAGCGCACCAAGATGGGGGCCTACCGCGCGCCGGTGACGGTGACGAGCCTGGACGAGCCGCTCGTGCGCGAGCAGGTGGACGCGGCGGATTACGCCCGCTTTGTGGAGGAACTGGAGATGCTGGAACTCGCGGGCAAAGAGTATTCCGCCGAGGCGGTGCTCGCAGGCGAATTGACGCCCGTGTTTTTCGGCAGCGCGATGAACAACTTTGGCGTGCAGTTGTTGCTCGATTCGTTTTTGGAAAAATCCTCGCCGCCCACGGCCCGCCATTCCAGCGACCGCGTGGTGCAGCCGCACGATCCGGGCTTCTCCGGGTTTGTGTTTAAGATTCAGGCGAACATGGACCCGAAGCACCGCGACCGCATCGCGTTTGTGCGGGTTTGCTCGGGGAAATTCGAGCGCGACATGACCGTCACGCATGCGCAGACGGGCAAGAAAGTGCGCCTGTCGAGTTCACACAAACTTTTTGGGCAGGAGCGGGAGACGGTGGATGAGGCGTTCGCCGGGGACATCGTTGGCATGGTAGGGCACTCGGAGTTTGGCATCGGCGACACGCTTACGGAAGATGCGGGCGTGGTCTTCAATGAAATCCCGCGCTTTGCGCCGGAGTGCTTCGCCTATTTGCAAAATCCGAACCCCGGCAAGTATAAACAGTTCCGGCAGGGGCTGGAGCAGCTTTTGCAAGAAGGCGTGATCCAGGTGTTTTACTTGCGGGATTCGGATCAGAAAATCCCGCTGCTGGCGGCAGTCGGCCCGCTGCAATTTGAGGTGGTGCAATACCGCCTGGAGAGCGAATACGGCGCGCCCTCGCGGTTGGAGTCCGTGCCGTGGGAGATCGTGAAATGGCTCAAGGCTGACACGACCCCCGCGCAGGTGAAGGAACTCAAGCTCCCCACCGGCTGCCGCATCGCCTACGACGCCGACGAACAACCCGTGGTGCTTTTCCCAAGCTCCTGGACGATGAATTATTTCATCCAGCAGAACCCTGGCGCGACTTTGTTTGATTTGTCGGCGGACTCCAAGTAGGAGCCGGGCTCGCGCAATAGAGTTGCGCGGACAAGTGCGTTCCCAAATGGAGTTTGGGAACGAGAAGAACAGCCCGTGGTGCTCTTCCCAAGCTCCTGGACGATGAATTATTTCATCCAGCAGAACCCGGGCTCAGCGTTGTTCGATTTATCGGCAGACTCGAAGTAGGAGAGGGTTCGCGCAAAGGACGCAAAGGACGCGAAGGTTTTGCTGGCAGGCGAGGGAGGATGCGTGCAGAATTTATGGATGATGGAATGGATACGCCCATTTTTGATCATTGTCATTTGCGGTAGCCTGCCTTTGCTGCTCACACTATGGCTGCTGAGCTTCGTGATCAAGAAACCGGCAATCCGGATTCTCATCACGTTTGTAATATGGGGAGTGATATTGAGCACTCTGCATACTCCTCCTCACCCATCACCTCGCTGGGCACTAAAACAGAGCCAGCAGCGCAACAATCTTCAGCGCGTGGAGATAGGGTTGCTTTCTTACATGGGAGATCATGACGAAAAATTGCCGGAGCGATTTTCCCAATTATTTCCCGAATACATGTCCGGCGACGATGTGAAATTCTTTTTTGACTGGAGCGCTAAAGATTTCAAAGAGCAATGTCAAAAGGCTGCGGTCGATCCTGCAGAAGTGGATCACAAGGGTGAATTTGACTATTTTGAAGGGAAAATTGGAGGAATGATCGCCGCGAGCAAGGTGCCGATTGAAAAGACGATCTGCGCGAAGGACTTGAAAGCCGAAAAGAAACTCGTTCGCGTTGTTCTTGGAATGGATATGAGTATAAACACCGTCCCGGAAGAAGAATATCAGCGGCGATTGGCTGGCAGGATGCCGATGGGCGCAAAGACACCGTAGGCTCTGTTCCTCGTTCCCAAACTCCATTTGGGAACGCACTTGTCTTCGCAACTCCATTGCGACAATCTGGCCAAATGCGCACGCGCTACCGCATTCTTGAACCCGATCACGCGCACTTTGTCACCTCCACCATTGTCGAGTGGCTGCCCGTCTTCACCTCCTCGGCCTGCTGTGACATCCTCATCCGCTCCTTCGAGCATTGCCGCGAGCACAAAGGCCTGCGCATTCATGCCTGGGTCATCCTCGACAACCATTTCCACGCAATCCTCTCCGGACCGGAGCTTGCCAACACCATCCGCGACTTGAAGCGCTTCACCTCGCGCGTTCTGCTGGAACAAATCCGCGCCGAGGGGCGTGAATGGCTACTCAACCAACTGGCCTATTACCGGGCGGCGCACAAAATGGCCAGCGAGCATCAAGTCTGGCAGGAGGGCGTTCATCCGCAGGCGATTCAGGGCGACGCGATGATGTTGCAAAAGTTGGAGTATCTTCACAACAACCCCGTCAAGCGCGGTATGGTGGCTGCCCCTGAGGATTGGCGCTAGAGCAATTTACCAAAAACTATAGCCGCGTCTTGGGGCGGCGAAGGCCG